>NZ_CP073078.1:3722985-4028065 GCF_018135625.1 Phenylobacterium montanum
TACGACCAGAACGGCAAGCTACTGGACGCCTGGAGCCAGTTCAGCCGGCCCAGCGGCGTCTATATCGACCGCAACGACGTGCTCTATGTCTCGGATTCGGAATCGCGCACGCCCGAGGGCTATGGCCACCACCCCGGGTGGAAGCGCGGCGTGCGCGTCGGCAGCGCCGTGACCGGCAAGGTCACCGCCTTCATCCCCGATACCTACGCCACCCCCGACAAGACCGCCACCAGCGGGGCCGAAGGGATCTGGGTCGACCCCCACGGCGTCATCTATGGCGGCCAGGTGGGGCAGCGGGCGGTGGTGCGCTACCGGTTGGCGGCGCACTGAGGCCTGGGATCAGGCCGCCGCGGCTTCGCCGGCCACCACACGCGAGACGGCGTTGACCACCGAGGCGATGCGCAGCGCCGCCTGGATGGCGGTGTTGGCCATGCCGTGCTTCTTCAGTTCGACTTCGTGGGCGTCGATGCACATGCCGCAGCCGTTGATGGCCGAGACGGCCAGCGACCACAGCTCGAAGTCCAGCTTCTCCACGCCCGGATTGGCGATGATGCTCATGCGCAGGCGCGCCGGCAGGGTGCGGTACTCGGCGTTCTGCATGATGTGCAGCGAGCGGTAATAGACGTTGTTCATGCCCATGATCGCCGCGGCGGCCTTGGCCCCGGTCTTGGCTTCCTCGCTGAGGCCGGCTTCGGCCGCGGCGGCTTCGCAGGCCTTGACCACAGCCGGGACGCCGATCGCATGGGCGGAGGCGACGAAGCAGCCCCACTTCTGCTGGTCGGTCAGCAGGGTCTCGCCCGCCAGGGTCGAGAGGTTCAGGCTGAGGTCCTTGGCGTAGGCCGGCAGGGTTTCGCGAAGCGCGTCGAGGGACATAGGGGATCTCCGGGCGAGACGGTCTTTTCTATGGGGCCATAAGAGCCCTTCCGTCTCGCGCCGGGAAGGGCGGCCGTTCATAGAGCATGATCGGCTCAGAATGAACCATTCCACACAAAATTATTACCTCTATATCGCCGATCATGGGATCAATGACCCCGCGATCGGCGATATCGCAGAAGGCGGCTCCTCAGGCGGCCTTCAAGGTCTCACCGCCCACCGCGCGGTTGCAGGGGCAGAGTTCGTCCGTCTGCAGGGCGTCGAGCACGCGCAAGGTGTCGGCGGGGTTGCGGCCAACGCTGAGGCTGGTGACATAGACGTGCTGCACCACCCCATGCGGATCGACGATCAGGGTGGCGCGCTGGGCCACGCCTTCCTCTTCGTCCAGCACGCCGAGCGCGCGGGCGAAGCGGCCTCCGTTGTCGGCGAAATTCCAGATCGCCAGGTGGTTCAGGTCGGCATGGTCGCGCCGCCAGGCCAGTTTGACGTGTTCGTTGTCGGTCGAGCCACCCAGCACCACCGCGTCGCGGTCGGCGAAGTCCCTGTTCAGGCGGGCGAACTCGGCGATCTCGGTCGGACAGACGAAGGTGAAGTCCTTGGGATAGAAGAAGATCACCTTCCACTGGCCGGGGAAGCTCTCGTTGGTCACCTCTTCGAAGGCGCTGACGCCGCCTTCCTCGTGGCGCATGAACTTGGGCTTCACGCCCACGATCTTGAATTCAGGCAGTTTTTGACCGACGCCGATCATTGGCTCTTACTCCGTGGCTACATTGCGTTTGGGGAGGAGGGCGTCGCCGCCCTGCGCAGGCGTGGAGATAGGGCCGGCCTTGGGATAAATCCAATCGATAATATCTTCCTATTTGATAGATCATATTTATACTGAGGTCATGCTTCCGACCCTGCGCCAGTTGCAATATCTCAAGCTGCTCGACGACCACCGTTCGTTCAGCCGCGCGGCCGAGGCCGCCCACGTCACCCAGCCGACCCTGTCGGCCGGCATTCACGAACTGGAGAAGATCCTCGGCGCCCCGGTGGTCGACCGGGCCCGCTCGGGTGTGATCCTGACCTCGGTGGGCGAGGAGGCGGTGCGCCGCGCCGCCCAGATCCTGGCCCAGGCCGAGGATCTGGTGCAGGCCGCTAGCAGCGCCGGCCAGCCGCTGTCCGGCCGCTTCCGCCTGGGCGTAATCCCGACCATCGCCCCGTTCCTGTTGCCCCGCGCCCTGCCCGTGCTGCGCGATCGTTTTCCCAAACTGCGCCTGTTCCTGCGCGAGGACCTTACCCAGCGCCTGATCGCCTCGCTGAAGGGCGGGGCGCTGGACGCCGCCCTGATCGCCTTGCCCTATGACACCTCCGGCCTCGAAACCGAGCCGGTGGCTGTCGACGCCCTGGTGGCCGCGGTGCCGGCCGACCACCCCTTGAGCCAGCTCAAGGCCATAGCGCCGGAGCGGCTGGAAGGCGACGACCTGATCCTCCTGGAGGACGGCCACTGCCTGCGCGACCATGCCCTGGGCGCCTGCGGCCTGGAGCCGCCCCGCGGCGGGGCGGACGGCGCCTTCGCCGCCACCTCGCTGCCGACCCTCGTGCAGATGGTGGGCTCGGGCCTCGGGGTTTCGCTCTTGCCGGCCATGGCGGTGGAGGCCGGCCTGACCGAGCACGTGCCGGTCAGCATCCGCCCGCTCGACGCCCTCAAGCCCAGCCGCGAGATCGTGGTCTGTTGGCGCGCCGGTTCCAGCCGCCGCAGCGAAGGCAAACTCCTGGCCGAGACCCTGCGGGCGGCCTGAAACCCCTCACGCGATGTGGAAGCTGACGCGCCCCACGTCTTCGATCTCGCCCTCGACCTGATCGCCGGGGTTCAGCGGCCCGACCCCTTCGGGGGTGCCGGTAAAGATCAGGTCGCCCGCCTCCAGGCGCCAGAGGCGTGAGGCCTGGGCGATCACCTCGGCGACGCTCCAGATCATGTCGGACAGTTGCGCCTCTTGCCGCACCTCGCCGTTGACCGAGAGGCGGATCCCGCCCTTCGGGTGGCCGGAGCGGTCGACAGGGCGGATCAGGCCGATCGGGGCCGAGGCGTCGAAGGCCTTGCCGGCTTCCCAGGGCTGGCCCTTGTCCTTGGCCGCGTTCTGCAGGTCGCGGCGGGTCAGGTCCACGCCAGCGGCGTAGCCCCAGACCATGGCCAGGGCCTCGTCGGGCGACACGTCGGCCCCGTCCGCGCCCAGGGCCGCGACCAGCTCGATCTCGTGGTGCAGGTTTTTGGTCAGGCTCGGATAGGGGACAGGCAGGCCCGGCGGGACCAGGGCGTCGGCGGGTTTCTGGAAGAAGAACGGCCGGTCACGCTCGTCTCCGCCCATCTCCCGCCGATGGGCGGCGTAGTTGCGCCCGACGCAGAACACCCGGCGCACCGGGAAAAGGGCGGTCGAGCCCTCCACCGGCAGGGCCGGCTGGACCGGGGCGGGCAGGACATAGTGGGTCATGGAAACGCTCGTCTCAGGAAATTCAGGCGTCCAGCGGCCGGCCGCGGGTCTCGGGCAGCAGGAACAGCATCACCACCACGCTGATGGCGGTGAACACCACCGGATACCAGAGGCCGGCATAGATGTTCCCGGTCGCCGCCACGATGGCGAAGGCCGAAAAGGGGAGGAAGCCGCCGATCCAGCCGGTGCCGATATTATAGGGCAGGGACATGGCCGTGTAGCGGATGCGGGTGGGGAACAGCTCGATCAGGCAGGCCGCCAGAGGGCCGAACAGGGCGGTGGCGGCGACCACGAACACCATCAGGATGGCCAGCATCAGGGGCAGGTTCATCTGCGCCGGGTCGGCCTTGGAGGGATAGCCGGCGGCCTTCAGCGCCGCCTTCAGCCTGCCCTCGACGGCGCCGCGCACGGCCTTGGCCTGGTCCTTGGCGAGGCCCTTGGCGCTGGCCGAGGCGACCTCGACCTTGCCGACACGCACCACGGCGGGCGAGCCGGCCGGCGCCGCCTGGTTGGTATAGGAGACCCCGGCATTGGCCAGGGCGCTCTTGGCGATGTCGCAGGCGGACACGAACGAGGCCTTGCCGACGGGATCGAACTGCAGGGCGCAGTCGGCCGGGTCTGCCACCACCACCACCGTGTTCCGCGCCGAGGCCACGGCCAGGGCCGGATTGGCGGCGCGCTCCAGGGCGCGGAAACCCGGGAAGAAGAACACCAGGGCCAGGGTCATGCCGGCCAGCATCACCGGCTTGCGGCCCAGCCGGTCGGAGACCCGCCCGAACAGCACATAGAGCGGCGCGCTCGCGGCGACCACGACCATGATCACGAGGTTGATCGTCGCCGGGTCGACCTTGAGGAACTTCTCCATGAACACCTGGATGTAGAAGAAGCTGGTGTACCAGACCGCCCCCTGGGCGCTCATCATGGCGAAGAAGGCCAGCAGCACGAGCTTGAGGTTTCGCCACTGGCCGAAGGCTTCGGCATAGGGCGCCTCGCTGGCCTGGCCGGCTTCCTTGATGCGGCTGAAGGCCGGGCTTTCGTGCAGCTTCAGCCGCATCCACACCGAGATGGCCAGAAGCCCCATCGAGACCAGGAACGGAATGCGCCAGCCCCAGGCGGTGAAGGTCGCCTCGCCCAGAAGGTTGCGGCTCAGCCAGATCACGCCCAGGGCGCCGAACAGGCCGAAGGCGGCCGAGGTCTGCACCCAGCTGGTGTTCCAGCCGCGCCGCTCCGCGCGGCTGTGCTCGGCCACATAGACCACCGCCCCGCCATATTCGCCGCCGAGGGCGAAGCCCTGCACCACGCGAAGCAGGATCAGGAGGATCGGCGAGGCCATGCCGATCTGGGCGAAGGTCGGCAGCAGGCCGATGGCGAAGGTCGAGCCGCCCATCAGCGTCACGGTGACCAGGAACGCCCCCTTGCGTCCCAGTTGGTCGCCGATGCGCCCGAACACCAGGGCGCCGATCGGGCGAAAGGCGAAGCCGACGCCAAACAGGGCCAGGGCTGCGATATAGCCGGCGGTCTCGTTCAGCCCGGCGAAGAAGGTTTTGGAGATGACCTGGGTCAGGCTGCCGAAGATGAAGAAGTCGTACCACTCGAAGGCCGTGCCGGCCGAGGAGGCGGCCACCACCACGCCCATGGACGTGGGCGCGTGGCCCTTGTCGTCGACCCCGACCGCCGCCGCAGCAATTTCGGCCATACGCGAACTCTCCCCGTTTTATGCTGCTGTAACATCGGGGTGACGCAGGCGGAAGGCGGGCCGCCGCTCAGCCGCCGCGGGCGACGAACCAGCCGTTCTCGAAGCCCCGGTCCGCCTTGCCATAGCCGAGCGGCTCGCCCTCGGGGGTAGTCAGCGAACCACCGGCGGCCTCGAGCACCGCATGGCCGGCGGCGATGTCCCATTCCATGGTCGGACCATGGCGGGGATACAGATCGGCCCCGCCCTCGGCCACCACGCAGAGCTTGAGCGAGGAACCCATGCCCTGGCGCTCGGAAAAACCGTAGCGTTCGCGAAGCCGCGCCTCCTGTTCCGGCTTGATCGCCGAGGAGGTCAGGGCCACGAGCCGCGCACTCGGGGACCGCACGCGGACCAGCGATCCGCCGGCCTCGCCGGCCTGCCGCTTAAGGGCCCCCTGCGGCGCAGTGAACCAGACCTGGCCGGTGGCCGGAGCCATCACCGCCCCGGCGATCGGCCGGCCGCGCTCGATCAGGGCGATGTTGACGGTGAAATGGGCCTCGCCGCGGACAAAGGCGCGGGTGCCGTCCAAGGCGTCGACCAGGAAGAAGCGCGAGGCGATCGCCTTGGGCGGGCCGCCGGCCGCCGCCGAGGCTTCCTCCGCCACCACCGCCACGTCCGGAAAGTCAGCGGCGAGCGCTTGCAGGATCATCGCCTCGCCGCGGCGATCGGCCTCGGTGACCGGGCTGTCGTCGGCCTTCACGTCAACCGTGACGCCGGTGCGCCAGAAGGGCAGAATGACCGCACCCGCCGCTTCGGCTATCGCCGCCAGCCGGGCGCCCACGCCTTGATCGTTCGTCATAGGACCTCTCGACGCTCGATTTGGCATGTGGTCCAGGTTTGCGAAAGCGGCAAATCAGGACAGGCTTTGCGGCCTCATATGAGTAACGCCATGACCGATCCCATCGCCCCCTCCGCCGATGCCTCTCCTGCGCCCGAACCGCCGGCCCTCCCGGCCGAGGTCACCGCCAACGAACTGGCCTCGCACCTGGCCGCGCGCCTGTGCCACGACTTCATCAGCCCGGCCGGGGCCATCGTCTCGGGCCTCGATCTCCTGGAAGACCCGTCGGCCCAGGACATGCGCGAGGAGGCCATGGGCATGATCGCCGCCAGCGCCAACAAGCTGGTGGCCCTGATCAAGTACGACCGCATCGCCTTCGGCGGCTCGGCGGCGGCCGAGGTCTTCGACACCCGCGAACTGCTGGCCCTCAGCCAGGGAGTGTTCGCCGACATGCGCGCCAAGCTGGACTGGCAGGTGACCCAGCCAGGCCTGGACAAGCCGCCGGCCCGCGCGCTCCTCAACCTCTGCCAGATCGGCGCCGGCGCCCTGCCGGCTGGCGGCATGGTCCGGGCCGAGGCGGTGGAGAGCGACAGCGAAATCACCATCGTCATCGAGGCGTCCGGCCGCGCCCGGCTGCGCCAGGAAGTGATCGACGGGCTGGAGGGTCGACGGCTGTCGGAGGGCCGAACCGGCCACTGGGTCCAGGCCTACTATCTGAGGAAGCTGATCGACGACGCCGGCGGCGTTCTGGAAACCCAGAGCGAGGAAGCCCTGGTCACGCTGAGGGCGCGTTTCCCCAAACTTCTTGGGTAGAGCCAACGCCGGCCAAACCCTAACTTAACCTACCCCAGCCATACTCCCCGGATAGGTCCAGGCCTCGCCGGTTCGGATGAAAGGTCCGAGCCGAACAGGCCTTGAGTCATTCTTTGAGAGCGCGTCTGGCGGCGAAGCCGTGCCCCTGTGCGTTCTGGGAGCGCAGTCCGGTGAAGACCTGTCTGGTCGTCGACGACAGCCGGGTGATCAGAAAGGTCGCCCGCCGCATTCTTGAAGACCTGGGACTCGACGTGTCCGAGGCCGCCGACGGCATGGAGGCCATGGCCTGGTGCCGCACGGCCATGCCCGACGCCATCCTCCTGGACTGGAACATGCCGGTGATGGACGGGCTGTCCTTCCTGCGCGAGTTGCGGGCGGCGCCGTTCGGCGACGAGCCGGTGGTGGTGTTCTGCACCGTCGAGAACGACCCGGAGCGCATCCAAACCGCCCTGGAGGCCGGGGCGAACGAATACATCATGAAGCCCTTCGACGGCGACATCCTGGCCATGAAGATGGCCGAGGCCGGCGTCCTGGCCGAGGTCGGGGCATGAGGCTGGACGAGATCGATGCGGTCTGCCGCGGCGTGCGCGCGCAGTCGGGGGTCGAGCTGGACCCGACCAAGACCTATGTGCTGGAGACCCGCCTGGCGGCGGTGGCCCGGCGCGAGGGCTATGACGGGGTCGGCGACCTGATCGAGGCCATGCGCCTGGACGAGGGCGTGATGTGGCTGGCGACCGAGGCCCTGACCCACAGCGAGACCTGCTTCTTCCGCGACCGCACCCCGTTCCGCCATTTTCGCGACGAGATGCTGCCGAGCCTGATCGGCCGCCGAGACCGCCCCTTGAGAGTCTGGAGCGCGGGCTGCTCCACCGGCCAGGAAGCCTATTCCCTGGCCATGATGATCGACGAGGCGGCGGAGGCGGCGCCGGGGCTCAAGGTCGAGCTGTTCGCCTCGGACCTTTCCGAGCGGCGGCTGGAGAAGGCCCGCAGCGGGCTCTACACCCAGTTCGAGGTGCAGCGGGGTCTGCCGATCCGCCAACTGGTGCGGCGTTTCGAAAAGGTGGACGAGCTGTGGCAGGCCGGTTCGCGCCTGCGCGAGGTGGTCCGCTGGCGCAAGATCAACCTGATGGCCGAACTGAAGCCGGTCGGCCATTTCGACGTGATCTTCTGCCGCAACCTGATCTCGATGCTGGCGCCCGAATTCCGCGGCCCGGTGCTGGAAAAACTGGCCCGCGCCCTGACCGCCGACGGCTGGCTGGTGCTGGGCGCCGACGAGACGCCGAAGGGGCTCACAGACCAGCTGCATCCCGTAGCCGGCTGGCCCGGCGCCTTCGGCAAAAGCGCCGACGTCAGGGCGGCGGCCTGAGGGATCAGATACCGCCGCAGCCGTTTGGGGCGGGCGGCGGGTCTCAGTGAGACGCGGCGGCGTGCTGGGCGGTGACGTTCTGCACTTTGATGATGGCCGGGCCCAGGATCACCACGAACAGCACCGGCAGGAAGAACAGGATCATCGGCACGGTCAGCTTGGCTGGCAGAGCGGCCGCCTTCTTCTCGGCGGCGGCGAGGCGGAGTTCGCGGTTCTCCTTGGACATCACCCGCAGAGCCGCGCCAAGGGGCGTGCCGTAGCGCTCGGCCTGGACCATGGCCGTGCAGACCGACTTGATGCCGGCGTGGTTGACCCGCTTGGCCAGGCCCTCATAGGCAAGCCGACGGTCGGGCAGATAGGACAGCTCTGCGACCAGCAGCGACAGCTCTTCGGCCAGCTCGATCGAAGCCGAACCGACTTCCTGACCGACCTTCTGCAGCGCCGCCTCGATCGACATGCCGGATTCAACGCAGATCAGCAGCAGGTCGAGGGCGTCGGGAAAGGCGGCGACAATCGATTCGCGGCGCTTGGTGGCGATGTTCTTGATGTAGATGTTGGGCGCATAATAGCCCAGCGTCATGCCCCCGACCACGGCGCACAGCTTGGCCATCAGGGTCATGCCGAAGCCGTTGACCACGAAGAGGTAGAAGGCCGCGAACAGGGCGAAGGCGAACGGCGTGACGAAGCGGAAGAAATAGAAGGTGCTTACCGGCCGCGGGCCGCGGAAGCCCGCCTGGGCCAGGCTGTCCACCACCTTGGGATCTTCCAGCAGCCTGCTCAGATCCAGCCGGTCGACGATGGTCTTGTAGAGGCCGCTGTCGGTGCGGCGCAGCGAGTTCGGCTGCTGCTGGTTGCGCTGGGCCAGGGCCTCGCGCGAACGGCGGCGCAGCTCCTCGCGCCGATTGGCCACCGACTTCATCCGCCCTTCGAGGTCCGAGCGGCTCATCATCGGGCCGGCGATGGTCACGCCGGTGGCGAACACCACCGCGGCCGTGACGGCCATCAGGATATTGTCGGGATTGGTGAGGGTCTCGGCTATGCCCATGCGCCTGCCTCCCTCAGAACTTGAAGTTGATCATTTTGCGCATGACGTAGATGCCCGCCGACATCCAGATCGCGCCGCCCATCAGCATCATGTGACCGCGCGGGTCGGTGAACATGACCGACATGTAGGAGGGGGTGGTGACGGTGATCAGCACCACCACGCCGGGCGGCAGGCAACCGATGATCATGGCCGAAGCGGTGGCTTCCGACGACAGGGCCTTGATCTTCTCGCGCATCAGCTTTCGCGCGCGCAGCACGGTGGAGAGGTTGCCCAGGGCCTCGGCCAGATTGCCGCCGGTCTTCTGCTGGATCGCCAGGACGATGGTGAAGAAGCGCAGCTCGGAGGTGGGCATGCGCGCGTACATCTTCTCTAGCCCCTGGTCGATCGCGACGCCCATGGCCAGGTTTTCGACCAGGCCCTGGAACTCGGGGCCTAGGGGGGCGGGGCTCTCGCGGGCGATGATCTTCAGGCAGTCATGCACCGGCAGGCCGGACTTGATGCCGCGCACGATGATATCGATGGCGTCCGAGAAGTGCTCGATGAACCTCTTACGCCGGCGCCCCGCCAGAAAGCCGAGCACCCAGCGCGGCAGGCCCAGGCCGGCGGCCACCGGCGCGCCGAGCATGACGGGCCACGGCGCGCGCATGACGGCTGTGGCCCCGAGCGTGATCAGGGCCATGACGCCGCTGGCGATCCAGAACTGGCGGGCGCTGAACTCCAGGCCTGCCTGCCGCAGCATGCCGTCGATGGAGAGGGTGGCCTTGCGCTGGGCGCGCTCCTGCTCCTTCAGGTTCACCAGCAGTTGCTTGCGCCGGTTGGCCTGGTCGGTGGCCTTGGCCCGCTGGCTGCGCTCGATGCGGGCGCCGCCGCCGGCGCTGACCGCCTGGGCGCGCTTCATGGTCTTGGCGCCCGGCCCGTCATTGCCGGCGAAGGCGAAGCCGAGGCCCGCCACCACGACAAACCCCAGAAGCGCGACGAGGATGGTCAGCAGCATCGGCGCCTACTCCGCCGCGTCCAGAGCTTCGGCCAGTTCCCGCTCAAGACCATAGTAGCGGGCCCGGTCCCAGAACCTGGGACGCGCAATGCCGGTGGAGCGGTGGCGCCCCCGGACCTTGCCGTTCTCGTCCTCGCCGGTGATTTCGTAGACGAACAGGTCCTGGGTGATGATGACCTCGCCCTCTAGGCCCAGCACCTCGGTCACGTGGGTGATACGGCGCGAGCCGTCGCGCAGGCGGGCGGCCTGGATGATCACGTCGATCGAGCCCACGATCATCTCGCGGATGGTCTTGGACGGCAGGCCGTAGCCGCCCATGGTGATCATGGATTCGATCCGGCTGATGGCTTCGCGCGGGGAGTTGGCGTGCAGCGTGCCCATCGAGCCGTCGTGGCCGGTGTTCATGGCCTGCAGGAGGTCGAAGGCTTCCGGTCCGCGCACTTCGCCGACGATGATCCGCTCGGGACGCATCCGCAGACAGTTCTTGACCAGGTCGCGCATGGTGATCGTGCCCGAGCCTTCGAGGTTCGGCGGCCGGGTCTCCAGGCGCACCACGTGCGGCTGCTGCAGCTGCAGTTCGGCCGCGTCCTCGCAGGTGATCACCCGTTCGGTCGGGTCGATGAAGGCGGTCATGGTGTTGAGCAGGGTGGTCTTGCCCGAGCCGGTGCCGCCCGAGATGACCACGTTGCAGCGCGAGGCGCCGATCACACCCAGCACCCGCGCCCCTTCCGGGCTGATCGAGTTGAACTCGACCAGGTTGCGCATGGTCAGCTTGTCCTTCTTGAACTTCCGGATGGTCAGGGTGGGGCCATCCAGGGCCAAGGGAGGGGCGATGACGTTGACCCGGCTGCCGTCGGGCAGGCGGGCGTCGCAGATCGGCGAGCTTTCGTCGACCCGCCGGCCGACCTGGCTGACGATCCGCTGGCAGATGTTCATCAGCTGGGCGTTGTCGCGGAAGCGGACATTGGTCAGCTGGACCTTGCCGCCGACTTCGATGAACACCCGCCCGGCGCCGTTGACCATGATGTCGGCGATGTCGTCGCGGGCCAGCAGCGGCTCCAGCGGGCCATAGCCCAGGACGTCGTTGATGATCTCCTGGACCAGGTGTTCCTGTTCCGCGACCGACATCGACACGTTCTTGATCGCCACCAGCTCGGCGACGATGTCGCGGATTTCCTCGCCCGCGGTCTTGGTGTCGAGCTGGGCCAGCTGGCCCAGGTCGATGGTGTTGATCAGGGCGTTGAAGATCGCCGTCTTGGTGGCGTGGAAATAATCGCTCTGTTCACGGACGATCTCGGTCGCCGCGACGGTCTGGGCGGCGCGCAGCTGCTCAAAGCCGGCGGTGGCCTTGGGGCCTGCGCCGGCCTGGGGCTTGGGACCGGCGGGCTTGGCTGGCGCCGCCTGGGGCTGGGGCGCGGCGCGGGGCGCGGGCGCAGCGGCGGCCGGCGGCGGGGCTTCCGGCGCCAGGGCCTGGCGCGCCTCGGCGGGATCGACCGGCTGAGGTCGGGTGGCGATCGGCGCAGTCGGGGCCACGGCCGGCGGCGCCGCCGCAGCCGGCTTGGGCGGAGGGGTTTGAGATCCGTCGCTCGATCGCTTGCCGAACAAGGGCGCCGCCTATTTCAGCTTGAACAGGGAAGCCAGGGCCGACTTCTTGGGCGCCGGCGGGGCCTCGCGGCGGGCGATCATCTGCGCCAGCACCTGGAAGCTCTCTGCCGGTTTGGACTTGGGCCCGACCTCGCCGACCATCTGGCCGTTGTTGGCCGCCTGGCCGAAGAGCTTGGCGTCGAAGGGCACGATCACCGGATTTTCGATGCCGAGGGCCGAGGCGAAGTCCTTGATCGGGATCTCCGGCCGGCCGGGCACGCCGACCTGGTTGACCACCAGCTTAGGCGGGGTGTCATTGGGCCGGGCCTGGCGCAGAAGGTCGAGAATATTCTTGGCGTTGCGCAGCGAGGCCAGGTCCGGCGTGGCGGTGATCACCACCTCGTCGGCGGCCAGCAGCACCCGGCGCATCCAGTTGGACCACAGGTGCGGCAGGTCGAGCACGATGAACGGCGCGGCGGTGCGCACCTTGGTCGCCACCTCCTCGAAGGCGTCGGCCGAGATTTCGTAGTCGTGGTCCAGGGTCGCAGGCGCTGCGAACAGGCTGAGCCTCTCCGAACAGCGCACCATCATCCGGTCCAGCAGCACCGGGTCCAGGCGCTCGGGCTGGCTCAGGGCGTCGACCACCCCCTGCAAAGGGTCCTGGTTGAAGTCGAGGCCGGCGGTGCCGAACGGCAGGTCGAAGTCGACGATCGCGGTCGATGACTGCATGTGCTCGCTGAGCGCATGGGCCAGGTTGTGCGCCACGGTCGAGGAGCCCACCCCGCCCCGCGCGCCGACAAAGGCGATCTGCCGGCCGACGAAGGGGGCCGAGGGGTCGGCGTAGAGCGTGGTGATGGCCGAGATCAGCTGCAGGGTCTGCAGCGGGGCGACCAGATACTCGCTGACCCCGCGGCGCATCAGCTCGCGATAGAGGGTGATGTCGTTGTGCTGGCCGATCACCACAACCTTGGTGCCGGTGTCGCAGACCTCGGCCAGCTGGTCGAGCTTGGCCACCAGGGCCGGGCCGGGCTCCATGCACTCGACGATCACCAGCGGCGGGGTCGGCTGGTTCTGATAGGCCTGGACGGCCGCGGCCAGGCCGCCGGAGCGGACCTGGGTGCTGGCCCGGGTCATGCGGCGGTCCTTGGAGGACTGCTCCGCCGTCTCCAGGGTGTCGGGGCGCTCGCAATAGATGTGGATGCCGATCCGCGGAACGCTCAGCTCGCCGTGGTGGGCGTGGCCGAAGGCGTGCGGGTCGAAGGCGGGCTCGCTGGCGGCCATGGCCGGCGCAGGCGCGGCCTCGGCCGCCTCGGCCATGACCGGATCAGCCATGACCGGATCAGCCATGACCGTCTCAACTTGAGGCGCGAAGGCCTCCTGCTGCGGCTCGGGCGCGGTCATCTCCGGCTCAGGCTCCGGTTCCGCATAGGCCGGGACGGGCGCGGCTTCCTCAACGATGGCCGGCGCCGCGGGCTCCTCCCCGGCAAAGGCGACAGGTTCGGGCTCTTCGGCGGCGAAGGCCGTGGCTTCGGTCTCTTCCTCCGCGAAAGCGATTTCCTCTACGAAGGCGACGGGCTCGTCCTGATGCGTGACGATCTCGACGGCTTCGTCTTCGACGGCCGCGGCCGCAGCCGCTTCAGCCTGGGCGAGCGCGGCGGCGTTGATCTCCGCCTCGAGCGCCTCCACAGCCTGCTGCAGGGACAGGGGCGTCAGCTGCTCGGCCGGCTCGCTCTCATAGGGCGGCAGGGCGGCTTCGGCGAAGGGGTCGTGGGTCGCGGTTTCGCCGAAGGGATCTTCGAACGGGTCGTCTTCGCCCTCGGGACGCGACAGGGCGGCTGGCGCGCGCCAGGCCTCGCCCACGTCCAGGGTGAACTCGTCGTCCGCTTCGAAGCCCGTTTCGGCCTCTGCGTCGGTCAGGGAGGAAGGCTTGTGCAAGTGATCGCCTCCTATTGCACGACGTTCGAAACGGCGCCGGTGGCCTGCTCGTCCTTGGCCGAGGACGTCACCAGGCCTTGCCGATATTTGTTCAGGACGGTCTCGCGGCGCCCGGCGTCAGCGTCGTCCATGGCCCGTGGCCCAGCCAGATCGGCGGGGTTGGCGACCATGGCGGCGGTGTTGGCGGTGATTGCGCAGCCGAAGTTGGAATTGACCTCGTTACCGCCGGTCTTGGTGAAGTCCTGCCAGTCGCGGCCGCAGCGCGGGCCTTCGGCCTGATAGCGGGTGAAGGCGACCTGGATCACCGGCCCCGTAGCGCCGGCCGGCTGATCGTAGGCGGTGATGTGGATCAGGGCCGGGGCCACGCCCAGGCTCTGCAGCCGCTCCTCGATCGCCATCACGGCGTGCGAAGCGTCGTGGCCATCGCCCGAGGGCGCGCGGATGGTGACTTCGTGCCCGCTGGTCTCGCGCCAGCGCCCGGCGAAGGCCTCCAGCGCCTCGCCCTGGCGTTCGGAGAGGCCGCTGGCGTGGGCCGCCAGCTGGATCTCATCCGGCGACTGGGTCACCGCGATCTTGAAGTTCTGCGTCGGGGTCAGGCCCTTGGCGACCACGGGGTCGGGCTTGGCCGGCGGGGTGGCGCAGGCGGCGGCGCTCGCCGCCAGGGCGATCCAGGCCAGGGTGCGCAGGCTGGGGCGCTTATTCGATGACATAGCCGACGGGTCCCTGATAGTTGCGCGCCGCGGCATCCGCCTCAGGCGGCGCCTTGTAGACCTTGTTCATATGACCCAGCAGCGTGGTCTCCACGTCGCTGGCCAGCTTCAGCCCGTCCGCGGGGGTCTGCAGCTTGTCCGGGCTGGTGGGCTGGGCGATGTAGGGGGTGACGATCACCACCAGTTCGGTCTCGCCTTCCTGGTAGTCGCGCGAGCGGAACAGAGCCCCCAGCACCGGGAGATTCATCAGCCCGGGCAGGCTGTCGAGATCCTGCTTGCTCTCCTCCTTCAGAAGGCCGGCGATCATCATCGCCCCGCCCGAAGGCAGTTCGACCGTGGTCTCCGCGCGGCGGACGTTCAGGCCCGGGATGACCAGGTTCACCCCGCCGGTGGCCAGGCCGAAGGCGCCGAGGTTGCTCAGCTCGGAGACTTCGGTCGACAGCTTCAGCGAAATGCGCCCGCCAGACAGCACGACGGGGGTGAAGCCGAGGCCCACGCCGTAGGGCTTGAAGTCGACGGTCACGCGACCGGTGTTGTCCTCGCCGACGGGCACGGGGTACTCGCCGCCAGCCAGGAACTTGGCCGCTTCGCCCGAGACCGTGGTCAGGGTCGGCTCGGCCAGGGTGCGCACCAGGCCCACCCGCTCGAAAGCCTGGATCGAGGCGTTGGCCTTGTTCAGGCCGGTGCTGCCGGCGGTGGTCTGGATGGTCGAGATGGTGCCCTGGCCGCCGTTGGTGCAGGTGCGGCAGACCACCGGCAGGTCGTAGGAATTGGTCAGCGGGTCCCAGGCCTTGGTCTGGGGTTGCTGAGTGGTGTCCAGGCTGTAGCCGCCGCTGCCGCCGCCGAGGAGCGCGCCGTTGACGCCCCAGGAGGCCGCCTCGGTGATCATGTATTGCGGGCTGCCCAGCTGGCCGAGGGTGGCGCCGAGGTTGAACCCGAGCTGCTTGAGCGAGGCGCGTTGCACCTCGACAATGCGGACCTTGAGCATCACCTGCTCCTTGCCCGCGATTGAGAGCAGGTTGACCACCTGTTCCGGCTTGTCGGTGAACTGCTGGGCGATCTGCACCGCCCGGTCGGCGTCGGCCGCGCTGGCGACGCCGCCGCTCAGGACCACGCTCTTGTTGACGCCCTCCACATGCACGGTCGAGCCGGGCAGGATGCGGTTGATGGTCTGGCCGAGGGCGCTGAAGTCCTGGTCGACCCGAATGCTGAGGGCCAGGATGCGCCGGCCGGCGCCGTCGAAGAACACCGCATCGGTCTGGCCGGGCGAGACGCCGAGGATCGAGATGCTGCGCGGAGAGCGCAGAAGGGCGTCGGCGACCTGCGGATTGGTGACCATCACGTCGCGGGCGTCGACCGGCAGATCGACCATGGCCGACTTGCCCTTGGGTATGTCGATCGTTCGCGCCAGGGCGCCCTGGGTGGACAGGTTCACCCGAAGGACATCGCCGCCGCTGGCAGTCTGGGACCAGGCGGGCGCGGCCAGGGCGGTCAGGGCGCCGGCGGCGAGTATGGCGGCGAGTTTCACGGCGGGGCTGGTCATTGCGACACCGTTTCGTCAGTGGTCTTGCCGGCGCGCACGACGCGCACCGTTCCATTGGCGCCTTGGGATTCCTCTTCGACCCCTCGGGTCGGGGATCCGGCGGCGTCGCTGTAGGCGCGAAGGGCCAGGATCACTTCGCCCTGGGCCTTGGCCCGGGCCAGCACCTCGACGTCGGCCGACGCGACCTCGAGGGTCGCCACGGTGCCGATCATGGATTGTGCATTCTTGGCCGCTTGGCTGGCCTGGTCGATGGCCAGGACCCGGACATTGCGCATCAGGGTGGAGGTAATGAACGGCGCGCGTCCGCCGCCGGCCGGCGCTTCGCCCTGGTGGCTCTGCAGCACGTCCACATGGTCGCCGGGCAGGATGAAGCCGCCCGCGCCGGTGGCGGTGGTGACGGGGATCGAGATGGCGCGCATGCCCTTCTGCACCACGATGGCCATGTAACCTCCCTCGCCGCCGCGCACGAGCTTGCTCTGCACAATCGGCTCGTTGGCCACCAGGGGCACGCGCACGATGGCGCCATAGAGCGCTTCCATCGGCCCGCCGGTGACGGCCGCAGCGGCCTGGTTGGCGACGTAGCTGGCCTTGCGTGCGATCGCATCGCCGGTGGTGGCCGGCGCGGCCTGGGCGGCGCGGCCGTCAGTGATGAAGGCGGCGTTGAGGCTGTCGGCCGGCCAGGCCTGCCAGCCGATGTCGCCGCCGGCCAGGCGCGTGCCGATCGGCAGGTCGCGCTTGGCCACCAGGACCTGGGTCATGGGCTTTATCGCCGCAGGCGCGGCGGCCATCGCCTGGTGCGGCGCGGCCGGCCTGACGGCGATGTTGTGCACGATCAGCGCAATGCCGATCGCGGCGACCGCCGAAACGGCGATGATGATGATTCGCGATGCGCCCATAGGACGGCCGTTCTCCAACCCCGATCGGATAAGGCGCGAGGGGCCGAATCTGATCGATGCGCACGATTTGCGCCGTTAAAGATTGGGCGGGGCATAGTTAACGGGTGGCTAAGCCGGAGCCTAAATCGGCCAAGTCGCCATCATCTGCGACGGCGCCGAGGGGACAGGGCTGCGAACATCTCGCAGGAACCGGTGTTGAAGCGCGCTGGCGGTACCGGGAAACCGCGGCGGGCGGCTCGCAGATCTCGGGAAACTGATTCTAGAAGCCGTGCAGGCCGGCCGCGATCCCGGCGTGCGGAAAGGCGACCAGGGCGCCCGCGGCGATGGCGATGCCGTAGGGAACGTCCCCGCCGGGGGTCACCAGCCGCTCGACCCAGCCGGGCGCGCCAGCCAGGCGGCTGCGCACAAAGCTGGAGCGCGCGTTCAGCAGCAGAACGGCGAGACCGCCGCCGCACAGGGCGGTGACGATCAGGAAGCTCGCCACCGCCGGCCAGCCGAGCCAAAGGGCGGCGACCGCGAACAGCTTGGCGTCGCCGCCGCCGATCCAGCCGGCCGCGAACATGGCCATGCCGGCCGCTAGTGCTGCGACGCCGACGCCGAGGTCGAGGCCGATCTCGCCCAATGGGCGGCCGAGCATCAGGGTCACGGGCAGGAAGCCGGCCAGCAGGACCAGGGACAGGCGGTTGGGAATGGTGAAGCTGGTGGCGTCGGACAGGGCGGCGATGATCATCACCGCTGGGAAGATCGTCAGCAGGATGGCCTGGAAGAGGGGCATGGCGGGTCCGGCGCTCTAGCTCTGGTTCGACGACAATGGGCTTCAGCCGGTGAAGGAAGAGTTGCTCCGGTCTTCAGGCGGCCCGGACCGGAAAAAGAAAAAGGCCGCGACGCTGTCGCGCCGCGGCCCGTTTCGTGGCTGCAAGTTCCCTAAGCGATTAGGGCAGCTTGGTGTTGATCGAACCGAACGCGGTGTTCAGCTTGCTGCCCAGGGTCGAGACAGCGGTGATGATCACGACGGCGATCAGGGCGACGATCAGGCCATACTCGATGGCCGTGGCGCCCGACTCGTCCTTCATGAAGCGGGTGACGAACTTCGACATGATTTTAGCTCCCGTTTTGGCAAGCGGTTGAGTTGGAGGATCAAGCCAACCAACTCGGCCTGCTCGCCCCGAAAACACGAGCATCATGTCGCGACTGCCTTAACATGACATGAAACGAATATGGTTATTTGAATTAAATCAATAGTTTACACCTATTTACCATTACCATCGGTTAACCACGTAGCCAAAACCCCGGCAAATTGGGCGACTTGGCCTCATTAGATTCCCACGCGCGCGTATCGTTCGAGGGATTTCAGACTTTATTGACCAATCCAGCGGACTCTTCGGGGCGATTCCGTCGTGGAGAATTTTCGCCATGGGCCGTCCCGTCCGCGCGATCTGTCTGAGCCTGGTCATGACCCTGGGCGCCGCCAAGGCGTTCGCGGCCACCGCCGATGCGATGACGCTGGAGCTGAACGACAGCCAGCGGGTGGGTCTCTATGGCTCGGCCGCCAGCGTCGTGGTGGGCAATCCCCTGGTCGCCGACGTGGCCATGCTGGACAGCCACAGCCTGGTGATCTCCGGCAAGGGCTTCGGCGCCACCCGCGTTGAAGTCTACGACAGCAACGGCCGCGAGCTGTTCAATCGCCGCGTGGTCATCGTCGCGCCGCAGGCCAACCAGGTGACGCTGTATCGCGGTCCGGACGCGAACGAATTCAACTGCTCGCCCAAGTGCCATGTGGTTGCGGCCAACAGCAGCGGAGGCGGATCTGCGCCCTCGGGCGGCTCGGCGCCGGCGTCCGCGCCGACGACCACCACCATGACGATAAGCCAGACCAGCGTTCCTCAGCATTGAGCAGGGCTGTATCGGCGTGCCGCGTTAACGGGTCCGCTTAAAGCCCGCTTAGTTACGCCCCTCTAGCCTTTGCGGCATGGGGCGAACTTTTCTCCATCGCCAGCGCCTTGCCGATACGGTGCGCCGCTTTTCGCGTGGAGAGCGCGGGGCGGCCGCGGTCGAGTTCGCCCTGATCGCCCTGCCGTTCTTCGCCCTCCTGATGGGGATCATCGAGGTCGGGATGATCTTCCTGATCTCGACCACGCTGGAAGACGCCACCAATCTCGCCGCGCGTCAGATCCGCATCGGCGCCATGCAGAGCCAGGCCACGCCGGAGACCGCCTCGGCCTTTCAGGCGGCGATCTGCAGCCATCTGACTTGGCTCGGCTCGTCCTGCGCCTCGAACCTCGAGGTCGACGTTCGCACCTTCTCCCAGTTCCAGAGCGTGACCCTGCCCAATCCGATCGCCAGCGGAAAGCTGCAGCCCCAGTCGCAGCTGCAGTTCCGGATGGGCGGGCCGGGCGAGATTGTCCTGGTGCGCGCCTATTATCCCTGGAACCTGATCGCGCCGCATATCGACGGCATGACCGCCCAGACCAGCGGCGGCCAGACCCTGATAACGGCCACCGCCACCTTCCGCAACGAACCCTATCCGTCCACGCCATGACCCGGTCGCCGCTGAGCAAAGTGCTGCAGGACCGGCGCGGCGTGTCGGCGGTGGAGTTCGCCCTGATCGCGCCGTTGATGCTGTCCTGCTATCTCGGCGCCGGAATCCTGTGCAGTGCGCTGCTGGCCCAGCGCAAGGCGAACCACGTGGCCTCGGCCATGGGCGACCTAGTCTCGCAGGCGGTGACCCTGGCGCCGGCCGACCTTGCCGACATCTGCACCGTCGCCAATACGGTGATGCAGCCCTACGACACCTCGTCGACCTCGCTGAAGATGCGTGTTTCGTCGATCCAGGAGGACGGCAGCGGCAATGTTACGGTGGGGTGGAGCTATCCCTGCCAGGGCATGGCCCAATTGACCAAGGGCAGCGCCTATTCGGGACCGGCCAAGGCCTACCTGTCGCCGAACCAGAGCATCATCGTCTCGGAAGTGACCTACGCCTGGGCCTCGCCGCTGCAGACCTACAACATCAGCTGGCTGCCGGGCTCGCACACCTTCACCGACACCTTCTTCCTGCAGCCGCGCCAGAGCCAGGCCGTGAACTGCGCGAGTTGCAGCTGAGCTAGCCGGCCATCTCGGCGGCCAGGCGCTCGGCCAGCTGCGCGATCAGCGGATGGGGTTGGAAGTTCCGGTCATCCAGGCGGCGCACGGGCCGAACACTCATCAGGCTGTTGCTGACGAACAGCGCCTCGGCTGCGATCGGGTCGGCGAGCCCGGCCCGTGTCTCGATCGTCGGGACGCCCAGCGCCGCAGCGGCGGCCAGCACCCGGCCACGGGCTATGCCGTCCAGCACGCCGCAATCCAGGGCCGGGGTGAACAGCCGCCCCTCGGCGATCCAGAACAGGTTGGCGACGGCGGCGCAGGCGACCTCGCCGCGGGTATTGAGCATCAGGGCCTCGTCTGCGCCCAGCGCCCTGGCCTCGCGTCGAGCCAGGACGTTGTCGAGATAGGACAGGCTCTTGAGGCGTGAGATCGGCGAGGCGTCGTTTCGGCGGGTGGGGGCGACCGCGAGCGCCAGGGGCGCATCCGCCATCGGCGCGGAGGCGGCGCTGGCCAGCAGGCGCGGCTGCGGCGGATCCGGGCGGTCCAGGCCGCGTCCGCCGGACCCCGCCGTCCAGGTCAGCCGCACAGCGGCCCGCGCCAAGCTCAGGTCCGCTTCGGCGATCGCCGCCTCGGCCGCAGACCTCAGCGTCTCGGCCTCCGGCGCGGGAAGCCCCAGCGCCGCACAGCCGCGGGCCAGGCGGGCGGCATGGGCCTCGAACCAGACCAGCCGGCCGCGATCGGCCAGGAGGGTCTCGAACAGGCCGTCGCCCAGCAGCAGGCCACGGTCATCGACGGGGATCGGCTCGCTCATGCGGCCGTCTATATCAGGAACGGACCGCGTCGCCCCCGCGCACGAACAGGAGGCCGACGAAGCCGATGGCCAGGAGCCCGATGATGGTGGCGAAGCCGCCCTGCTGGGTGTGGGTCAGGTGGGTGCCGAGATTGACCAGGCTGGAGCCCAGCCACACTGTCGCGGTGCCGGAAAGGGCGTAGACCCCGAAGAAGGCGCCGGTCTGCTCGGGCGGGGTCAGACGGGTCAGGAGGGTGCGGCTCGATGCATAGTGGGCGGTGATGAACACGGCATTGGAGAAGCCGATCAAAAGGTAGATCACCTCCGGCAGGGTGCGGAACATCGGCCCGTGCCAGACCGGCGCATGGGCGGCCGGGTCGAAAGGCCAGAAATAGAGGATCTTCTCCGGCCCCATGCCCAGCATGCAGATCACCCCGATCAGGGTCATGCAGATCTCGAGCTGCACCGAGCGCTTGGGCCCGATGGTGGCGTCGAGAAAGCCGCCCAGGAACCCGCCCAGCACCGCCAGGATGCTGAGGATCACGCCATAGGCCAGCATCTCCAGCGCGCCCCACTTCATCACCCCCGAGGCATAGACGCCGGCGAACAGCAGGATGGCGGTCATGCCGTCGACATAGAACATGCGCGAGAGCAGGAAGATCATGGCGTCGCGGTGGCCCTTCAGGCTGGTGACCATCGAGACCAGCTGGCCGAACCCTTCCCTCAGCGCCCGCAGCACCGGGACCTGGCCGCGCTCGGCGTCGGGGGTGAACAGGAACAGGGGCAGGGCGCCCAGGGCGAACAGGCCGGCGGCGATCGGCGCCACCACCCGGTCCGGCTCGTGTGTCGCCGGGTTCAGGCCGAACAGCGGCGCCTTGGGGATGAAGCCCCAGTCGACCTTGCCCGGCAGGGCGAAGGCCCACATCACGAACACCAGGGCCCCGACCGCGAAGGCGTTGCCGAGGGCCAGCGCCAGGCCCGAGGCCTTGTGCGCGCCGGAGAGGCCCGCCGCCCGCACCAGCAGCGAATTGTGCAAAACCTCGGTATAGGAGAACAGCACGCCGATGGTGGTTGCGATGGCGATCACCGCCCCGACCGAGAGGCCCGAATGATCGGCCTTGGTCCGCCAAAGGAGCGCGATCAGCGGGATCATGGCTGCGACCACCACGAACAGCCAGGGCTTGCGCCGGCCCATGCGGTCGATCGAGGCGCCCAGGATCGGGGCCGTCAGCATGACGATCCAGCCTGAATATTGCCCATAGGCCGCCACCGCCGCCTGGCCGCGCACCGGGTCGCCCACCACCACCCGGGCGAAATAGGGCATGAACACATAGATGGTGATCAGGATCACATAGGGGTTGCGGGCGCCCTCGAAAATCGCCCAGCAGATGGCCCCCAGCGAAAGGCGAGCGGCGGGATCGCGCGCGGTTTCGGGAACATCGACGAGGTCGGCCTCGGAAATCAGCTCACTCACGCGCACGCTCCCTGACACGGCCGTCGTATCAGGGTGCGGCCGACCAGGAGGGATCGTACGGAGGTTTCAAACGCTTGTCAGCGAAGAAGCGGCGTGGACGTCCAACGCCGGACGATCAGCCAGAGCACTGCGGCGATCACCAGCGGACTGAGTGGCAGGCCGACACCCGCGGCCAGGGTGCGTGACAGGGCGGGCAGGAGGAAGCCAGCGGCCAGGATCAGCTTCTCCCAAGGACGGAAGCCCGTCTTGAGCCCTTCGGCGGCCAGCCAGGCCAGGGGAATGGCCAGCAGCACGAGGTCGTAGTCCAAGAGGAACGGACTGGCGAGCAGGGCCGCGCAGATCATGGCCGGCCCCTCGGCCGGCGCACGGAAAACCTTGCGCTGGGCCAGGACGAGCGCGGCGCAGACCGCGAGGGCGGCGAGGGCCTGGATGGCGTAGGCCAGGCCCACCCCGCCATGCAGAAGGCGAACGGCGGCGAACACGCTGGCCATCTTTTCATAGCCCACCAGGTTCTGCTCAAGCGCCGCACGCGCTGCGGGCGAGGCGGCCAGGAAGGCGCGCCAGACCCCGGCGCCGAAGACGGCGAAAGAAGCGAGGCAGAGCCCGATCACGGCTGCGGCGGCGCCCAGGATGCTGCGCCAGCGACCGCCGGCCAGGAGGGCGATGGGGATGACGAGCCCCAGGTGCGGCTTGAACACCAGCGAGCCCAGGAGTACGCCGGCAAGGACCGGGCGACGGTCGAGCAGGAGCACGCCACCGCCGAACAGGGCCGCGCTCAGAAAGGCGTTCTGGCCGTGGCCGGCGTTGGCCAGCACGGCGGGGAAGGCCAGGATCGCGACCCAGCCGATGCGGCCTTGGCGCGCGGCATCGCCAAGAAAGCTGCGCACCACCCGGGCATAGGCGAGGCCCGTCACGCCGAGCCAGAGGGCGAGCGAGGCCATATAGGGCAGCAGCGCCAGCGGCAGGCAGAGCAGCAGGAAGACCGGCGGGTAGTAGAAGGCGAAATAGCCCACGTCGCGGCCGAACAGCCGGATCTCGGCCAGGTGGTGCGGCCCATTCAGCGCCGGGTCGTAAACCGCCTGGGCCTGACCGTGCAGGGCCATCTGCGAGGCGGTCCAGAAGCTGGTGAAATCGGTGCCGAGGGCGTGGCCCGCGCGGTCCACCCCACCATGCGACAGCGCGACCCAGACCACGGCTATGACTAGGCTGACCCCGAGCCAGAGTCGGGCATAGTCCCGCGCCCGCTTGCCGGTCAGCCAATCGGCGTCGCGCAAGGCTCGCGCCCACCAGACCCGCTGGTCGGCGGGCGGCGCGGCGTCGTCGGAGGGAAGGGCGAGGCTCATCGCCGCCCAATGTGGCGGCCAGACCTTAACTCTGCGCGAAGGCCGGCGCCTGTTTGCGTGTCACACCCAAGTGATTGGCCCGCAAGGCCCTGTGGAGTCACATTGAGGGCCTGGATGGAGGTCCAAGGTTCCCCCCGCGCCCGTCGCCCGGCAAAAGTCCGGACGGCGGGCGTCCCCTTTTTGGGGTGATCGCTACCCTCAGGGCGGCCCGCACGCCGGCTCCGCCCGTGATCCCCAGGCGTCCCAGTGGCCGAACAGCGGCGCGAACTCCGGGTCCGGCGGATAACGGGCTGACGAGCGTCCATGGCGCTTTGCCGCCCAGGCCGAACGCGGCGTTGGGTCAGCGCTCGCGCCGATCCCAGGGCGGCACGCCCCCGAAGCTGGCGATCAGGTGCTCGACGAAGCTCCGAAGCTTCAGCGAGACGTGGCGCCTGGTCGGGTAGACGGCGTGGATCGTCAGCTCCGTCGGCTGATGGTCGGGCAGGAGGGCGACCAGATCGCCGGCTGCAATGGCTCGGCCGAACACGAAGCTTGGGCCGTAGGTCACGCCGCCGCCCGCCAGCGCTACCGCCAAAAGCATCTCGGTGTTGTTTGCGGCCATCCGGATCGGCCCGTCGATCACGTGCGCCTGGCCGTCGGGATCGCTGAGCGTCCAATCACCGGACGAGATCGCCTCGCTGAAGGCCAGTCGCGGCGCGCGGCGTAGGTCCTGGATGGTCCTCGGAACGCCGTGGCGTTCCAGGAAGCTTGGCGCGGCGCAGATCACCATGCGGCACGGCGCCAGCCTTCGGGCCACCATGTCCGAATCGAGCAGGCGGCCGACACGGATCGCCACGTCGATCCCTTCGGCCAACAGGTCGACATAGCGATCGTTGAGCATGACCTCCACGCCGACACGTGGATGCTGGTCCATGTAGCGGGCCACGACCGGGCCCAGATGCATGGCGCCGAAGGTGATCGGGGCGGCGACCCGCAGCACGCCGTGGACCGATTGCTGGGCGTCACCGGCCTCGCGGTTGGCGTCCTCATACTCCTCCAAGATCCGCTTGCAGCGCGCGTAGTAGGCTTGGCCTACGTCGGTCAGGTGAAGCTTCCGCGTGCTGCGCTGCATGAGCCGGACGCCCAGGTCCGTCTCAATCGACGAGACATGCTTGCCGGCCATCGAAGCCGAGAGGCCGAACCGTCGGGCTGCGCTGCTGAGGCTGCCGTCCTCTGCCGCCGCGACGAACACGGCGATGCTGGTCAAGCGATCCACGCGGTCTCCAATTCGATCGTTCTGTTATCGAGTGATGATAGCAAGCCGCCAATTATCGCTCTAGGGTGCGCGATATACCTTCTTCTCATGCCCGCCAGACACCGGGACTTGGAGAGAAGGACAGCCCTATGAACATCGCCTCGAACGGGATTCGCATCCATGTCGAAGAGCAGGGCCAGGGCGAGTTGGCCCTCGTGTTCCTGCATTATTGGGGTGGCTCCTCGCGGACCTGGCGCCATGTGACCACAGTGCTCGCCTCGTCCTATCGCACTGTCGCGGTCGATCATCGCGGCTGGGGCAAGTCGGACGCGCCATCGGGCGGCTACGGTCTGGAGGACCTCGCCGCCGACGCCCTGGGCGTCATCGAGGCGCTGGACCTGAAGTCCTACATCCTGGTGGGCCACTCGATGGGCGGCAAGGTCGCCCAACTTCTGGCCTCGCGCCGCCCCATGGGCTTAGCCGGCGTGGTCCTGGTCGCCCCGTCGCCGCCCTCGCCGATGGCCCTGGATGGCGAAGCGCGCGAGCGGATGGCCAAAGCCTATTCCAGCCGCGTAGCGGTCGAAGCGACCCTCGATCACGTCCTGACGGCCAAGCCGCTAAGCGCGGCGGATCGCGAGCAGGTCATCGCCGACAGCCTGAACGGTTCGCCTCAGGCCAAGGCGGCCTGGCCGCGTTGGACCAGCCAGGAAGACATCGCCGGTCAGGTCGCCGCCATCAATGCGCCCACCCTGGTCATCGCAGGCGAACTGGACCGGGTCGACAGCGTCGAGACGCTCAAGGCCGAGTTGCTCCCGCTGATTCCCCAGGCCGTCCTGAAGGTCCTGCCCGGGACCGGTCACCTGTCGATGCTGGAATCGCCCCAGGCGGTCACCCAGTTGATCGAAGCCTTCGCCCGATCTCTGCGCGGTGCGACGTGTTCGATCGCCACCGCCTGAGGCCTTCACCCTCGGCCAACCAAACTCGAAACCTCAAGGAGAAACCACTATGGCCAAGTCCAAGCTGCTTTCGGCCGCCGCCATCATGGCGGCAGGCGCCGCCCTCGCGACCAGCCCTGCCCAGGCAAGCGGCCTAAAGCCGAGCGCGGTAAAGAATATCGTCCTCGTCCACGGCGCCTTCGCCGACGGGTCCGGCTGGAGGGCGGTTTCCGACATCCTGACCCAGGACGGCTACAAGGTCAGCATCGTCCAGCCGCCAGAGACCTCGCTCGAGGACGACATCGCCGCCACCAACCGCGTGCTGGACGCCCAGGACGGGCCCGCCGTCCTGGTCGGCCACAGCTATGGCGGGGCGATCATCACCGGCGCGGGCAACAACGCCCATGTGAAGAGCCTGGTCTATGTCGCCGCCTTCCAGCCCGACACCGGCGAGAGCATCGCCTCGCTCGGGGGCGGCAAGCCGCCGGCCGGCTCCCCGCTGAAGCCGTCGGCCGACGGCTTCCTCTACATCGATCCGGCCGTCTTCCACGCCGACTTCGCGGCCGACCTGCCCGCCGCCACGGCCAGCTTCATGGCCCGTTCGCAGGTTGGCCTGTCGGTGAAGGCTGCGACGGCCGGGGCTACGTCTCCCGCATGGAAGACCAAGCCCAGCTTCGCCGTGGTCGCCACTCAGGACCGCGCCATAAATCCCGATCTCGAAAGGTCGATGTACCAGCGCTCACACGCCGTGGTGATCGAACTTCCGTCCAGCCACGCGGTCTACATCTCCCACCCCGCCGAAGTCGCGACCCTCATCGAGAAGGCCGCGCAATGACGCTCGCAACGACGGGGCGCCGCCCACACTTCCGCGCCGCCCAGCCAAACACAGCAAAGGAACTTCCCATGTCTGCAACGCAGATCACCCGCATCCCGATCCTGCCACTGGGCATGGTCAACGCCCATATGATCCGAGCCGACCACGGCGTCGTCCTCGTCGACGCCGGCATTCCCGGCTCGGAAGCAAAGTTTGAACGCGCGCTCGCGCGCCAGGGCCTGAACTTCAAGGACGTCAAGCTGATCGTGGTCACCCATGCCCACACCGATCACGCGGGCGCCGCCGCCCGCCTGCGAGACCTGTCGGGCGCGCCTATCCTGGCGCACGAAGACGACGTCGATTTCTACACCCGCCGCAAGCCGATGACCTTCTGCCCTACCAGCGGGGTCGGCAGGCTGTTTCTGAAGACGCCCGTGCCGCACGAGCCCTATATCGGCTTTGATCCCGACATCATCATGACCAACGGCCAGACTGTCAGCCTCGCGGACTTCGGCGTCGACGGACTTGTTCGTCATACCGCCGGTCACACGCCAGGCTCCATCGCCGTCGAACTGACATCCCAAGATGCTCTGGTCGGCGATCTGATCGCCTCGGGGATTCTGATCGGCGGCATGGCCTTGACCGGCCGCGCCATCCGGCCGCCGTTCGAGGATGACCCGGGCACTGTCGCGCGGGAATTGGAACGCCTGGTCGATAGCGGCGCCAAGCGGTTCCATATGGGTCATGGCGGTCCCCTGGGACCGGCCGAAGTCCTGCGGCACGCCCGCCGACTTTCGAAGATCGCCCCAACGGCGCGCGGGAACGGCCACTGCGGTCATCATGGCCACTGAGGGGCGAAGGCGCGTCGCCGACTAGCGGAAGGCGTGCCTAAGATCCTACCCACTCATGCCCAAGAGCGGCTTTCTGGCACGAACTCGGGGTCCGATGGAGCCGCTCGCTGTCGGGGCGGTAGGATTCGAACCTCCACCCCTGCCCTCAAAGCAGAAGGGCCGCGGATATCTCCGCGGCCCCCTTCGACTGGACGGGTCCGAAACCCTACTGCGTGTAGTAGTCCCGGTATTCCTTGGCGTAGTAGCCGATGTCGCCATAGCCGGAGCGGGCCTGCTCCTTCATGTCGACCTGGGTCAGGGCTACGCCGCTGACCCGGGCGCCGGAGAACTGCAGCATCTTGATCGACTTCTCGACCGCCTGCTGGGCGGTGCGGCGCCAGCGGGCCAGGAGCAGGACCGTATCGCACTTGGGCGCGATCACCCGGGTGTCGGCCACGGCCAGCACCGGGGCGGTGTCCAGGATCACGATCTCGAAGCGCTGGCGCAGGTGCTGCAGCAGGCGCTCGAACGGCTGCCCGGAGAAGACATCGCGCGGCGAGGAGCCGCCCTCGGCCGAGGCGGTCAGGAAATAGGCGTTGGTAAGCTGGTCCTTGATCAGGCCGGCCTCGAGGCTGGCCGAGCCGTTCAGCACTTCCAGCAGGCCCGCCTTGGGATTGAGGCCCAGGTGCATGTTGATCGCGCGGCGTCGCAGGTCGCAGTCGACCACCACCACCGAGGCGCCGGCCATGGCGACAACCCGCGCCAGGCAGATCGAGGTGGTGCTCTTGCCTTCGCTGGGGAAGGAGGAGGTGATGGCGATCACCTGTGAGGTTTCGCCCCCGGCCTTGGAGGCGCCCAGCGCCGCGCGCAGGTTGCGGAAAGCCTCGGCATAGGCCGACAGCGGCCTTTCCACCACATAGTTGGTCGGTGACAGCCGGGCCTTGGCCAGGGTCTTGTCGTTGATGGTCGAGGCCAGCATCGGGATGGAGCCCAGGTCCGGCAGGTCGAACAGGCTTTCGACCTGGTCGGAGGTGAACAGCCGGTTCTCGAACATCTCCAAAAGCAGGATGGCGCCGAAGCCGATCGCGCAGGCGGCGATCAGACCCAGCGGGATGTTGAGGATCCACAGCGGCGACGACAGCTTTGTCGGGGTCTTGGCGCGCGAGATGATGCGGCTGTCCGACTGCTCGATGCCCTGCTGGGCGCTGGTCTGCTTAAAGCGGTCGAGGAAGGTCTGGTACAGGGTCCGCGCCGAGTCGGCGTTGCGCTCCAGTTCGGCCAGCTTGACGCTGGCGGCGTTGTTGGCGACCAGGGTGCCCTTGGACTGCGACAGGCTGCCCGCGATCGAGGCGGTGCGCTGGCGGGCCACCGAAACCTGCGCCTGCAGGTTCGAGATCACCCGTTTGATTTCCGACTGGATCTGGTTGTCGATATCGTTCAGCTGCTGCTTGGCGCGCAGCAGTTCGGGGTGGCGCGGCCCGTAGCGGGCTTCCAGGTCGGCGACCTGGCGGCTGACCTCGGCGCGCTGGGCGCGCAGCTGCTGCACCACCTGGGAGTTCAGCGCCTCGCCGACATCGTCGCCACTGCTGCCGTGGGCGAGCTGGCTTTGGGCGGTGTTCAGCCGGGCGGTGACCTCGGCCTCCTGGACGCGGGTGGCTGCCAGCTGGTTATTGAGGTTGGCGATTTCCTGCTCTGTCAGGCTGTTGCCCTCGGCGCTCAAGAGGCCGTTGGCGGCCTTGTAGCGCTCGACCGCGGCGTCGGCGGCGACCACCTGGTCGCGCAGGCCGGCCAGGCGCGAGTTCAGCCACTGATTGGCGCGCTCGGTGGCGTCGAACTTGGCGTCCAGCTGTTCCAAGAGGTATTTGTCGGCATAGGTGTTGGCGATCAGGGCCGCCTTTTGCGGCGTATCGGCGCGATAGCCGACGTCGATCACGTAGGTCAGGCCCTCGCGGGTGACCTTCAGATTCTTGAGGATCTTGTCGATCACCTTTTCATGGGCGACCTGCGCCTTCATGGCGGCGCTGGGCTCCTGTTTGCCGGTGATGGAGTCGATCAGGCTGTTGATGGCGCCGCTGATGGCCTGCTTGATCGGGCGCAGGAGGCCCGGTGGCCGGGCCTCGGCGTTGAAGAAGGGATCTCGGTCGAGGTTCAGCTGGGTGTCGACCTTTTCGGCCAGGTCGCGCGAGCCCAGCACCGCCACCTCGGTGTCGACGGTGAACGCGTCATTGGGCAGGTCGCCCATCACCTGCTGCTCGTTGACCACCATTTGCTTGTGCTGGTCGACGATCACGGTCGCGGTCCCCGTATAGAGCGGGAACCACAGTTGCATGGCGATGGTGACGGCGATGGCCAGGGCGAACACGGCCGCGGCCACGATGGTGAAGGTCGTCTGACGGCGCCGGAACAGCGCGATATATTTCTGCAGGTCCAGGGTCGGCGCGGCCGGCTTCACATTGTCCAGCAGTCCGGACAGGCTTTGCCTGGCGACGAGGCCTTCGGGCAGGTGCGTGTTCATACGTCGTGACTACTCCAGACCGACTGACCACGAGGTAAACGCCCTTAGGGTCTAGCCGTAGCCTATGCGCGCTACGGTGGGAAGCCGGCAATAGCTTACGTTAGCGAGCCGGGCGATCCGGCCCATGCTGCACAGGTCAGGTCCGACATTGTGCAACGCAACACGCATTAGCAGCATCGCCGGGTCAATTGAACCGTCCCGGCGGCAAGAACCGCGCCAGGGCGGGTACATTTCTGATGGAACGCACTACGCTGTAGCTGGTTTCTTCATTCCCGGCAGTTTATCAGGCGGGCGCCGGGGAGACAGACATCGGAGCTTTCATGTTCGCTGCGCCACGCGCCGACCTTGCCGCCAATACCCTCGCCTATGAAAACACCCCCCTGGTGAAGGCCACGGGCTTTCGCGAATACGACGCCCGCTGGCTGTTCGGGCCGGAAATCAATCTCTTGGGAATCCAGGCTCTTGGCCTGGGCCTCGGGACCTACATTCACGAGCTGGGCCAGTCGAAGATCGTGGTTGGCCACGACTTCCGCTCATACTCCCTGTCGATCAAGCAGGCCCTGACCCTGGGCCTTCTGGCCGCCGGCTGCGAGGTGCTGGACATCGGCCTGGCCCTGTCCCCCATGGCCTATTTCGCCCAGTTCGACCTGGACGCCCCGTGCGTGGCCATGGTCACGGCCAGCCACAACGAGAACGGCTGGACTGGCGTCAAAATGGGCGCCCAGCGCCCGCTGACCTTCGGCCCGGACGAAATGGGACGACTGCGGGACATCGTGCTGGCGGGCGCCTTCGTCGAGCGGCCGGGCGGCAAGCTGACCCGTGTCGATGGGGTGATGGAACGCTTCATCGCCGACGTCGCCGCGCGCCTGTCGCTGAAGCGGCCGCTGAAGGTGATCGCCGCCTGCGGAAACGGCACCGCCGGCGCCTTTGCGCCGGACGCCCTGCGCCGCATGGGCGTGGCCGAGCTGGTCGAGATGGACTGCGACCTCGACTGGAGCTTCCCCAAGTACAATCCCAATCCCGAAGATCACGTCATGCTCAAGGCCATGGCCGAAAAGGTGCGCGCCGAGGGCGCCGACCTGGCCCTGGGCTTCGACGGCGACGGCGACCGCTGCGGGGTGGTGGACGATGAGGGCGAGGAAATCTTCGCCGACAAGATCGGCCTGATGCTGGCCCGGGATCTGGCCCCCCTGCACCCGGGCGCCAAGTTCATCGTCGACGTCAAATCGACCGGCCTCTACGCCACCGACCCGATCCTTGCCGAGAACGGCTGCACCACGGTCTACTGGAAGACCGGCCACAGCTACATCAAGCGCAAGACCGCCGAGATCGGCGCCCTGGCCGGCTTCGAAAAGAGCGGCCACTTCTTCCTCGCAGGGGAACTCGGCCGCGGCTACGACTGCGGCCTGACCGCGGCGGCGGCGATCCTGGCCATGCTCGACCGCAATCCGGGCAAGAAGCTCAGCGACCTGAAGAAGGCCCTGCCCATCGCCTGGACCTCGCTGACCATGTCGCCTCACTGCGCCGACGAGGCCAAGTACGGCGTGGTGGACAAGGTCACCCAGGAATATCTCGCCCTGGCCGAGGCCAAGGGCCAGATCCTGGGCCGCGGCATCCGCGAGGTGATCACGGTCAACGGCGTGCGCGTGGCGCTGGAGGACGGCTCCTGGGTGTTGGTCCGCGCCTCCTCGAACAAACCCGAGGTGGTGGTGGTGGTCGAGAGCACCCGCAGCGAGGACGACATGCGCGCCCTGTTCCGCCAGGAGGTCAAGCCGCGCCTGGCCGCCCACCCCGAGATCGGCGCCTACAACCAGGAGATCTGAGGCCCGCATGAGCCAGAAAATTCGCAAGGCGGTGCTGCCGGTCGCCGGCCTGGGCACCCGGGTGCTGCCCGGGGCCAAGACGGTGGCCAAAGAACTGCTGAATGTGGTCGACCGTCCGATCATCTCCTATGCGGTGGCCGAGGCGCGGGCGGCGGGGATCGAGCACTTCGTCTTCGTCACCGGCCGCGGTAAGCAGGCCCTGGAGGACTATTTCGACCACCATGTCGAGATGGAGGCCCAGCTGAGGGCCAAGGGCAAGACCGAGATCCTGGACGAGATCCTGGCCGAGTTGCCCGAGCCCGGTCAGATGAGCTTTGTCCGCCAGATGCAGCCGCATGGCCTGGGCCACGCGGTCTGGTGCGCCCGCGACGTGGTCGGCGATGAGCCCTTCGCCGTGATCCTGCCGGACATGGTGATGGACGCCCAGCCGGCGGCCCTGGCCCAGGCGGTCAAGGCGCATGAAAAGGTCGGCGGCAACCTGATCGTGGTCGAGCCGGTGCCCGAGAGCGAAACCCATCGCTACGGCATCGTCGCCCTGGAGCCCGGCGAGGGACGCCTGCGCCGCATGACCGGCATGGTCGAAAAGCCGCCCCAGGGAACCGCCCCGTCGAACCTGATCGTCTCGGGCCGCTACATTCTGCAGCCGGAGATCTTCGAGATCCTGGAGACCCAGGAACGCGGCGCCGGCGGCGAGATCCAGCTGACCGACGCCATGGTCCGGCTGATGGCCGACCAGCCGTTCCACGCCCTCGACTACGAGGGGACCACCTATGACTGCGGCGACAAGATCGGCCTCTTGCGCGCCAACGTGGCCATGGCCCTGAAGCGCCCGGACCTCGGCGCCGCGGCGCGGGCGGCGGTGGAAGAGCTGTTGGGTCGGTAACCCTTCAAAGCAGGAGTCAATCGTGGAATCCATCCTCGTCGCCGGCGGGGCCGGCTATGTCGGCTCCCATGCCTGCAAGGCATTGGACCTGGCCGGCTATCAGCCCGTCACCCTGGACAACCTCGCCACCGGCCATGCCGACGCGGTGAAGTGGGGACCCTTCGTCCAGGCCGACATCCGCGACGCCGAGACCGTCCGGCGCACGGTGCGAGAGCATAACATCACCGCCGTGATGCACTTCGCCGCCTCGAGCCTGGTGGGCGAGTCGATGGTGAGGCCCGAGCTCTATTACGAGAACAACGTCATCGCGACCCTGCGCTTCCTCGAGGCGCTGACCGCCGAGGGGATCAGGCAGATCGTGTTCTCCTCCACCGCCGCCGTCTATGGCGCGGCCGAGGCCGAGCTGATCCCCGAGACCGCGCCCCTGGTCCCCACCAACACCTATGGCGAGACCAAGCGGGCGATCGAGGGCGCGCTTTCCTGGATGGCGCCGGTGCATGGCTTCAGCTGGGCGGCGCTGCGCTATTTCAACGCCGCCGGCGCCGACGAGGCGGCCGAGATCGGCGAGCGGCACGACCCCGAGACCCACCTGATTCCCAACCTGGTGCGCGCGACCCTGGGCACGGGCCCCGGCCTGAAGGTTTTCGGCACTGACTATCCGACCCCGGACGGCTCGTGCGTGCGCGACTATATCCACGTGGCCGACCTGGCCGACGCGCACCTGGCGGCGCTGGCCTGGCTGCGCGCCGGCCCCTCGGGTCAGGGCCGGCCGTTCAACCTCGGGACGGGCAAGGGGCTTTCGGTGCTGGAGGTCGTCAAGGCCGGCGAACGGGTGCTGGGCAAGACCCCGCCGCACGAACTGGCCGGGCGACGCGCCGGCGATCCGCCGCGGCTGGTGGCCGATCCGTCCGCGGCTCAGACGGCCTTCAATTGGCGCGCGACCCGATCGGACGCGGAAACCCTGATCCGCACGGCGGCTGCGTTCGAACGCACGCGGATGTGATGAACCTTCTCCCGCAAGGGGAAAAGGGAACTACTCCCGATCCAGAAAGTCCGTCCGCCAGCTGGTCTGGAAAGCCTCGGCGACCTCGGCAGTCTCGAAGCGCACGTGGTGGATCACCTCGGCGCCGGCCGGTTCGGCCCAATGGATGGTGAAGCCCTCGTCGTCGGCGAAGGTGCGGCTGTCCAGGAACCGGTGCAGGCTGCGCTTGAAGTCCGCGGAGGTCTCTGCGGGGGTCCTGATCTCGACATCCACGGCGCATCTCCTGTCGAAACAGAGGTCGCTTGGCGACGGGTTAGGCGGACTGCTGCGGCGATTTCGCACAGTCAGGCTGCCACAACTGGCGCATCTGGCAAGATCTGTGCCAGGGCCGAGTCGCAGTACGAGGATGATGCCTAGCAGCCGGGCGCCGCACGCCGCAAGTGTGCGGACTCTTCCGTTGTGACCCGTGGCGCAGGCGCCACGCCGGTCCGCTTCAGCGAGTCTCGCGAGGATCGAACCAGCTGCGAAACCGCTCGACCACGATCGGCGCCAGGGCGGCCAGGACGCCGCCGATATCCGCCTGCCCCGCCTCCACGGCCCAGGCGCGGTTCTGCGACGGAAGGACCCGCAGCAGCTCCAGCCCGACCGCGAACAGGGTCATGCCGAGGCCGACATGCATCAGCCTGGCGCGGGGCAGGGCGGCGCAGGCCATCACCGTGGCCACATAAAAAGCTGCGAAATGCTCCAGATGCCGGGAGAACAAAAGGCGCGGGACCCACCCCGCCGGCGCCAGGGCGGCGAAGCTGACCGCGACCAGGGAGATCAGGAATCCGAGCCGCGCGGCGACCGCCCAGGGGCCGTTGTCCGGGTAGTAGCTCAGGCGCTGCATCAGCGAGGCCCCATCCGGCGCATCACAGCCGCCGCCAGCCTGGCGGAGTGTGGAACGTCACCTGCCGGCGGCCGAAATCCAGCTCCACGGCGTTGAAGTGGCGCAACACGTCGACCCCCACCAGGATCGAGGGCCGGGTGGACAAGCCCCAGATGTCGAAGGTGTGCAGGTCGGCATAGACGGCGGAAAGGCCGGTCATCTTCAGGCCGCCGAGGCGCAGGCTGGGCAGGAGGCACAGGTCCCCCGGCGCAACCTGGCCGGTGGCGCTCAGGAGTTCGACCTTGAGCAGCTTGGCCACCTGGTCCGGCTTGTGCTCCAGCATCTGCTTGTAGAGGGCCAGATTGGCGACGGTGTTCTGCGAGCCGGAATCGAGGAAGGCGGTCACCGGCAGGCCGCCCACGTCGGCGTCGACGATGATCAATTGCCCGCCACGATAGCGGGCCGGCACCCGCACCCCATCGCTGGTGTCGTCGCTGGCGAAACTCGAGGAACCGCGCAGGCGGTCGCCTCGGGTCACGGAAACGCCGTCGTAGGAAGGCCCGATCTCCAGCCGGTCGTCGTGAAAGTTCAGCACCACGCGGCGGTCGCCGAAGACGTCGACGCCCAAGAGGCCCTGGACGCCCAGGCTGTCCGCCCCGAGCGTGGGCAGGCGCAGCCGCCGCGACGTGACCTCGCCGATGGTCAGGCGGTCGACCAGAACGACACGACTCTGCTCGGCGCCCAGTATGCCATGCACATCCTCCTCTCCCGCCGACGGCAGGGCGAGCGCTGCGGCGGTCTCGCTCGCCACCACCGACCGATTGGCGCCGGTGTCGACGACGAAGGTGAACGGGCCCTGGCGATTGAGCTCGACGCCCACCGACATGCGCCTGGCGGCGTCCTTGCCGGCCGCGATTAGCTCGGGCGAAGCGCCCTGGGGCAGGGGCGCCGGCGTGACTGGGGCGAGGTCCAGCATATTGACCTGAACCTGGACCTGCGCCGGGCGCGCCAGGACGGCGCCCCCGAGCAGGCTGGCGCCGGCTGCGGCCAGTACGCGCCGCCTATGCCACGACTGCTCCAGGGCTCGCCTCCTGTTTGCGGTCTTCGCCGCCCCTATGCTTTGAGTCGCAAGGATAGCGCCTTTTCCTGAGCAAAGAATAACCGCCCGCGGAGGACTCCGCGGGCGGTCGAGATTTTCGACCTCAGGACCAGGACGCCGCGAACGGCGCCTGGCTGAGGGGTTTGTCCAGCTTAGAAGCTGGTCGAGATGCGGCCGTAGAAGAAGCGGCCGACGAAATCATACGGACCGGCGATGCTGTTGCACTTACAGACCGCGTCGCTGTTCAGGAACGGCGGATCCTGGTCGGCGACATTGTCGATGCCCAGGGTCACGCGAGCCTTCTTCATGAAGCCGAAGTCACTGAAGGTATAGCTGGCGCTGATGTTGTTGTACCAGGTGTCCCCGATCTTGTTGCCCTCGGCGGGAGCCGAACCGTCGTTGTTGTGGGTCTGACCAATGTATTGGCCATCCCAGTGCGCGGTCCACGGACCCAAGTGATAGTCGACGGCGGCCGTACCCTTCCACCGGGGCTGAACGAACTCGGCGCTGGTGTTGAACGTTCCGGCGTAGTTGTTGTTGGTGCCGTCGGGGTTCTGAGTCGAGTGCTTCATGAGATTGCTGATCTGCAGGTCGAAGCGGAACGAGCCTGGGATCGGCAGCGTCAGATGGGCGGCCGCAGTGTCATAGTCGAATTGGTAGTCAATACCGCGCACCTTCTCCACCCCGAAGTTGACGTTCGGGCTGGTGATCTGGGTGATGCCGCCAGTAGCGGGGTTACGTGAGATCAGATTGCAGTAGAACTGGTTCTGAGCTGGGCCGTAGCAACCGTTGACCACTACGTCCGGCTGATTGCCGCCGAATCCACCGGTCAGGATCGCGTTGCTGATCCGGATATCATAGTAGTCGATGCTGAAGCTAAAGCCTTCGACCCATCGCGGGGTAAATACCACGCCGAGAGCGTACTGCTCCGAGAGTTCGGGCTTCAGCTTCGGATTGCCACCTTCCAGGACCTGTTGCTGGGTCGCCGATCCCTCGTCGTACGCAGGCTGGAAGTTGGTCACCTTACCGGTTCCGTCGAGGGCACCAGTTACGCCGGCCAGCGCCTTGGCACAGTTGGAGCCTGCGCTAAGCACGCCAACGCCGATGTTCGAGTTGCCACTTGATGCGCCGAACGCGGAGCCACGGCTATCGCAAGGATCGCCATCGACCGGGAGGTCGCTGACGAAGTTGCCACCAAACAGTTCCGCGGTCGATGGCGCCCGGAAACCGGTCGAATAAGAGGCGCGGAAGCGGATGTCGCGGTCGACCTTATATTCGATCCCAACCTTATTGGTGAAGGCAGCGCCGAAGTTGGTGTAGTTATCGTAACGGGCGCTGGGGGTTAGGGTCAGGGACTCGATGAACGGCAGGTCCTTCAGCACCGGGATGTTCAGCTCGCCAAACACCGAGGCCACGTTGAAGCCGCCAGCAGTCGGGGCCGAGGCGTTGGGACCCCAGCCCTGTTGAACGATGTCGCTAGGCGTATTGCTCAGGAATTCTTGGCGGATCTCCCCACCGATCGATCCCTTCAGCTCGCCGGCAGGCAAGTCCCAGATCGGGCCGCTGATATTGGCGTAGCCATAGCTTTCCCGTGCATACGAAAGATCGATATTGTTGAAGGTCGCATAGGCGAGTTGGGCCGGTGTGAAGATATTGTTCGGGCCGCCGAGCCAGTTCGGCATTGTCACCGGAACCGTGCTCGCGGTGCCGTCGATCAAGGTGCCGGGTTTGCAACCGCCAGGAACGTCAACGCAGGCGATCTGGCCGGACAGCTGAGCGATGTGGTTGAAGTTACCTTCATTCAGCGTATCGGCACGGTTATAGTTCTCCTGGAACACATAGCCGGCTTCCCAGTCGTACTTGTCGAACAAAGTCCCCTCGAATCCGGCGCGGACGCGATAGGTCTGAGAGTTCTGACGATAGGTCCGCGGACCGAACTGGTTTGGGGTGAGGTAGAAGAAGTGATTGTCGCTGGCGGCAGGGGCCGCGAAGCCCGCGCTGGTAAACACCGAGTCCGGCAGCTGGAAGCCCGGCCATAGCACGTTGGAGGTGCCCGGCTGGACCGTTGAAATATTGTCGCCCAGCAGCGGCTCGGGACGCAGCGCTTGGTTCGAATCACGGTTGGTAAAGAACCCGTCCATGATGAAGCGTAGATTGTCAGTCAGGTTATAGTGGGCGTTGAAGCTGATCTGCTTGCGGTCGAGCCCGCCGGTCAGAGCGTTCCAGTCGTTGCGACCGGCGTTCATCTTGACCTTGCCGACGTTCGGTAGGTACAGCAGCGACGGGTCGATGGCACCCCAATTCACCGTGCCGTCATGTTTGTTGAGCTGCTGACCATTAGCCCACACTAGGCTACCGGATTCTTCCTGCAGGATGTCCAGCTGGCTTCGGTAGGCCGATCCACCTTCAGCTGGACTGCCGATATGCGGATCGATGGCCCAGTCGCGCTGCCATTGACCAATCGAATCTCGATGGTCCCAGTTCAGGCTGACCATCACGTTGCCGCGGTCGCTGTTGACGCCGATGGCGCCGCCGACGCTGTACACGGCACCGTCACCGTGGCCGCTCTCCCCATAGGAGGCGTCCATTTGCATGCCGCTGAAGTTCTTCTTGGTGATGATGTTGATCACGCCGCCGATGGCGTCGGCACCGTAGATCGACGAAGCGCCATCACGCAGCACCTCCAGGCGATCCACCATGCTGAGGGGTACGGAGTTCAAGTCGGGGGTAGACAGCGAACCGGAATAGACCGGCACCGTGCGCTGCCCGTCAATCAGCACAAGAGCACGCGCCGGGCCGAGGTTGCGCAGGCTAACTTCCGATAGGCCGACGCCGCCGTTGTTGCTGGCGTTGGACAAGCCGCCGGTGAAGTCGGCGCCGGTCATGTGCTGCAGCACTTCTTCGACCGAATCGGCCTTGGTCAGCGAAATCGAGGCGCTGGTGGCGACCGAGATCGGGCTGGCGCTGGTGGCGTTGCTCGCCCCCTTGATGCGCGTGCCGGTGACGATGATTTCGTTCGTGGTCTGAGCCGCCGCGGCGCCTTGGGCGGCCGGCGCCGTCTGCGCCGATGCGGCCGAAGCGGACAGCGCGATCGCCCCGCAAAGCACCGTAGACGCGAGCAGTGCCGCTCGCGTGGTGTTGATCTTCATATGTAGGCCCCTCCGAGGGTACGCCGGCCCGAATGTCCGCCGGCGCTTTCAACTATGATGTGTCTCGGCCCATGGTTCGGGCGCGATTGGGCCGGGAGAGTAGAAATTTGGCCTGGACGGTCAATGCTCGCAGGCCGCGCCGATGCAGATCATTACCTGCATGTCACTTTCGCGACACAGTGCCTTCGAACTTGGAAAATCCTGCCTCGCCTTGCCCTCGATCTCGTCATATTAGGGCGGAAACGGTCGTCCTTTCGCCATTATGAGCGCTATCGATGCCCGAACCTGAGCGGCTGTAGCCATGAATGGAGCGTTTTGATGGCCCGACTTCGGCATTTTTGTCTGGCGATGGCCGGCGTGGCGGGCGGATCCGCGATTCTGCTTGCCGCGCCTGGGGCCGGCGCCGCTGGTGCAGACCGTGCCCAGGTGCTGAAATCGCTGGTCGACTGCCGGGGTATTGCGGACAGCGCCGCGCGCCTCGCCTGCTACGACAAGGCGGCGGCGGATATCGACAAGGCCGAGGCCGGCGGCGACATCGTGGTGGTGGACCGCCAGCAGGCCCGGGCCGCCCGCCGCCAGGCCTTCGGCTTCAACCTGCCGACCCTGTCGATCTTCGACAAGGCGGCGACCAAGGAGGAACTGAACGCCATTGATGGCAAGGTCGCCTCGGCCGGCCATGACGCGACCGGCCGCTGGGTGATCTCCCTGGAGGACGGATCGGTCTGGCATGAGATCGGCGACCAGGAGCCGAACCTCGACCCGCGCCCGGGCAAGGCGGCTCATATCAGCCGCGGCTCCCTGGGTAGCTATTTCATCAAGATCGACGGCGTCTCGACCCGGGTGAAGCGGGACCAATAGCCGGCTTCAGTCCTCCGCCGCCCGCGGCTTGCGCTGACCAAATCGTCGCCCGGGCCGGGGTTCGCCCTTGGCCTTGGCGGTGATCTCCTTGAGCTTGACCGCCTGCAGCATCGACAGCGGCTGGGCCGGCGCGCCCTTGTCCGGGTCGGCGAAGGCGCGGCCGTAGGTCTTCACCCGGTCCTCGACTGAGCCCAGGAACTCGCCTTCCCATTCGCTCAACTCGACCCCGGCGCGCGCGGCCAGCCGCCGGGCCTTGCGCAGTGCGTTCAGCGCCGCGCGCTTGGCCTTTTCTCTATGATCTGGAAGCTTGGACTTCACAGACCCCCGATCGCCGACAGATAGAGGTCGATCAGCGCCTCTTCCTCCTGGCGCTTGGCCTTGTCCTGCTTGCGCATGCGTACGACCTTGCGCAGCACCTTGGTGTCGAAGCCGTTGCCCTTGGCCTCGGCATAGACCTCCTTCAGGTCGTTCTGCACCGCGGCCTTGTCCTCCTCCAGCCGCTCGATGCGCTCGATGATGCTCTTCAGCTGGCTCTGGGCCGTGGCGTTGAGGACGTCGATTTCGGAGGAATCATCGGCCATGGGAGGTGCGGTCTTTCACTGTAGAGGTGGTCCAAAGAGCGGCGGACCCTAGAGGGTTTTTTTGGCGGCGGGAATTGCGGCGAAGGCGAAAATTTCAGAGCAGGCCATGGGCTTCGAGCGCGGGGCGCAAGGCGGCCGGGTCGGCGAAGTGGTGAGTCGCAAAACCCATCGCCGCGGCGCTCTCGATGTTGGCCGCGCTGTCGTCGACGAACAAAAGGCTCTCGGCCGGGCGGCCGATCCGCTCCAGCGCCAGGGCGAACAGGCGCGGGTCGGGCTTGATGAGGCCGTGCTCGCCCGAGACCACGATCACCGCCAGATGCCGGAAGGCCGGGTCCATGGCAAAAGTGCCTGGCGCGGTCTCGACGCTCATGTTGGTCAGGCCGAACTGGGGCACGCCACGCGCCGCTAGGGCTTCGATGGCCCCCGTCGTCTCGGCGACCGGGCCGGAGAACATCTCCCACCAGCGGTCGTTCCAGGCGGCGATGGTCTCGGCGTGTTCGGGAAACTGCGCCGCCAGCAGGGCCACGCCCTCGGCCATCGGCCGGCCGCGGTCGTGCTCGATGTGCCACGCTGGGGTGCAGACCTCGGCCAGGAAGCGCTCACGCTCGGCCGAGTCAGGGAATATCTTGGAATAGAGGGTGCGCGGATCCCAACGCACGATCACATTGCCGACGTCCCACAGGACGCCGGTCGGACGCTTGCTCACCAAAGCCCGAGGGCCTGGATCAGCCCTGCTTGGCCTTGAAGCGCGGGTCGGTCTTGTTGATCACGTAGACGCGGCCCTTGCGACGCACCAGCTTGCAATCGCGGTGGCGGGTCTTGAGCGACTTGAGCGAGCTGCGAACCTTCATGGCGGTCTCTTCGGCGGCGGGTGCGGGGCGGCGCGCCCACCTCCCGTGTGAATTGGAGCGCGGGCGTATAGGCGGCTTGGGCTTCGGAGTCAATTCCGCGCGCGAATTCCTTGACCGGTAAAGGGCGAAACCCGGTTTCGCAACCGCCGGCAAGTCTCTAGATTCAACCGCATGGACCGGCGCATGTTCCTGTTGCTCACCCTGGCCGGCGCGGCCGACCCTGGCGGGCTTCCCCCGCCGCTGGGGCCTGCGCCCACAGCGCCGGACACCCGCATCAACGCCCCGGACCCCACTGGCGACAGCGCCTTCGACGCCTGGCGGTCACAGTTCATGGTCCGCGCCCTGGCCGAGGGCCTGCCGGTCGACGTGCTGGCCCGCGAGTTCGAGGGCCTGACGCCCGACCCCCGCATCCGCGCCCTGGAGACGCGCCAGCCGGAATTCTCCAAGCCGCTCGGCGACTATGTGCGCGGAATCGTCACCGAGGATCGGGTCGAGACCGGCCGGCGCAAGCTGGCGGAGCTCTCCTGGCTGCCCGAGGTCGAGCGCCGCTACGGCGTGCCGGCCGAGATCCTTCTGGCCATATGGGCGGTGGAGACCAGCTTCGGCCAGATCCAGGGGGACTATGACGCCCTGCGCTCCCTGGCCACTCTGGCCGCCAGCGGCCGCCGCGCCGACTGGGCCGAGACACAGCTTCTGGCGGTGTTCCAGATCATCGCCGACGGCGACGCCACCCGCGCGCAGCTCCGCGGCTCGTGGACCGGCGCCCTTGGCCAGCCCCAGTTCGAGCCGACGCAATATCTCTCCACCGCGGTGCATCTGAGCGGCGACGGCCGGCCGGACATCTGGACCTCGGCCGAGGATTCCCTGGCCTCGGCGGCCAATCTGCTGGCCAAGGCCGGCTGGAAGCCGGGCGAGCTGTGGGCGCGGGAGATGACCCTGCCCGAGGGTTTCGACTACGGCTTGGCCGAAGGGCCGGCCCAGCCGCTGGAGGCGTGGGCCAAGCTCGGTCTGCGAACGACCGACGGCGCGGCCTGGAGCAAGGCGGACGCGGCCGAAAACGCGGTGTTGCTGGTCCCGGTGGGCGCCAAGGGGCCGGCCTTCCTGGCCCTGCCGAACCATTTCGTCATCCGGGCCTACAACAACGCCCTGGCCTACGCCCTGGCCGTGGGCCTCCTGGCCGACCGCATCGCCGGCCGCGCCCCGGTGCTGGCGGCCTGGCCGCCCGAGACGCCCCTGTCCCTGGCCGACCGCAGCGACGCCCAGACCGCCCTGGCTCGCCTCGGCTTCGACGCCGGCGCCGCCGACGGCCTGATCGGCGCCCGCACCCGCGCTGCGCTCCGGGCCTGGCAAAAGGCCCGCGGCCTGCCGGCGGACGGCTATCTGTCGATCGAGCTGGTGCAACGGCTACGGGCCGAGGCGGGGGCTTCGGCCCCTGCGCCCCCGGCTTAAGCGCTTCCCGCCTCTTCGCTCTTTTCCAGGATCGAGATGGTCGCCTCGTCCTCGCTGGTGGCGGCTTCGCCGGCGCGGCGCAGGGCGCCGTTGGAATAGGCGAACACCGCCAGGCCGACGAGCACGGCCGCACAGAGCAGGAAGGGCGCCGGCGGGACCATTTCGTATAGCTTCACGAACAGGGGCGCGAGCACGACATTGACCCCGTTGACCGCCGCGATCGCCCCGGCGGCGCGGGCCTGGTCCTCCTGCGGCACGGACAGAGACGCCCCGGCGGTGAAGCCGGGCCGGGCGAAGCTGAAGCCCAGGCTGCACAGGGTGTAGGCCAGGACCACGGTCCAGTAGTCCGGGGCGAAGGCGGTGATCAGATTGCCCGCCGCGGCCAGGCAGACACCCCAGCGCAACAGGTGGCGCGGGCTCATGCGGAACATGCGGATCAGGCCCCACTGGGCCAGAAGCCCGGCGATGGCGCCCATCATCATGGCCATGCGGATATAGTTCAGCGCCGCCGACGGGCTCTCGTGGGTCTTGTCGATGATCAAAAAGCCCAGGGTCTGGCCCATGGCCGTCTGGCAGACCGCGACCAGGAAGCCGTAGGCCAGGAACGGGACCAGCCGCGGGTCGCGCCAGAGGGCCTGGGGCTTCATCGGTGGGACGGGGTCCAACGCAAGGTGCGCGGGCTCCTTTCCCTTGGGTGGCGGCGCTCGCCGCTCCTCCGGCAGCCAGCGCACCACCGCCGCCAGCATGGCTACGGCCATCAGGGCGAAGGCCAGCATGGGGCCGGCCAGACCCACAATGGGCAGGACGAACAGGGTGGCGATCAGGGGGCCGATGATGGTGCCGAGGCCGAAGGCGCCGGCGAGCGTCGACATCCACTGGGTGCGCTCCTCGCGCGTGGTGCGCTCGGCCACATAGGCCTGGGTCGCCGGGTTGGCGGCAGAGCCGAACAGGCCGAACTGGGCCCGCGCCAGAAGGAAAAAGACGAAGATGACCATGGGCGTCGCCAGGTGGCGAAGCCCGGCGCCGACCACGACGCTGCACAGCACCATGGACAGGGCGAAGCCGGCGAGGCCCAAGAGAATCAAGGGTTTGCGCCCGTGTCGGTCCGACGCCCTGGCCCAGATCGGCGAGCTGATCGCCCACAAAAGCGCCGACAGCGAGAAGATCGCCGCCACCATTGGGTCGGGTATGCCGATGGTGCGGCCGATCGCCGGCAGCACCGACTGCATGCCGGTATTGCCGACCGCGGTGATCACCGAGACGCAGAACAGGATGGCGAACGAGCGCGAGCGGACCTGGCCGTCGATCGACCCCGCCTCCGTAGCCGTTCCTCCCTGCGCCCCCGGCGGGAGCGTACTCGGCCTGTTCATGCCCTTGGCGCCATGATCCGCAGATACCCGCGCAAGCCGCACGTCGCAAACGCGGAATTAAGCAATAACGGCGATGCTCGCCGCGGCCAAAACGGGGCCAGAGTACGGGGACTGGCAAGCCTTACAATGTTTCAGATCATCGGCATCGTAGTGCTGTTCGCCATGGTGTTCGGCAGCTTCATCATCTCCGGCGGCAAGATGGGGGTGATCATTGAGGCCGCCCCGCACGAGCTGATGGCCATCCTGGGCGCCGGCGTGGCTGCGTTCCTGATCTCGAACTCCATGGCCACCATCAAGGCCATGGGCAAGGGCTTCAGCAGCGCCTTCAAGGGCCCGAAGTGGAAGGCGCAGGACTACAGGGACCTGTTGTCCCTGCTGTTCCTCCTGACCAAGACCATGAAATCCAAGGGCGTGATCGCCCTGGAGAGCCACATCGAAAAGCCCAAAGAGAGCACGATCTTCTCGCGCTATCCCAAGCTGATGAGCGACCACTTCGCCATCGACTTCATCTGCGACACCCTGCGGATGATGACCATGAACCTGGAAGACCCGCACCAGGTCGAGGACGCGATGGAAAAGCAGCTGGAAAAGCACCATCACGAGGCGCTGGGCCCGTCGCACGCCCTGTCCAACCTGGCCGACGGCCTGCCGGCGCTCGGTATCGTCGCCGCCGTGCTGGGCGTCATCAAGACCATGGGCTCGATCACCGAGCCGCCGGAAGTCTTGGGCACCATGATCGGCGGGGCCCTGGTCGGCACCTTCCTCGGCGTTTTCCTGGCTTATGGCATGGTTGGGCCGATGGCCGCGCGAATGAAGGACGTGGTCGACGAGGAGAGCTCGTTCTACAAGATCATCCAGGCTGTTCTGGTCGCCCACCTGCACGGCAACGCCGCTCAGATTTCGGTCGAGATCGGCCGCGGCGGGGTGCCGAGCCCGGCTCAGCCGAGCTTCCTGGAGCTGGAAGAGGCGCTCAGCACCATCCCGGCCGAAGGCTGATATCGCGGCGCTGGCCCGGCCGGCGCTGCTCCATTCTTCGGGAACGTCAGCCGCCCCTGGGAACCCCGGGGCGTTTCAGGCGCTTGTCAGCCGGTGCGCGCCGAAAATTGGCGGGATCGGCGGCCGAAGGTTCACAGTGATCACGGGCTCGTGAACTTGGTGCTTGCCCTTCTCGCAGATGAAGGCATATTCAACTTCAGCGCACGTGGGCGCGCCGATCCGTCGCAGGTCCTTGGCCTTCGCCGGAGCGACGGGTTTGCGGTCCGGCGCATAAACCTCCTAGAGGGACCTGGGACATGACCTCCGACACGCTTCGTAAGATCCTCGTCGCCGGCGCCGCCGTCGCCGCTCTTTCGGTCGCCGCCTGCAAGAAGCCGGAAGCTCCGGCTGCTTCGGAAGCCGCCGCCTCGGAAGCCGCCGCCGCGGCTTCGGACGCCAGCGCCGCCGCCTCTTCGGCCGCCGCCGCTTCGTCGGCCGCCGCCGACGCCTCGGCCGCCGCCATGTCGGCTGCTCCGGCCAACAAGTAAGGCCTAACAGCCACAGTTCGCGTAAGGGGCCGTCCTGTCCTGGGCGGCCCTAGTTTTTAGCAAGGGACCTTAAGCTCATGACCTCCGATATGCTCCGCAAGATTCTCCTGGCTGGCGCCGCTGTCGCCGCCCTGTCCGTCGGCGCCTGCAACAAGAAGCCGGCCGACGCCGCCGCCTCCGACTCGGCGGCCGCCGCTTCGGACGCCGCCGCCGCCGCGACCGCCGCTTCGGACGCCGCCGTGGCCGCCTCGGCCGCCGCCGCCGCCTCTTCGACCGCCGCCGACGCTTCGGCTGCTTCGTCGGCTGCGCCCGCCAACAAGTAAGATCAGCCTTCTTCAGGCTATCTCGGAAGAGGCCGCCCAGCCGGGCGGCCTTTTTTGCGTTCTGAACGCGCGATTTGCGGCTATCAGGCGCCATGCGCCCCGATGACGACTCCCCGGTCCTGTGGGACGAGAACGGCCTGCCCCGCTCGCGGCTGTTCGACGACGTCTATTTCTCAGCCCATGACGGCTTGGCCGAGACCCGCGCCGTGTTCCTGGCCGGCTGTGCATTGCCCGAGGCCTGGGCCGGGCGGCGGCGTTTCACAGCTGGCGAGCTAGGCTTCGGCTCGGGGCTGAACATCCTGGCCCTGCTGGATCTCTGGGCCAGGACCCGCGAGCCGGGCGCCCAGCTCAGCATCTTCTCCGTCGAGGCCTTTCCCATGCCGGCCGAGGACGCCGCCCGGGTCCTGGCCCACTGGCCTGAACTGGCGTCCCTGGCCGAACGTCTCGTCGCCCGCTGGCCCAGGCGCGCCAGGGGCTTCCACCGCATCGCTTTCGACGAGATCGGCGCGCGCCTGGACTTGGCGGTGATGGACGCCGCCGAGGCCCTGGCCGCCTGGGACGGGCGCGCCGACGCCTGGTTCCTCGACGGCTTTTCGCCGGCGGCCAATCCCGGCATGTGGAGCCCCGAGGTGCTGGCCGGCGTGGCCGCGCACAGCGCGCCAGGCGCCAGGGCGGCGACCTTCACCGTCGCCGGCGCCGTGCGCCGCGGCCTGGCCGAGCAGGGCTTCGCCGTCGAAAAGCGTCAGGGCTTCGGCCGCAAGCGCGAGCGGCTGGAGGCCGTCCTGCCAGGCGCGCCGACGCCCGAGTCCGCCTCGCCCCGCGTCGCCATCGTCGGGGCGGGCATAGCCGGCGCCGCCCTGGCCCGCGCCTTCGCCGCCCAGGGCGCGCAGGTCACGGTGATCGAGGCCGAACGCCCGGGCGCCGGCGGGTCCGGCAATTCTGCCGCGCTGGTGATGCCGCGGCTGGACGCCGGCGGGGCCGCGGTGGCACAACTCTACGCCCAGGCCTTCGCCAGGGCCTGCGATGTCTATGACGAGACGCTTGGCGCGGTCATCGCCCGCGGCGCCTTGCAGTTGGAGACAGGGCCGAAAGACCCTTCGCGCTTCGACCGCATCGCCGCTTCGGACCTGTTTGAAGCCGGCCGCCTGGCGCGGCTCGCCGTGGCCGAGACGGCTGGCGCGCTGGGCGAAGACGCCGAGGTCGGCGGCCTTTTCCTCGCCGACGGCCGGGTGGTCGCGCCGGCCGCCGTGCTCGACGCCTGGCTCGCCGGTGCGAAACAGGTTCGGGCCGAGGTCGCCGGGCTGGAACGCGGCGGCGACGGCTGGCGGCTGATCGGCCCGGATGGCGAGCTGATCGCGTCTGCGGATCGGGTCTGCCTGGCCAATGGCCTGGCCGCCCAGGCCTTCGCGCCGAACCTGCCGCTCTCGCCCGTGCGGGGCCAGATCAGCCTAGTCCGCACCGCCGAGCCCCCGCCCGCGGTGATGGGCGCCGGCTATCTGATCCCGACCCGTGACGGCCTCGTCTTCGGCGCCACCCACGACCGTGACGACACCGACACGGCCGTCCGGCCCGACGACCATGCCCGCAACCTCGCCCTTCTGGCCCAGGTGCGGCCAAGCCTCGCCGCCGAGCTGACCGACCGCCCCTGGGAGGGCCGCGCCAGCCTCAGGGCCGCCTGCCCCGACTTCCTGCCCCTGGCCGGCGCAGTTTCGGGCCAGGCGGGGCTGTTCGTCCTCTCCGGCCTCGGCTCGCGCGGGTTCTGCGCGGCGCCCTTGCTGGCCGAGCATGTGGCGGCCCAGGCCCTGGGCGCGCCCTCGCCTTTGCCCGCCCCGCTGGCGGCGATCGTCGATCCGGCTCGATTTGCAAAAAGATCGGCGCGCCGACGATCCGAACCGGTCGGAGAGGCGTAAGATAGAGTTTGCGCCGACGCCAGAAGCGACCGTCCCGGGAGAGGCCCCATGCTGACCATCCACCACCTGAACAATTCCCGCTCGCAGCGGATCCTGTGGCTGTTCGAGGAGCTGGGCCTGAAATACGACATCCAGTTCTACAAGCGGGACGCGGCGACCAACCTGGCCCCGCCGGAGCTGAAGGCCATCCACCCGCTGGGCAAGTCGCCGGTGATCACCGACGGCGAGATCAAGATCGCCGAGTCCGGGGCCATCGTCGAATATGTGCTGGACAAGTACGGCCAGGGCCGACTGCAGCCGCCGAAGGACAGCGCGGCGCACTGGGCCCATGTGGAATGGCTGCACTATGCCGAGGGCTCGGCCATGCTGCCCCTGATGCTGAACCTCTACACCATGCGCCTGGGCGAGGCCGCTGCGCCCTTGAAGCCGCGCATCGACAGCGAGATCGACAACCACCTGGCCTATGTCGACGCCGCCTTGCAGGGCCGCTCGTACCTGCTGGGCGAGGACCTGACCGGGGCCGACATCCAGATGAGTTTCGTGGGCGAAGTGGGCAAGAACTTCGGCCGGCTGGGCCCGTTCAAGAACCTCGCCGCCTATGTCGAACGCCTGCACACCCGCCCGGCCTACAAGGCCGCGCTGGAAAAGGGCGGGGCGTACGGGATTGGGCAGTAGAGCGGGTTGAGGAAAAGTGCGAAGCGGTTTTCCGCCCGCAACCCGCTCCAACGTCTAGATTCCCCCGCGTCCATCGGCGGCGCCCCAGCCCCTTGAAAGACAGGGGCGCCGAAGCCCTCGATGCGGCAGCATACCGGCCGGCGCAGGTGATTCGCGCCGGCTGAGGAGGGCATGGCTTGCCCCAACATCCGAAACTGCGTTCCTTCGCGCCCAAGACCCCGATCCTCGACGGCAAGGTGGTGCTGATCACCGGCGGCACCGGCTCTTTCGGCCGTCGCTTCGTCCACCGCGTGCTGGCCGAGCAGCAGCCGCGCAAGATCATCGTGCTCTCGCGCGATGAGCTGAAGCAGTACGAGATGCAGGCCGAACTGGCCGAGGCCTTTCCATCGGAAGCCATGGCCAAGATGCGCTTCTTCCTCGGTGACGTGCGCGACCGCACCCGCCTGACCCTGGCCTTCCGGGGGGTCGACGTGGTGATCCACGCCGCGGCCCTGAAGCAGGTGCCGGCGGCCGAGTACAACCCGTCCGAATGCATCCACACCAATGTGATGGGCGCCGAGAATGTGGTCTGGGCCGCCCTGACCAACCATGTGCAGCGCATCGTGGCCCTGTCGACCGACAAGGCCTGCAACCCGATCAACCTCTATGGCGCGACCAAGCTGGCCTCGGACAAGACCTTCGTCGCCGCCAACAACCTGGCCGGCGACATCGGCACGCGCTTTTCCGTGGTCCGCTACGGCAATGTGGCGGGCTCGCGCGGCTCGGTGGCGCCGCTGTTCCAGCGCCTGGCGGCCAACGGCGCCAAGGAGCTGCCGATCACCGACCCGCGCATGACCCGGTTCTGGATCTCGCTGGACCAGGGGGTCGATTTCGTCCTCTCGTCGCTGGAGATGATGCGCGGCGGCGAGGTTTTCGTGCCCAAGATCGGCTCGATGACCATGCCCGACGTCGCTCGCGCGCTGGCGCCCGACCTGCCGCACAAGACCGTCGGCATCCGCCCGGGCGAAAAGCTGCACGAGGTGATGATCTCGGCCGACGATGCGCGCATGACCACCGAACTGGCCGACCGCTACGTGATCGAGCCGGAATTCGTCGAATATACCCGCACCCCCTTCGCCGGCGACACGGGCGAGCGGGTGGCGGACGGGTTTTCCTATTCCAGCGACGCCAACAGCGAGTGGCTGGACGCCGACGCCCTCATGGCGCTGCTGGCCCAGCATGGCTGACGCGCCTTTCCTCGCCTATGGCCGCCAGGTGATCGAGGACGATGACCTGGCCGCGGTGGCGCAGGCCCTGCGCGCCGACTTCCTGACCACCGGCCCGCGGGTGGCGCAATTCGAGGCGGCGTTCGCGGAAAAGGTCGGCGCGCGCCACGCCATCGCCTGCTCCAACGGCACCGCCGCCCTGCACCTGGCCATGCTGGGCCTGGGCGTGGGTCCCGGCGACGTGGTCATCGCCCCCACCCTGACCTTCGCCGCCACCGCCAACTGCGCTCGCTATCAGGGCGCCGAGGTGGTGTTCGCCGACGTCGATCCCGACACCGGCCTGATGACTGCGGACACCCTGGCCGAGGCGATGACGCGCATCGGCGGCCGGCCGCTGAAGGCGGTCCTGCCCGTACACCTGAACGGCCACGCCGCCGACCTGCCGGCGCTGAAGCGCGTCGCCGAGGCGGCCGGCGCCCCCTTGGTCGAGGACGCCGCCCACGCGGTGGGCACGGCCATGACCTTCGACAATGTCCCCGAGCGCGTCGGCGACTGCCGCCATTCGGCCCTTACCTGCTTCTCCTTCCACCCGGTCAAGACCCTGACCACCGGCGAGGGCGGCATGGTCACCACCAACGACGACGCCCTGGCGCAAAGGGTGGCGCGGCTGAGAAGCCATGGGATCGTGCGCGAGCCGGCCGATTTCGTCGATCCGGAGATCGGCTTCGACGGCGAGGCGCCCAATCCGTGGGCCTATGAGCAGCAGGCCCTGGGCTACAACTATCGCCTGCCGGACGTGCTCTGCGCGCTGGGCCTGTCGCAGCTGGCCAAGCTGGACCGGTTCGTCGAACGCCGGCGCCAGCTGGCCCAGCGTTACAATGAGCTCCTGCCCGCCCTGGCGCCGCTGGTGCGGCCAGTCGCGCAACCTTGGACCAGCCGTTCGGCCCTTCACCTCTTCGTCGTCCTGATTGACTTCACCGCCGCCGGCCAGACCCGCCGCCAGGTGATGGAGGCCCTGCGCGCCAAGGGCATCGGGACCCAGGTCCACTACATCCCGGTCCACCGCCAGCCCTACTACCGCGCGCTCTATGGCGAGCAGACCCTGTCCGGCGCCGAAGCCTACTACGCCCGCTGTCTCAGCCTGCCGCTCCAGGCGGGGATGGCGGATGGGGACGTGGACCGGGTGGTGGGGGCGTTGGGGGAGGTGTTGGGGGGCTGAGAGCGGCGGCCGTTGGTTCGATCTCGACCCTAAGAATCCCACGGGCCGGAGCTTTATGATCTGGGTCCCGGCATTCGCCGGGATGAGCGGAATTTTGAGTCCGCGGGAACTCAGTCGCCTCTAAGCCGGCTCATTCTCCCGGAACGTGGCCAACTGAGCCTCCAGCGAGCGCTGGAACGCCGGCCGGCCGGTGCAGCGCGCACGATAGTCCTCCAGCACCGGGAACCGCGCCGCCAGCCCATGCGCCTCCATTTCCCGCAAGACCGTGCTCATGACGATGTCGGCGACGGTGAAGCGGCCTTCCAGATAGCCCTTACCCTCCAGCCAGGCGGAGAGCCCGCCCAGGCGCGACTCCAGCAGCCCCTCCGTCCGCGCGCGGTAGTCCTCCGGCCAGGCGGTGCCCGGCGCGTTGTCCATCTCGATGAACCTCTGGGTGAAGGGCTCGATCGAGTTCAGCGCCGCGATCACCCAGGTGGTGGTCCGCGCCCTTCCGGCGGCGTCTGTGGGCGCCAGCGCGTCCGAGCGCTCCGCCAGATGCAGCAGGATGGCGCCGGATTCGAACATCTCGACATGGCTGTCGCGATAGGCCGGGACCTGGCCGAACGGCTGCCAGCCGCGATAGTCTGCTGACTTGGCGCGTTCGAAGTCGATCAGCTCGATCTCGTAGGGCCAGCCTGCCTCCTCCAGCGCCCAGCGGATGCGCAGGTCGCGCACGAAGCCTTGGGCGAAGGGCGGAACCCAACGAAAAGCGGCCACCTGAATCGTCATGAGCATCTCCCTGGAACACGATATTATGTTGATATCAACATATATCGTCCCGCGCCACCCCGAATGTGGTCGTCCAGAGGTTCAGCCGCCCGTCAGGTCCAACCGCCAGGTCTCGCTCTGCACCGGCGCCCCGAACTCCTCATGCACATGGGTCTCGACGATGCGGAAGCCGTGGGCCGCGTAGATGCGTCGGGCGCTTTCCAGGATGGTGTGGGTCCAGAGGGTCATTTCGCGATAGCCGACCTGGCGCGCGAAATCGATGCAGGTCGCAACCAGGGCCTCGCCGATGCCGAGGCCGCGGGCGAAGGGCTCGACATAGAGCAGGCGCAGGCGACAGAGGCCCTCGCCCTCATCGGTGACGAAGATCGACCCGGCCATCACGCCGTCCACCTCGGCCACCCAGCACTGCTCGCGGCCGGGCTTGAAGTCGCGAAGGAAATTGGTGGTGACCTCGCCCTCGATCACCTCGATCTGCGGCCCCCAGCCATAGACCTCGCGGTAGAGGATCGACTGCCGGGCGGCGATCAGGCCCATGTCGCCGGCGCGGAAGGTGCGCAGGGAGAATTGTCGCTGGGCCTTATCGTCGAGCAGGGCCTTGGCGCAGGCCAAGGCGGCGACCAGTTCGCCCTGCTGGGCCGGACCCAGACGGTCGAGCGTAGCGGCGACCTCGGCGCACTGGCGGGCGTCCATGTCGTCGAACACGGTGCGCCCGGCCGCTGTCAGGGCGATCGGGCGCTGGCGCGCGTCGCCCTCTCCGCGTCCGCGCGTGATCCAGCCGCGATCCTCGAAGCGCTTCAAGACCCGGCTGACATAGGCCGGATCCATGTCGAGGCCGCCCTGCAGGTCCAAGGCCAGAAGCCCGTCGGCATGGGCGATCTCATAGAGCAGCCGCGCTTCGCTGAGGCTCAGGTCCGTGCCCAGGAACCGCGGGTCCAGGGCGCCGACATATTTTGTGAAGAAGCGATTGAAGCTACGGATGCTGTCGACGGCGGTGCTCATGACCGGAGCCTTGCGCCGATAGTTGATAGAGTCAAGTATCTATGCGCGGCGCTCACATCGGCGTGTAGATGATCAGCTTCAGCGCCGGATCGTCGTTGGACTGGAAGGTGGCGTATTCCAGCTGCATCGGACCCTTGACCGGGTGCTCGAGCTGCTTGCGGCCGGCGGCCGGGGCGCGGACGTCGTGGGCGTCCCACCAGACGTCGAACTCTTGGCTGTCGCGGCGCAGACGCCCGACCAGGGCGATGAAGGCCGGATCGCCGGCCCAGAGATCGTAGGTGGCGCGGAACTGGGCGACCATGCGCCGGGCCTCACCCTCCCAGGAGGCGCCGAAGAAGCGGCGGGTCGCAGGGTTGACCAGCATATTGACCAGGGTGTTGCGGTCGGCCTCGGCCAGGCGGCCGAAGGCGAAGATCTCTTCCGCCGCAGCGTTCCAGGCCAGCACGTCCCAGCGGCGGCCGGTGACATAGGCGGGCTGGTTCAAGCCCTCGACCATGCGCCGGATCGGCTCGGGCACGGCCTCTCGGACGAAGGCGCGGGGGTCATCGCCCAAGGCGAGGGCCTTGAAGTGGGCGTGCTCGACTGGGCTTAAGCGCAGGGCGCGGGCCAGGGCGTCGAGGGTGGTCACCGACGGCTTGACGCAGCGGCCCTGCTCCAGTCGCACGTACCAATCGACGCCGATGCCGGCCAGTTCGGCCACTTCCTCGCGGCGCAGCCCGGGCGTGCGCCGGCGCCGGCCGGGCGGCAGGCCCGCCGCCTCGGGCGTCAGCCGCTCGCGCCGGGCTCTCAGGAAATCGCCGAGCTGGCTGTGGCGCAGGTCGGCGGTGGGCGGGCCGGGGGCCTCAAGGTCGTATCCCATCATCCCAGGATAATACCAGGTCTTCCTGGCTTGGGCAGGGTGCGCGAGACTGGCGCATCCAAGGAGATCCTCCCCATGAAAGCCGCCATTCTCGAAGCCTTCGGCTCGCCCCTGGCCCTCCAGACCATCCCCGACCCCGTTCTGGGCACAGGCGAGGTGGTGGTCGACGTGATCGCCACCCGGGTGCTCTCCTACATGGGTGAGATCCTGTCCGGCGCCCGAGGTTACACCCTGCCGCTGCCGGCGGCGCCGGGTGTGGGCGCGATCGGAAGGGTCCGCGCTCTTGGACCCGACGCGACACGGCTAAAGGTCGGCGACTGGGTCTGCTGCGACGCCACCATCCGCTCGCGCGACGATGCGGTGACCCCCGACATCGCGCTGCAAGGCCTGACCACCCGCAGCGAGGGCGGCCTGAAGCTGCAGCGCCACTTTCGCCACGGCTCCTTCGCCGAGCAGATGCTGGTTCCCACCGAGAACGCGATCCCGATCGGGATGATCGAGGCAGAGGAGGCGGGCCGCTGGTGCGGCCTGGGCATGTGCCTGGTGCCGTATGCCGGGCTGCTGGCGGCCGACCTCCGCGCCGGCGAGACGGTGGTGGTCAATGGCGCCACCGGCGGCTTCGGCAGCGCCGGCGTGGCGGTCGCCCTGGCTCTGGGCGCCGGCCGTGTGGTCGCCACCGGGCGCAATGAGGCGGCGTTGGCCGACCTTCAGCGTCGGTTCGACGGCAGGCTGAGGACCGCGCGCATGACCGGCGACGAAGAGGCCGACCGGCAGCGCATCCTGGAAACCACGACCGCCCCGATCGACTGCGTGCTCGACCTCTTGCCGCCGCAGGCCAGCGTGGCCCAGGTCCGGACGGCCGCGCTGGCGGTGCGGCCTGGCGGGACTGTCGTCCTGATGGGTGGGGTCGGCATGGGCGGCGGCGAGCCCCTGGCCTTGCCCTATCCCTGGCTGATGACCAACAACATCACCATCCGCGGCCAGTGGATGTATCCCCGGGATGCGATCCCGCGCATGGTCGGCTTGGTCCGCTCAGGCCTCTTGGACCTCGGCCAGTTCGCGGTGACCGAGTTCGGCCTGGATCAGGTGAACGAGGCCGTAACCCACGCCGCGGCGCACGCCGGCCCGTTCCAGACCACCGTACTGCGACCGGATCGGTAGCACCGAAGCCTCAGACCGCCTCGTCCAGCATGCCGTCCAGCCCCTGTTCGCGCACCTTGCGATAGAGGGTCGATCGGCCGATGCCGAGGCGGCGGGCGACCTCGCTCATGTGGCCGGAATAGAGCTCGATGGCCAGCTGGATCAGGTCGCGCTCGATGTCCTCGAGCTTCCTCAGGTGCCCGCGTTCGTCGAGGATCTTCACCGGGGCGTCGACCGGCATCTCGTCGATCAGCTGCTGGGCCGAGGGGATGGCGTCCATCAGCCGCGGCATGGCGGGCTGGGCCGGCTCGGGCGGCGGCGCCTGGACCCCGGAGATGGCCGGGAAGTCGTAGGGCTGCAGATAGGGGGCGTCGGCCAGGATGATGGCGCGATAGACCGCGTTCTCCAGCTGGCGGACATTGCCCGGCCAGTCGTGGGCGGCCAGGAGGGCCACGGTCTCGGCGGTGGCGCCCTGGACCCGCTTGCCCTCTTCGACGTTGAAGCGGCGCACGAAGTGCTCGACCAGGGCCGGGATGTCCTCGCGGCGTTCGCGCAAGGCGGGGGCCTCGATGGGGAACACGTTCAGGCGATAGTACAGGTCCTCGCGGAAGCGGCCGGCGGCCACCTGCTGGGCCAGGTCGCGATTGGTGGCCGAGACGATGCGCACGTCGACGCGCACGGCCCGCTTGGCGCCCACCGGGTCGATCTCGCTCTCCTGCAGGGCGCGCAGCAGCTTGACCTGCATGTCCAGGGGCAGTTCGCCCACCTCGTCCAGGAACAGGGTGCCGCCATTGGCCTCCTGGAACTTACCCAGGTGCTTGTCGGTGGCGCCGGTGAAGCTGCCCTTTTCGTGACCGAACAGGATGGATTCGACCAGGTTCTCCGGCAGGGCGCCGCAGTTGACGGCGACGAAGGGCTTGCCGGCGCGGTCCGAGCCGCCATGCACGGCTCTGGCGATCAGCTCCTTGCCGACGCCGCTTTCGCCCAGAATGAGTATGGGGATCGAGGATTTCGCCGCCCGCTCGCCCAGGCGCTTGACCATGGTCATGGCCGGCGACGAGCCGATCATCTCGTCGAAGGTGATGCGCCCGCCGGCGCGCTTCTTCAGCCGCTCGACCTCGCCCTTGAGGTCGCCCATGTGCAGGGCGTTGCGGATGGAGACCAGGATGCGTTCCGGCGAGGCCGGCTTGACGAAGAAGTCCTGCGCCCCGGCCTGCATGGCCTGGACCACGGTGTCGATGCCACCGGTCGCGGTCAGCACCACCACCGGCTGGTTGAAGCCGCGGCTGCGCATCTCCTTCAGCGCCGCCAGGCCGCCAAGGCCCGGCATGATCAGGTCGAGCATGATCACGTCGGCCGGCGCGCCGGCCACCAGGCGGTCGATCGCCGCCTCGCCGCTCTCGGCGTGGGCGACCGCAAACCCTTCACGCTCCAGCACGGCCTGGATCAGGCGGCGTTGGGTCGGGTCGTCGTCGACGACGAGAACGGTCTTGGTCATTACGCGCATCCACCGATGGTCGCGCCATTCTGGGCGACTTGATTGACAGTGGTTCTACCGCCAGCAGGTAAAGGCGGGGTTGAGCGGGCGTTTTTGAATCCTTAATCGGGACGATTGCGGGCGGGGCGGCGCCTCTCTAGGTTCCGGCCCATGACCCTGAATGCAAAAGCCGACCTCGCGACCGCCGAGCCCCTGCCGCAATGGCGCCTGGACGACCTGTTCGAAAGCCGCGACGACCCGCGCATCGAACAGACCCTGAAGGCGGCCGCCGCCGCCAACGACGCCCTGGTGCGGCTGAAGGGCGCCTTTGTCGCCGCCCGGGCCGACGCCTCGCGCCTGGGGGCCACGATCGCCGAGGGGGTCTCGCTCTACGAGACCGCGACCAATGGCCTTTGGGCCGTGGGCGCCTACGCTTCGCTGGCGGCCTCGACCATGCGCGACGACGCGGCCTGGGCCAAGTTCGAGGGCGACGTGCGCGCCCGCTCGGCCGCGATCGCCGCCGAGAGCCTTTTCTTCACCCTGGAGCTGAACCAGCTGGAGGAATGGGAGATCGAGGCGGCGATGAAGGCCGAGCCGGCCGCGGCCCGCTATCGCCCCTGGCTGCGCCGCGTGCGCCTGTCACGGCCGCACGAGCTGTCGGCCGACCTGGAGCGGATGCTGGTCGATCGCGCGCCGGCGGTGGCCAACTGGACCCGGCTCTATGACGAGACCCTGAGTCGCCTGGTCGCCCGCTGCGGCAAGGAAAGCCTGACCCTGGCCGAGGCGTTGAACCGGATGAGCGACGCCGATCCGGATCGGCGCAAGCAGGCCGCCGGCGGCCTGGCCAAGGCGCTGGAGGAGCGGACGCCGATCCTCGCCCTCTCCCTCAACACCATCGCCGCGGAAAAGCAGATCGAGGATCGCTGGCGGCGCTACACCGACCCGGCCCAGTCGCGCCACCTGGCCAACGAGGTCGACGCCGATGCGGTCCAGGCCCTCGAGGCGGCGGTGGCCGAGAGCTATCCCAGGACTTCGCACCGCTACTACGCGCTGAAGGCCAAGCTTCTGGGCCAGGCGCACCTGAACCACTGGGACCGCAACGCCCCGCTGGACCGCGCCGAACCGCGCAAATACAGCTGGGGCGAGGCGCAGGGCATGGTGCTGGAGGCGTTCTCGGACCTTGCCCCCGCCTTCGCCGACAAGGCCCAGGTGTTCTTCAGGGAGCCCTGGATCGACGCCCTGCCGCGCCCCGGCAAGACCTCGGGCGCCTATTCGCACCCGGTGACCTCGGACAAGCACCCCTATGTGTTCATGAACTATATGGGCGAGCGGCGGGACGTGCTGACCCTGGCCCACGAGCTGGGCCATGCGGTGCACCAGACCCTGGCGGCGCCCCTGGGGACCCTGCTGGCCGACACCCCCCTGACCCTGGCCGAGACCGCCTCGATCTTCGGCGAGGGGCTGGTGTTCGACCGCCTGCTGGCCGAGGCCTCGCCCGCCGACCGCCGCGCGCTTTTGGCAGGCAAGATCGAGGACACCCTGAACACGGTCTCGCGCCAGATCGCGTTCCATAGATTCGAAACCCGCTTCCACGCAGAGCGCCAGGCCGGCGAGGTCGCGCCCGACAACATCGCCTCGATCTGGCTGGAGGTGATGGGCGAGAGCCTGGGGCCGGCGGTGAAGCTCAATCCCGGCTACGAGGTCTATTGGGCCTATGTCAGCCACTTCGCCCACGCGCCGTTCTATGTCTACGCCTACGCCTTCGGGAACCTGCTGGTCGAAGCCCTGGCCGAGGCGCGGCGCAAGGACCCCAAGGGCTTCGCGCCGCTCTACGAGGACCTCCTGGCCGCCGGCGGCACCCGCACCTACGTCGAGGCGCTGAAGCCGTTCGGGCTGAACCCGCGCGAGAAAGCGTTCTGGGCGAGCGGATGCGCAAGGCTGGAGCGGCTGGTGGACGAGTTCGAGGCGCTGGTCTGAACAGCCGCCATTGAGCCCAGCTTTCTGAAGGCATAGCCTATCCCGACGACCGGCGCGCCACGACGCCGGCGCGAACGGGGGAAATGGAATGGCTCTCAAGGTCATCGGAACCGGGCTTGGCCGGACCGGCACTATGTCGCTGAAGCTGGCGCTGGAGCAGCTGGGCCTCGGCCCGTGCCACCACATGGTCGAGGTGTTCATGCATCCCGAGAGCGTGCCCCTGTGGGTCGCCGCGGGGGCCGGCGCGCCGGATTGGGACGCGATCTTCGCCGGCTATCAGTCGATGGTCGACTATCCCGGCTGCAAGTTCTGGCGCCAGCTGATGGATCACTATCCAGACGCCAAGCTGATTCACTCCCTCCGCGACCCGGCCCAATGGTTCGAGTCGACCCAGGCGACCATATTCGCGCCGGGCGGCCCCGCATCCTCGCCACCGGAGCCGATGAAGGCCTTCTTCAACATGGTGATGTCCGACTTCGGCGGTCGGCAGAACGACCGCGACTTCATGATCGACTATTTCAAGCGCCACACCGACGAGGTGATGCGCACTGTGCCGGCCGACCGCCTTATCGTGTTCGAGGCCACCCAGGGCTGGGAACCCCTGTGCGGCTTCCTTGGCGTTCCGGTCCCGGACACCCCGTTCCCCAAGCACAACACCCGCGAAGAATTCCAGGCGCGCACGGCGGCGCACGCCGGCGCGCCGCCAGACCCGGCCTCGATCAAGGCCGAGCTGGACAAGGCGAAGGGCGCTTAGGCCCTATCCTTGGTGGGCCACCTGGCCGTCGACGATGGTCAAGGTCGCCTTGGCCTTGGGGATCTCGGCCGGATCGACCGTCATCAGGTCCTTGGAGAAGACGCTGACGTCGGCGCGCTTGCCGACCTCGATCGAGCCCAGCTCCTTCTCGCTGAAGATCCCGTAGGCCGCCGCGCCGGTGAACAGGTTCAGCGCCTGGGCCCGGCTGACCGCCTCGTCCAGGCCCCAGTCCGGGCCGGCGAAGCCGTTCAAGGCGTGGCGGTAGCAGGCGGCGTAGTATTCGATCAGGGGGTCGCCCTTCTCCACCGGCGCATCGGTGCCGCCGCAGACCACCGCGCCGGAGGCCAGGAGGCTCTTCCAGGCGTAGGCGCCCTTCAGCCGATCCGGCCCCAGCCGCGCCGGGGCGAAATAGAGGTCGCCGATGGCGTGCGAGGGCTGCATGGAGGCGATCACGCCCATGGCCGCGAAGCGCGGCAGGTCCTCAAGCGACAGGATCTGGGAGTGCTCGATACGCCAGCGGCGATCGTTGTGGCCCGAGCCGAGCACCTCGGCGATGGCGTTCAGGGTGTTGCGGTTGCCGCGGTCGCCGATGGCGTGGGTGGCGACCTGGGCGTTCACCGCCTTGGCCTTCTGCATCGCGCCGACGATGGTGTCGTGCGACATCACCTCGAGTCCCACCGAGCCTGGCTTGTCGGAATAGGGCGCCAGGAGCGCCGCGCCGCGCGAGCCCAGGGCGCCGTCGGCATAGAGCTTGATCCCGCGCAGATGCACGCGCCCGGTGGGGTCGACCGTGGGGCCGGTCCTGAGCACCTCGTCCGCCTGGTCCAGGTCCATGAAGTTGTCGACCCGCAGGCGCAAGGTCCCCTGCCCCGCCATGCCGCGCAGGATGTCGAGTTCGTCCTGAGCCACGCTCATGGAATGGACGCCGGTCCAGCCGCGCGAGCAGTAAAGCTTGTCGGCTAGGCCCAGGGCCTGGCGCTTCATGGCTTGGTCGGGCTTGGGGAACACGGTCTTGACCAGGTCCATGGCGTTGTCGACGAACATGCCGTTGGGCTCGCCGCCCGCCTGGCGCAGGATCTCGCCGCCAGCCGGATTGGGTGTCGAGGCGGTGATCCCGGCCAGCTGGATGGCCTTGGAATTGACCACCACCGCATGGCCGTCGGCGCGTTCCAGCATCACCGGCCGGTCGGCGACCACGGCGTCGAGGTCGGCTCGGGTGGGGAAGCGGTGTTCGGGCCAGTGGGTCTCGATCCAGCCGCGGCCGAACAGGGGGCCGGCCGGCTGCTGCGCGGCGGCGGCCTTGAGCCGGGACTGCACCTCGACGATCGAGGCCGAGCCTTCGAGATTGAGGGTCATCTCGCGCAGGCCGATCTCGGTCAGGTGCGCGTGGCAGTCGACGAAGCCCGGATAGGCGGCCGAACCGCCGAGGTCGATCACCCGCCCGCCCGGCGCGGCCGCCTTGGCCCCGGCGAGGTCGCCGACATAGGCGAAGCGCCCGGCCTGGATCGCCACGGCCTGGACCGTCTGGACGTCCTTCAGTCCGGTGTAGATAGGCCCGCCGGTCAGGACCAGGCCGGGCGCCTGGGCGCGGCCGATCACGGGCGCCGCGGCGACGGCGGCGCCGAGGGCCAGGATGCTGCGGCGGCTGAGATTGGTGTTGTGCTGGTTCATGCCAGTTCTTCCCCCATGATTTTGCAGGTTCGCCGGGGAGTCTGGCATGGCGTGGCCCCAAGCGGAACCATTTGCGGCCTTGCCTTTCGCTTACCGGCGATTAGTTGAGACTGAAGAGCATAGATTTCTGCATTTCGAGCGTGAAGCCATGGCCGACGACCTTTCATCCCTGCCCGAATTCCCCCCGCCGCTGGCGCCCTACAAGGGCGCGGTTCCCGAGGCTCCCACCTGGTTCGACGCCGCCATCGCCAAGGCGCCCGAGCGGAGTATGGTGACGGTCAAGGGCGCGGCGATCGAGCTTCTGACCTGGGGCCAGCGCGGCAAGCCGGGCCTGCTCCTGGTGCATGGCAACACCGCCCATGCCGACTGGTGGAGCTTCATCGCCCCGATCCTGGCCGAGGACTACCGGGTGGCGGCCATCTCCATGTCGGGCATGGGCGGGTCAGACTGGCGCGAACGCTACGATTTCGAGACCTATGCCGACGAAATGTTCGAGGGCGCCAAGGCGGCGGGCCTGTACGACGATGGGCAGAAGCCGATCTATGTCGGCCACTCCTTCGGCGGCGCCCAGGTGTTCTATTCCGCCACCCGCCATGCCGACCGGATGCGGGCCGCGATCCTGGTCGACACCGGCTTTGGCGGCCCGCCCCCGGCCGAAGAGGGCTTTCGTGCGCCGGAGACACGGCCAAAGCAGAACCGCGCCTACGCCACCCTGCCCGAGGCCCTGGCCCGCTTCCGGCTGATGCCGCCGCAGAGCTGCCGCAACACCTATATCGCCGACTTCATCGCCCGGCGCTCGCTGAAGGCCGTTCCCCTGGACGGCGGCGGCGAGGGCTGGACCTGGCGTTTCGATCCGCAGCTGTGGAACAAGCTCGACCGGGTCGGGCTTTCGTCCCTGACCGCTCCGCCGGGGCCGCACGCGCCGATGGTGCATGTCTATGGCGAAAACTCGGCCATCATCCAGCGGATGCAGGCCGCAGAGCGGCGGGTGCCGGCCGATGTGCCCAGCTTCGCCATCCCCGACGCCGAGCACCACGTGATGATCGACCAGCCCCTGGCCCTGATCACGGCCCTGCGCGGCCTCCTGGTCTCCTGGCCTTGAGACCGCGCACGTTTGGATTGCCCGCCGGGCGGCCAACCACCGGCGGGATCTGTGCGGATTCGCTCAGGGACGATTGACCGCGCCTGTCGCAGGCGCGCGCACCCTTGAGCCTACGGCCAGGTTCGTATACTCGGCCCCACACGGCGGGAACAGCGCACTCATAAGGACGATCAAGGCATGGCTTCCGAGTATCATCGCGGCGAAATGGACATCCGCGAGCAGGCGGCGACCTTCAAGGGCGTCATGGCGGCGACCAAGTGGGGCTCGCTGGCCGTCACCGTCGGCGTGCTGTTCTTCACCCTGCTGTTCTGCACCCAGACCGGCTTCGGCGGTTCGGCCGGCGCGGCCCTGGCCCTGCTGGTGCTGGGCGTGGTCGGCCTGCGCGAGCGCGCCGCTGCGCACTGACGCTCCGTCGCTGGCCAGCTAATGCCGGCGACAGAATTTCTGCAAACAATTGTTTGAATCGGCCGAAGCGGCCAGCCCGCTTCGGCTTTTTCCGTGCCGGGGCGCCTATTTCGTCGCCTCAGGTCAAAAGGATGACGCCTGGCCGCTGGACAAGCGCGTCCCCCTCCCGCAACTAATGCGCCAAGCGTTCCCCTGAGCCGGTTTCCGCGAACGGGAACAGAGCGATGGGGCGGGCCAGCGGGGGATCTTGCACGGATGACAGCGCGTATTGCGGTCACGAAGGAACGTCGCGCGGGTGAGACGCGGGTTGCGGCGACGCCGGACAGCGTCAAGAAGCTGATCGGGCTGGGCTTTTCCGTGATCGTGGAGACGGGCGCGGGACTTGCGGCCTCGTTTCCAGATGCCGATTACGCCGCTGCGGGGGCCGAGATCGCGCCCACGGCCGAGGCGGCCCTGGCGGGCGCCGACATCCTGTTCAAGGTCCGCGCCCCCGCCGATGAGGAGATCGCCGCGCTGAAGAGCGGCGTCCTCCTGGCGGCCCTGCTCAACCCTTACGGCGACAAGGCCGTCGTCGAGGCCCTGGCGGCCAAGGGCGTCTCAGCCTTCGCCATGGAGTTCATCCCGCGCATCACCCGGGCCCAGGTGATGGACGCCCTGTCCAGCCAGGCCAACCTGGCCGGCTATCGCGCGGTGATCGAAGCGGCCGAGGCCTATGGCCGGGCGTTCCCGATGATGATGACCGCCGCCGGCACCGTCGCGGCGGCCAAGGTGTTCATCATGGGCGTCGGCGTCGCCGGCCTGCAGGCCATCGCCACGGCGCGCCGGCTTGGGGCGGTGGTCACCGCCACCGACGTGCGCCCGGCGACCAAGGAGCAGGTCGAAAGCCTCGGGGCTAAGTTCCTGGCGGTCGAGGACGAGGAGTTCAAGAACGCCCAGACCGCCGGTGGCTACGCCAAGGAGATGAGCGCCGAATACCAGGCCAAGCAGGCGGCCCTGGTCTCCACCCATATCGCCAAGCAGGACATCGTCATCACCACCGCCCTGATCCCGGGCCGGCCGGCGCCGAAACTGGTCTCGGCCGAGCAGGTGGCCTCGATGAAGCCGGGCTCGGTCCTGATCGACCTGGCCGTCGAGCAGGGCGGCAATGTGGTCGGGGCCAAGGCCGGCGAGGTGGTGATCACCGACAATGGAGCCAAGATCGTCGGCTACACCAACCTGCCGGGCCGGCTGGCGGCCGACAGCTCCAGCCTCTACGCCAAGAACCTCTTGGCCTTCGCCGGCCTGCTCCTGAACAAGGAAGGGGCGCTGGCCCCCGACCTCGAGGACGAGATCCTGAAAGCCGCCCTGGTCGCCCAGGGCGGGGCCATCGTCCATCCGTCCCTGAAGTCCTGATCGCCTCGGAGCATCCGAAATGGAAACCGTCGACCCGACCGTGTTCCGCCTCGCCATCTTCGTGCTGGCGATATTCGTCGGCTATTACGTGGTCTGGAGCGTGACCCCGGCCCTGCACACGCCGCTGATGGCGGTGACCAACGCCATCTCCTCGGTGATCATCGTCGGCGCGCTGCTCGCTGCCGCAGCTCATGGCGTCGAAGGCTCCGCCGCCGGCGGCTCGGTGTGGATCTCCAAGGGCGCCGGCGCGCTGGCCGCAGCCCTGGTCTCGGTCAACATCTTCGGCGGCTTCCTGGTCACCCAGCGGATGCTGGCCATGTACAAGAAGAAGGACCGGGCGAAGTGATCGAAGCCGCACAAAGGCGCGATCCATGATGCTGTCAGATACCGCTCTGGGCCTGGTTTCAATGATCGCCATCGCGGTCATTCCATTCGGCTTCTTCTTGCTGCTCCTGCGGGAACGCAGCTCGAGGCCGGCCAACTTCACGGGCCTTGAGCGCTGGGTTTTCAAGCCGTTGATGTGGGCAGCTCGCGCATTTGCGGCCGCTCTGTTGGCGTTCGACGGCTATCAATGGCTGCAACGCGCCTGGCGAATGCAAAATTGGCCTTTGATCATCTTGCTCGGTTTGGCCTCGGTGATCGCCGTAGCCTCCTGGCTCGTTCCCGACAAAGTCCTGACAAATCTGAGAAGGCGCGCGTCCGGACGGATGAAGCGCCGGATGGGGATCGCTTTATGAACGCCAATATCGCCGCCATCGCCTATCTGATCTCGGGCGTGCTGTTCATCCTGGCGCTGAGGGGGCTGTCCAGCCCCGAGACCAGCCGCCGGGGCAACCAGATGGGCATGCTGGGCATGGCCATCGCCGTCAGCGTCACCCTGATGACCCTGGCCTCGCAAGCCGCGCTGGACCCGGTCACCATCGGCCTGATCTTCGCCGGGGTGCTGATCGGCGGCTCGGTCGGGGCGCTGATCGCCCGCCGGGTGCCGATGACCTCGATGCCGCAGCTGGTGGCCGCCTTCCACAGCCTGGTGGGCCTCTCGGCCTGCCTGGTGGCCGTGGCCGCCCTCTACACCCCGGCCGCCTATCACATCACCACGCCGGACGGCGGGGTGAAGCTGGAGAGCCTGATCGAGCTGTCGCTGGGCGTGGCCATCGGCGCCATCACCTTCACCGGCTCGGTGATCGCCTTCGCCAAGCTGAACGGAAACATGAGCGGCGCGCCGATCCTGCTGCCCGCCCGCCACCTCTTGAACATCGCCATCGGCGTCGCCGTCGTGGCCCTGATCGTAGTGCTGGTGATGAGCGGCGGCTCGGCCAAGTGGGCCTTTTGGGGGATCACGGCCCTGGCGCTGACCGCCGGGATCACCCTGATCATCCCCATCGGCGGCGCGGACATGCCGGTGGTGGTGTCGATGCTGAACAGCTATTCCGGCTGGGCGGCGGCGGCCCTGGGCTTCACCCTGGAGAACACCACCCTGATCATCACCGGGGCCCTGGTGGGCTCCTCGGGCGCGATCCTGTCCTACATCATGTGCAAGGGCATGAACCGCAGCTTCGTCTCGGTGATCCTGGGCGGCTTCGGCGGCGACGTGGCGGCAGCCGGCGGCAAGGTCGAGACCCGGCCCGTCAAGCAAGGCAGCGCCGACGATGCGGCCTTCATCATGAAGAACGCTTCGAAAGTGATCATCGTCCCCGGCTACGGCATGGCGGTTGCCCAGGCCCAGCACGCGCTGCGGGAAATGGCCGACAAGCTGAAGGAGGAGGGCGTCGAGGTGAAATACGCCATCCACCCCGTCGCCGGCCGCATGCCCGGGCACATGAACGTGCTGCTGGCCGAAGCCAACGTTCCTTACGACGAGGTGTTCGAGCTGGAGGACATCAACGCCGAGTTCCCCACTGCCGACGTGGCCTTTGTCATCGGCGCCAACGACGTCACCAACCCGGCGGCCAAGACCGACCCGCAGTCACCGATCTTCGGCATGCCGATCCTGGACGTGGAAAAGGCCCGCACCGTCCTGTTCGTCAAGCGCGGCATGGGCTCGGGCTATGCCGGCGTCGAGAACGAGCTGTTCTTCAAGGACAACACCATGATGCTGTTCGCCGACGCCAAGAAAATGGTCGAGGGCATCGTCAAGGGGCTCTGAAGAGCCCCTTTCCCTCGATCCTAAGGCAGAGCGTCTGACTTAAGCGTCTTCGCGCATCCGTTTCTTGCGGAAGCTCGGGTTCAGCACCGCCTTACGCAGGCGGATGGCCTTGGGCGTCACCTCGACCAGCTCGTCCTCTTCGATATAGGCGATGGCCTGCTCCAGGGTCAGGCGGCGCGGCGGGGTCAGCTTGACGGCTTCGTCCTTGCCCGAGGCGCGCACGTTGGTGAGCTGTTTGGCCTTCATCGGGTTGACGTCCAGGTCGTCAGCGCGGCTGTTCTCGCCGATGATCATGCCCTGATAGGCCTTTTCGCCCGCGCCCACGAACATGGTGCCGCGCTCTTCCAGGTTCCACAGGGCGTAGGCCGCCATGTCGCCGTCGGAGTTGGAGACCAGGACGCCGTTGCGGCGGCCCTCGATGGCCCCCTTGTGCGGCTCATAGTGCGAGAAGATGCGGTTCAGGACGCCCGAGCCGCGGGTGTCGGTCAGGAACTCGCCCTGATAGCCGATCAGGCTGCGCGAGGGGCTGACCAGGGTGATGCGGGTCTTGCCGGCGCCCGAGGGGCCCATGTCCTTCAGCTCGGCCTTACGGGCCGACAGCTTTTCGATGACCACGCCGGAATATTCGTCGTCGACGTCGATCACGACTTCCTCGATCGGCTCCAGCCGCTCGCCGTTCTCGCCGGTCTGGTAGACCACGCGGGGACGGCTGATCGAAACCTCGAAGCCTTCGCGGCGCATGTTCTCGATCAGAACGCCCAGCTGCAACTCGCCGCGCCCGGCGACCTCGTAGGCGTCCTTGTCGGCGGTTTCGCTGACCTTGATGGCCACGTTGGATTCCGCCTCGCGCAGCAGGCGCTCGCGGATCACCCGGCTCTGCACCTTGTCGCCGTCGCGGCCGGCCAGGGGGCTGTTGTTCACGGAGACGGTGATGGAGATGGTCGGCGGGTCGATCGGCTGGGCCGGCAGGGCCTCGGTGACCTCCATGGCGCACAGGGTGTCGGCCACGGTGGCCTTGGAGAGGCCCGCGACCGCGACGATGTCGCCGGCTTCGGCTTCCTCGATCGGCTGGCGCTTGAGGCCGCGGAAGGCCAGGAGCTTGGTCACCCGGCCGCGCTCGACCTCCTTGCCGTCGCGCGACAGGGCATGGATGGCCATGCCGGGCTTGAGCACGCCCGCGTCGACGCGGCCGGTCAGCAGGCGGCCCAGGAACGGATCGCTCTCGATCAGCACCGCCAGAACCGCGGCCGGCTGGTCGTGACGCGCCTCGGCGGCCGGCGGGGGCACGTGCTCGACGATCAGGTCATAGAGCGGCGCCAGGCTCTCCTGCGGATCCTTCATGTCCACCACCGCCCAGCCCTGCTTGCCCGAGGCGTAGAGGTGCGGGAAGTCCAGCTGCTCGTCGGTGGCGCCCATGGTGGCGAACAGGTCGAAGGCGTCGTTCAGCACCCGGTCCGGGTCGGCATGGGCGCGGTCGACCTTGTTCAGGACCACGATGGGGCGCAGGCCCATCTTCAGCGCCTTGCCCAGCACGAACTTGGTCTGGGGCATGACGCCTTCCTCAGCGTCGACGAGGAGGACGCAGCCGTCCACCATGCCCAGAATCCGCTCCACCTCGCCGCCGAAGTCGGCGTGGCCGGGGGTGTCGATGATGTTGATGCGGGTCTCGCCCGCCTTGCCGTGCCACAGGACCGAGGTGCATTTGGCGAGAATCGTAATGCCGCGCTCGCGCTCCTGGTCGTTGGAGTCCATGGCCCGCTCGACCGTCGCCTCGTTGGCGCGGAACACGCCGGACTGGGCCAGGAGCTGATCCACCAGAGTGGTCTTGCCGTGGTCGACGTGGGCGATGATGGCGATGTTACGGAGCGACATGGGAGGGGGTAGGCCTTTGGGAGGAGGGGCGCGGGGCTTTTACGTGACGGCGGGCCGAATAGCCAGCCGTACCGCCGGGGACCCGGCGGCCGCTTAAACCCCTGGGGAGTGAAATGAATTCGAATTGTGCGGCGCAACATGCGCGTTTTGTCGCGGTCTAGGCCTAAAGGCTTAGGAAATCAAGGATTCTGGCGGCCGAGGGAGAAAAACTGCGCCTCACCTGTAAAATTGCGCTTGATGAATTGTGCGCTGCACCGTATACCAGAGCTGTGAAACGTCCCTGACGTTTCTGCCCTTCCTGGGCGTTTCCTCCCTATAAACTTGGCCGCGCTGTCTAGCGCGGCCATTTTTTTGGCCGCGCCCCGCGGAGACGGGACAGGTTCTCAAGCGCCCTTGCGCGCCCGCCATTGTTCGCGGGTCTGGCTCCAGATCTCGACCGGATCGTCTTCGTAGGGCGGCGGCAGACGGCCCGGCCGGCGGGTGGTCGAGCCAAGCCGGATCGCGACCCTCTGCGAGGCTTTATTCTGCGGGTCTATGGAGTGGATCACCTCGCTCCAGCCTAGATGTTCGAAGGCCCATTCGATCGCGGCCGCTGCGCCTTCGGTGGCGTAGCCCTTGCCCCAGGCCTCGCGGACGATGCCCCAGCCCACCTCGGTTCCGGGCCAGCCCTCGGGGACCCAGGGGCCGAGGCGGCCAATCCAGCGCCCAGTGTCCTTTTCGATCACCGAGAACATGGCGAAGCCCTGGATGGTCCAGGCCCCGACCACGGATAGGAATCCGCGCCAGGCCACGGCGCGCGGCTGGGGTCCGCCGATGAAGCGCGTGGCCACCTCATCGGCCATGAAGTCCGCCCAGGGCTCGAAGTCCTCCGCCATGGTGGGGCGGAGGATCAGTCGGGCGGTCTCGAGCGTGGGGCCTATTTCCCTGGGCCTTATTTTAGCGACGGCTCGATCCCCTTACAGGCTTCCATCAGGCCCTTCACCGAGTCGACCGACTTGGCGAACATGGCCTTTTCCTCGTCATTGGTCGGGAATTCGATCACCCGCTCGACGCCGCCGGCGCCGATCACCGCCGGCACGCCGACATAGAGGCCCGACAGGCCGTACTGGCCGGTCAGGTGCACGGCGCAGGGCAGGACCCGCTTCTTGTCCTTCAGGTACGAGGTGGCCATGGCGATGGCGCTTTCGGCCGGGGCGTAATAGGCCGAGCCGGTCTTCAGGAGGGCCACGATCTCGCCGCCGCCGCCGCGGGTGCGCTTGACGATCCCGTCCAGCTCTTCCTGGGTCATGAAGCCCTGGTTGACCAACTCGGGCAGCGGCAGGCCGCCGACCGTCGAGTGGCGCACCATCGGCACCATGTCGTCGCCGTGGCCGCCCAGGGTCCAGGCGTGGATGTCCTCGACCGAAACCCCGGTCTTCTCGGCCAGGAAGTAGCGGAAGCGGGCCGAGTCCAGGACGCCGGCCATGCCGATGACCTTGTTGTGCGGCAGGCCCGAAAACTGCTGCAGCGCCCAGACCATGGCGTCCAGGGGGTTGGTGATGCAGATGACGAAGGCGTTCGGGGCGTGGGCCTTGATGCCCTCGCCGACGGCCTTCATGACCTTGAGGTTGATGCCCAGGAGGTCGTCGCGGCTCATGCCGGGCTTGCGCGGCACGCCGGCGGTGACGATGCAGACGTCGGCGCCGGCGATGCCGGCATAGTCGTTGACGCCCTTCAGGGCCACGTCCGTGCCGAACACCGGCGTGGCCTCGGCGATGTCCAGCGACTTGCCCTGGGGAATGCCCTCGACGATGTCGAACAGGATCACGTCGCCCAGTTCTTCGCGCGCCGCGACGTGGGCGAGGGTGCCGCCGATCATACCGGCGCCGATGAGGGCGATCTTCGCACGAGCCATATTGGGGGCCTCCGGGGCTATTCAGGTGCTTGCGGGGAGAAACTGGCCTGCGGTCTAGCCCCCAAGTCGGGCGCTCGCAAGCGGTGGACAGATGATCGGCGCCGCTCGCCAGGGCCGTCCGGCCCTGCTATGGGGCGCCGCCCTCGGGCGAAGGCGTTTCCGCCAAGGCCGCCCACCGGGGTCGATGCACCCAATCTGGAGTCCTAGTGTGGACAAGTTTTCGATCGCGCCGGATTTCCTGCGCACGTCAAAGCCCCTGGCGTCCCTGGCGCTCTGCGAGGCGAGGCTGCAGGCCGACGCCCGCTGGCCGTGGATCGTCCTGATCCCCCGCCGCTTCGGCGCGCGCGAAATCGAGCACCTGAAAGCCGCCGACCGCGCCCAGCTGATGGAAGAGGTAGTGCTGGCCGGCGCCGCCGTGCGGGCCATCGGTTCAGCCCTCGGCCGCCCGGTGGAGAAGCTGAACGCCGGCATGCTGGGCAATATCACGCCCCAATTGCACGCCCACGTGGTCGGCCGCCGCGCCGACGACGCCGCATGGCCCGGCCCGGTCTGGGGCGCGGGCGAGGCTGTGGCCTATGACCCGGCCGATCTCGCCCATGCCCTGGAAGCCGCTCAGCTGGTGCTGGGCGGGGTTGCGGTTCGAGGGGAATAGCGGTCGCCCGGCGCACCATGCCCTACTTGGAGGTCGTCATCGCAGTCCGAGTTCAAAATGCCGCTCACGCCCTGAACCTCAGCGCCTCCACCAGCAGGGCGAACGCCGGTGTCGGTTGGCGGCGGCTCGCATAGTAGAGGTGATAGCCGGAGAACGGCGGGCACCAATCTTCGAGGACTCGCGCCAGGCGGCCGTCGGTCAGCGGATCCTTGACGTGATCCTCCAACACGAACGCCAAGCCCAGCCCCGCGCAGGCCGCCTTCAGGATCAGCCGGGTCTCATTGAAGATCAGCTGCCCTTCCACCCGGACATGCAGTTCGCGCCCCTCCTTCTCGAACTCCCAGGCATAGAGGCCGCCTAGGGTCGGGAACCGCAGATTGATGCAGTCATGGCCGGTCAGATCGTGCGGCGTGTGCGGCCGCTCATGCCGCTCGAAATAGGCTGGCGCGCCCACCACGGCCATGCGCAGGTCCGGGCCGATACGGACCGCGATCATGTCCTTGTCGACCTGTTCGCCCAGGCGCACGCCGGCGTCGAAGCGATCGGCCACGATGTCGCGAAAGCCGGTGTCCACCGAAAGCTCGACGTTCACGTCCGGATAGTCGGGCAGCAGCCGTTCGAGCACAGGCCACAGGACGGTCTCAGCGGCATGTTGGCTCGTGGTGATGCGAACCGGACCGGCCGGCTTGTCCCGCAGTTCGGTGACGGCGGCAAGCTGGGAGCCAATCTCATCGAAGGCGGGCCGCAGGTTGGCCAGCAACCGCTCGCCAGCCAGGGTCGGCGCAACGCTGCGCGTCGTGCGGGTCAGCAAGCTCAGACCCAGCCGGGTTTCGAGGCGGCGGACCGTCTGGCTCACAGCCGACTGCGATGACCCAAGGCGGGCCGCAGCGCGCGTGAAGCTGCGCTCCTCCGCCACCACGAGAAAGGTCGTCAGGTCGCCCAGGTCCTCGCGGCGCATTGATTAGTCCTGCTGATAGGTTCATGCGCATCTTAGCGTCTAATCGGCGCCTCGCGCGCGTCCTACCTTGTGCTCCGCAGACGAAGGAGCCGACATGAACAAGCGCAAGCTCGGAACACTCGAGGTTTCCGCCCTCGGATATGGCTGCATGGGCCTTTCCTCGGGCTACGGCGAGCCGACGCCCGCCGCCGAGGCCATCGCGATGATCCGCGCCGCGTTCGACCGCGGGGTGACCCTGTTCGACACCGCCGAAGCCTATGGCCCGTTCGCCAACGAGGCGCTGGTGGGCGAGGCCGTGGCGCCGTTCCGTGACCAGGTGGTGATCGCGACCAAGTTCGGGTTCGACATCGACCTAGAGACAGGCGCTCGAACCGGCGGGCTGGACAGCCGTCCCGAGCATATCCGGGCCGTAGTCGATGCAATGCTGAAGCGGCTGCGGACCGACCGCATTGACCTTCTCTATCAGCACCGTGTGGATCCGGCGGTTCCGATGGAGGATGTCGCCGGCGCGGTGAAGGACCTGATCGATGCCGGTAAGGTGAAGCATTTCGGGCTTTCGGAAGCCAGCCTGGCCTCGATCCGCCGGGCCCACGCGGTGCAGCCGGTCACGGCGCTGCAGAGCGAATACTCGCTGTGGACCCGGGATGTGGAAGCGAACGGCGCGCTCGCCCTGTGCGAAGAACTGGGCATCGGCTTCGTGCCGTTCAGCCCGCTAGGGGCCGGCTTTTTGACTGGGAAGATCGACACCACCACCGAGCTTGCGCCCACCGATTTCCGCTCGATCTCGCCGCGCTTCGCCGCCGACGCACGCGCCGCCAACATGGCCATGGTCGAGCTTCTCAAGCAGATCGCCGGCCGCAAGCAGGCCACGCCAGCGCAGATCTCGCTCGCTTGGCTGATGGCGCAGAAGCCGTGGATCGTGCCGATCCCGGGCACGACCAAGTTGCATCGCTTGGAGGAGAACCTTGGCGCCGACCGGGTCGAACTCACGCCCCGGGACCTCGCCGCCATCGACGAAGCGGCCTCCAAGATCAGCATTCAGGGCGCGCGCCTGCCGGCGGCCGTGCTGGCACAGACCAATCGCTGAGCGGCCTCTACGGCCGCTCCAGGAACACGATCGTCGTCGCCCCGACCTCGGCCAGCTCGCCGATCCAACCGCCGTTGGTCTCGGCGTGCAGGATCGCCTGCATGGGATGGGCCGCGTCCCGCTCGTGGAAGCTGATCACCAGCTTGTCGCCGTCGCGGACGACCTGATCCACCACCCCGTCGCCGCCCAGGGCGCCCTCGCGGCGCAGGTCGCGCCAGGCGCCCTCGATCTGGGGGCGGGCGGTGTCGCTGGTGCGGGGTGAAGGCTTTTCGCCTGGATCGGTCAGTTGGAAATCGAACAGCGGGACACCGGCGGCGTCGCTGAGCCGCCAGCGGCCGTCGAGCGCGCCCTGGCGGGCCTCGGCCGAGGCGTAGGCCTGGTCGACCGTGGTTCCCTTGGCGTCGTCGGCCAGGGGTTCGGGCGGCGGCGCATCCTCGCCGGCCTGGGGCGGCGCCGGCGCGCCCGGCGCGCCCGGCTGCAAAGGTGACGGCGGCGGTTGGGTCTGGGTCGCTGCGGGCGGCGTCGTCGCGGGCGCGGCGTCCGGCTGGGCGGCGCCGAGGGCCAAGGCGAGCGCTGCGCCGGCCGGGTGCATCAGCGGACGGCTTCCCGCGCAGTGATCGCCTCGGCGCGGGCGACGAGGGCCTCGGCCTGGGCCAGGTGCAGGCGCTCGGCCAGACGCCCCTCGACCCGCAGCGCGCCCTTGCCGCCGTTTTCGGGTACGTTGAAGGCGGCGATCACCGCCCGCGCCCACTCGACCTCGCCCGGATCGGGGCCGAAGACGCGGTTGCAGGCCTCGATGTGGCTGGGATGTATGATGGTCTTGCCGTCGAAGCCGAAGTCGGCGCCCTGGCGGCAGGCAGCCTCCAGGCCCTCGAGATCGTCGATACCGTTGAACACGCTGTCCAGCAGGGTCAGGCCGTAGATGCGGCCGGCGGCCACCGCCAGGGTCAGGACGGCCAGGAACGGCTCGCGCCCCGGGGTCTGACGGCAGTTCATCTCCTTGGCGAGGTCGTTGAGCCCCAGGCAGAAGGCGCGAAGGCGGCTGGCCTGAGCCATGGCCGCGATCGGCTCCAGGGCGAACACCGCCGGGCAGGTCTCGATCATGGCCCAGAGCTCGGTTTTCGCCGGCGCAGCCGCGAGCGCCGCGTCATAGGCGGCGATGTCGGCCGGTCCCTGGATTTTGGGGACCACCACCGCGTCCGGCCCCGCCCGCGCCGCCGCCTTCAGGTCTTCCTCGCCCCAAGGGGTGGAGAGGGCGTTGCATCGGATCACCACCTCGCGCTGGCCGAAGCCGCCCGCCTGAACGGCGGCCACCGCCTGGGCGCGGGCCTCGGCCTTGGCCTCGGGGGCGACCGCGTCCTCCAGGTCCAAGATCACCACATCGCAGGCCAGGCCCTTGGCCTTTTCGATCGCCCGCGCGTTTGAGGCGGGCATGTAGAGGACGCTGCGGCGAGGGCGATGGCTGCTCATTTCCGGTCTCCATCCCGCCTGATTTCGGCCGCGGCTTGCACACAGGATCAAGCGTCAGCGGCGCGGGGTGTCAACCCGGCGCCGGAAGGGTATAGGCTTGCGCAGAGTAGTGATAAGCGTGCGCCGGCGCCGAGCGTCGGCGCCCTTGATTCGGGGACCTTCGGGCCGGCCAATCCCTCGCCATGACGTCAGATTCCCCTTCCCAGGAACCGCATAGCCTTGAGTCCGCCCCCGAACAGCCGGGGCGGAATGGCCATGACCGCTTCGTATTCCACGACCCCTCCGGCAAGCGGGCGCGGCGCGCCGGCCAGTTCGGCGGACTTCTGCTGTCGCTGCTGGCGGCGATCGTCGCCGGATTCCTGGCCACATTGGCTTTCGCCCCGCGCCTGCCCACCATCGAGATGCAGGACCCCCGAGTGCTGCAGGGCCTGCATCAGGAGACGGCCAAGCGCTTCCTGAAGGGGGCCAAGCCGGCCTGGACCCGGATCATCCAGCGGCCGCGGGCGGCGGCGACCAACAAGGCCATCCGGCCCCTGACCGTCGGCTTCTATGTCAGCTGGGACGCCGAGGCGCGCCAGTCGCTGAAGGATCATGCGAGCCAGCTGGACGTGGTGGCGCCGCAATGGATCGCCCTGCACGACGCCCAGGGCGACGTCGACCTCACCGACGACGCCGAGGCCATGTCGGCGATCGCGGCGCAGCAGAAGCCGCCGGCGATCATGGCGGTGGTGCACAACGCCCACGAGGCGATCTTCGACACCGCCATCGGCGACGGGATTATCCTGAACAAGGGCGCCGAGGACAAGCTCCTGGCCACGCTGGTGGTGCAGGCCGCCAAGCACAACTACGCCGGCTACTGCTTCGACCTGGAGAACCTGTCGCCGAACGCCATCGCCGCCTATCCGGCCTTCCTGCGCCGCGCCAAGGCCGCGCTGGCCCCGCACAAGCTGGAGGTCTGGGTCACCGCCCCGTTCGACGACGAGGATCAGCCATTCCGCGCCCTGCAGGACGCCACCGACTCGCTGGTGCTGATGGCCTATGACCAGCACTGGAGCACGGGCAGCCCCGGCCCGGCCGCCGGCCAGGACTGGTTCGAAAAGAACCTCGACCTGCGCATGTCCAAGCTGGATCCGGAAAAGACCATCATGGCCTACGGCTCCTACGGCTATGACTGGGCCGCGCGCGACGCCTCGGGCCAGGGCCGGGCCGACGTGATCGACTTCCACGAAGCCATGCAGATCGCCCGGGATTCGTCGGCGACCATCCGCTACGACGACGACGCCCTGAACCCGACCTTCAGCTACACCGACGAGGACAACGGCGGGATCAAGCACACCGTCTGGTTCCTCGACGCCACCACCCTGTTCAACCAGGTCAAGGTCACCGACCCCTGGCGGGTGCGCGGCTACGCCATGTGGCGCCTGGGGGCGGAAGACCCCGGCATGTGGAGCATCCTCGGCAAGCCGTATGGCCAGGTCGATTCCTCCAACCTGACCCGGATCAGCACCGGCCAGGGCGTGGATTTCGACGGCACGGGCGAAGTGCTGCACATCACCGCCACCCCGACCCTGGGCCACCGCAGCCTGACCTTCGACCCCGACACCGGGCTGATCGCCGACCAGAGCTACGACAAGCTGCCCAGCGCCTACGAAATACAGCGCTACGGGGCCAAGAAGGGGCTGGTGGCCCTGACCTTCGACGACGGGCCCGACCCGCGCTGGACGCCCAAGATCCTGCAGATCCTGAAGGACAAGGACGCGCCGGCGACCTTCTTCGTCATCGGCATGAACATGCAGAAGCACCCCGAGCTGGTCGAGCGCGAGGTGCGCCAGGGCATGGTGGTGGGCAACCACACCTATACCCACCCCAATATCGGCCTTCTGCCCGTGCCGGAGACCGACCTGGAGCTGAACGCCACCCAGAGGCTGTTCGAGGTGATCACCGGCCGGTCGATGCGCTTCATGCGTCCGCCCTACTTCGGGGACGCCGAACCATCGACCCCGGCCGAGGTCGACCCGCTGGTCGACGCCCAGAAGCTCGGCTACCTGATCGCCGGCCTGCGCATCGACCCGGACGACTGGAAGAAGCCGGACCCGGCCCTGATCGTGCAGCGTTCGCTGGCCCAGCTGGCCGATCCCGGCACCATCGACCGGCCGCCCGGCCAGGTGATCCTGCTGCACGACAGCGGCGGCGACCGCAGCCGCACCATCGAGGCCCTGCCCAACCTGATCGACCAGCTGAGGGCCCACGGCTACCGCCTGGTGAGCCTGGCCGAACTGGCCGGCATGCCGGTCGAGCAGGGCAATCCGCCGACCCAGCGCCAGTGGCTGGAGCTGACCCTGGACCGGCTAGGCTTCGGCATCTTCCGCGAAGTGAATTTCGCGCTGGAGGCCCTGTTCATCACCGCCATCACCCTGGGCATGTTGCGGCTGGTGTTCCTGGCGGTGCTGGCCCTGGTTCACCGCTTCCGCGAGGGCGGGCGCGAGCCGAAGGAGCTGGACCCCGAAACCGGCCCGCTGGTCAGCGTGCTGATCCCCTGCTTCAACGAGGAAAAGGTGATCGCCGCCTCGGTGGCGCGGATCCTGGAATCCCGCTGGACCCGGCTGGAGGTGCTGGTGCTGGACGACGGCTCGTCCGACGGCACCTCGGCCGAGGTCGAGAAGCATTTCGCGAGCGACCCGCGCGTGCGGCTGATGCGCTTCCCCAATGGCGGCAAGGCCCTGGCGCTGAACCGGGGCTTGGACCAAGTCAAGGGCGAGATCGTCGTGGCCCTGGACGCCGACACCCTGTTCCCGCCCTCGACCATCCCGCGCCTGGTGCGCTGGTTCGCCGATCCCAAGGTGGGGGCGGTGGCCGGCAACGCCCTGGTGGGCAACCGGCGCAACATCGTCACCCGCTGGCAGGCCCTGGAATACGTCACCGCCCAGAACCTGGAGCGGCGGGCGCTGGCGGCCCTGGGCGCGGTGACCGTGGTGCCGGGGGCGGTCGGCGCCTGGCGGCGCGCAGCCCTGGAGCAGCTGGGCGGCTATCCCGCCGACACCCTGGCCGAGGACCAGGACCTGACCATCGCCGTGCAGCGCGCCGGCTGGCGGGTGGAGTTCGACCCCGACGCTAGAGCCTATACTGAGGCGCCCGAAACCGTGCAGGGCCTGCTGAAACAGCGCTTCCGCTGGTCGTTCGGCACCCTGCAGTGCATCTGGAAGCACCGCGAGGCCACGTTCAGCAGGAAGCGCCCGATCCTGGGCTTCGTCGCCCTGCCGCAGATCTGGCTGTTCCAGATCGTCCTGGCCACGGCCGCGCCGCTGGTGGACCTGGCGGTGGTCTGGAGCCTGATCGCCGCCGGCCTCGACCACGTCTTCCACCAGGCCGAGGCCGAGACCGACAGCCTGGTGCGCTCGCTGCTCTACTGGGCGGTGTTCATCTTCGTCGACCTGTCGGCGGCGGCGCTGGGCATGGCGCTTGAAAAGCGCGCGCCGTGGCGCGAGCTGCCCTGGCTGCCGGTGCAACGCTTCGGTTATCGCCAGCTGATGTATTATGTGGTGCTGAAGGCGGTGATCACCGCCGTCCGCGGCCCGATCGTCGGCTGGGGCAAGCTGGAGCGGCGGGCGACGGCGGCGGTGGAAAGCCATACCTGACCACCCATTGGGCGGAACGCGGATATGTCGGTTTTGAAACCGCTTTCCGCCGCGTTCTGGCGTTGCCCTCCCGGGACGGGGCGCCTATAAGGCCCCCGATCCGAAGTGGCTCCTCACGCCCTTCCGCCCAGCGACGGGACCCCATGAATATCCACGAGCATCAAGCCAAGGCCGTCCTCAAGGAGTTCGGCGTTCCTGTTCCGCGCGGCCAGGCCGCCTTCAGCGTCGACGAGGCGGTCAAGGCCGCCGAGGCCCTTGGCGGGCCGGTCTGGGTGGTCAAGGCCCAGATCCACGCCGGCGGTCGCGGCAAGGGCGGCGGGGTCAAGGTGGTCAAGTCGCTGGACGACGTGAAGGCCGAGGCGACCCGCATGCTGGGCATGACCCTGGTCACCCACCAGACCGGCCCCAAGGGCCGCATCGTCCGCCGCCTGTATATCGAGGAAGGCGCCCAGATCGCCCGCGAGCTCTACCTGTCGCTGCTGGTGGACCGCGAGACCAGCTGGGTCTCGGTGGTCGCCTCCACCGAAGGCGGCATGGACATCGAGGAGGTCGCCCACAAGACCCCGGAAAAGATCGCGACCTTCTCGATCGACCCGGCCACCGGCGTGTTCCCGCATCACGGCCGCAAGCTGGCCAAGGCCCTGGGCCTGAGCGGCGACCTCGGCAAGCAGATCGGGGCGCTGCTGCCCAAGCTCTATGCCGCCTTCGTCGCCAAGGACATGGCGATGCTGGAGATCAACCCGCTGATCGTCACCGGCTCGGACGAGCTGCGCGTCCTGGACGCCAAGGTCAGCTTCGACGACAACGCCCTCTATCGTCACCCGGACGTGCGCGAACTGCGCGACGAGACCGAAGAGGACGAGAAGGAGATCGAGGCTTCCAAGCACGACCTCTCCTACATCGCCCTCGACGGCGAGATCGGCTGCATGGTCAACGGCGCGGGCCTGGCCATGGCGACCATGGACATCATCAAGCTCTACGGCGCCGAGCCGGCCAACTTCCTCGACGTCGGCGGCGGCGCCTCCAAGGAGAAGGTCACCGCGGCCTTCAAGATCATCACTGCCGACCCCAATGTGAAGGGGATTCTGGTCAACATCTTCGGCGGCATCATGCGCTGCGACATCATCGCCGAGGGCGTGGTGTCGGCGGTCAAGGAGGTGGGGCTGAAGGTTCCGCTGGTGGTGCGCCTGGAAGGCACCAATGTCGATCTCGGCAAGAAGATCATCAACGAAAGCGGATTGAACGTCATCGCGGCCAACGACCTGTCGGACGGCGCCGAGAAGATCGTCAAGGCGGTTAAGGGGGCGGCGTAAGCGTCATGGCGATTCTGATCGACAAGAACACCAAGGTCATCGTCCAGGGCATGACCGGCGCCCAGGGCACCTTCCACACCGAACAGGCCCTGGCCTACGGCACCCAGATGGTCGGCGGCACCTCGCCGGGCAAGGGCGGCTCGACCCACATCGGCCTGCCGGTGTTCGACACCGTCGGAGAGGCGGTCGAGGCCACCGGCGCCAGCGCCAGCGTGATCTACGTCCCGCCGCCGGGCGCGGCCGACGCCATCCTGGAAGCCATCGACGCGGAAGTGCCGCTGATCGTCTGCATCACCGAGGGCATCCCGGTGGCCGACATGGTCAAGGTCAAGCGCGCCCTGTCGGGCTCGAAGTCGCGGCTGATCGGCCCCAACTGCCCGGGGGTCCTGACCCCCAACCAGTGCAAGATCGGCATCATGCCGGGAAATATCTTCAAGGCCGGCTCGGTGGGCGTTGTCTCGCGCTCGGGCACGCTTACCTATGAAGCCGTGTTCCAGACCACCCAGGTCGGCCTCGGCCAGACCACGGCGGTCGGGATCGGCGGCGACCCGGTCAAGGGCACCGAGTTCATCGAGGTCCTGGAGATGTTCCTGGCCGACCCTGAGACCAAGTCGATCATCATGATCGGCGAGATCGGCGGTTCGGCCGAAGAAGACGCTGCCGAATTCATTAAACAATCCAAGGTTAAGAAGCCGATGGTCGGCTTCATCGCCGGCCGCACCGCGCCGCCGGGACGCCGCATGGGTCATGCTGGCGCCATTATTTCGGGCGGTAAGGGCGGCGCCGAGGACAAGATCGCGGCCATGGAGGCGGCGGGAATACGGGTTTCACCTTCGCCGGCCAAACTCGGCGAAACTCTGGTAGAGGTGCTGAAAAGCGCCTGACGTTAGGTTAAGTAGGGCGGCCGCGCTCAGCTCCTTATCCAGAAGCTCCGCGGCGTAACGCCGGGAAACGGAGACTATGGCGGACGACTCCAGCATCGCCCCGGGGCGATTGAACCAGGTCCTCAGCGCGACCTCGTTCCTCTACGGCGGCAATGGCGCCTTCGTGGAAGACCTCTACGCTCAGTGGGCGCAGAACCCGGCCTCGGTCGAGCCTTCGTGGCGGGCCTTCTTCGCCTCGCTGCGCGACCAGACCGACGAGGTGAAGCGGGCGGCGGAAAAGCCGAGCTGGACGCCGAATAGCATCGCCCCCTCCCGCCCCGACTGGCTGTCGGCCATCGACGGCCTGTGGCCCGCGGTCGAGGCCAAGCTGGCGGTGAAGGCCGCCGAACGGGCGCCGGCCGCCGACGCCGACGCAGTCCGCGCCGCCACCCTGGATTCCCTGCGCGCGATCATGATGATCCGCGCCTACCGCATGCGCGGCCACCTGGCCGCCAATCTCGACCCCCTGGGCCTGGCCGAGAAGGAAGACGCCAGCGAACTCGATCCGGCCAGCTATGGCTTCGCCGAGAGCGACTATGACCGGCCGATCTTCCTCGACTATGTGCTGGGCCTGGAAACCTCGACCATCCGCGAGATCCTGACCATCCTGCGGCGCACCTACTGCGGCGACGTGGGCGTGCAGTACATGCACATCTCCAGCCCCAACGAGAAGGCCTGGCTGCAGGAGCGGATCGAAGGCCGCGACAAGGAGATCGTCTTCACGCCCGAGGGCAAGATCGCGATCCTGAAGAAGCTGATCGAGGCGGAGACCTTCGAACGCTTCCTGGCCAAGCGCTTCCCCGGCACCAAGCGCTTCGGCCTCGACGGCGCCGAGGCCACGGTCCCTGCGCTGGAGCAGATCATCAAGCGCGGCGGCGCCCTGGGCGTGAAAGACATCGTCATCGGCATGCCGCACCGCGGCCGCCTGAACGTGCTGGCCGCCGTGATGGGCAAGCCCTATCACATCATCTTCCACGAGTTTCAGGGCGGCTCGTCCCTGCCCAGCGACATCGAGGGCTCGGGCGACGTCAAGTACCACCTGGGCGCCTCGTCGGACCGAAGCTTCGACGGCAACAGCGTCCACCTGTCGCTGACCGCCAACCCCTCGCACCTGGAGATCGTCAACCCGGTGGTGCTGGGCAAGGCGCGGGCCAAGCAGGCCTTCCTGCTGCGGGACGACCCCAGCGCCGGCCGCGGCCATGTGATGCCGCTGATCCTGCACGGCGACGCCGCCTTCGCCGGCCAGGGCGTGGTGGCCGAGTGTTTCGCGCTGTCGGGCCTGAAGGGCTATCGCACCGGCGGCACGGTGCATTTCATCGTCAACAATCAGATCGGCTTCACCACCAACCCGCGCTATTCGCGCTCCAGCCCCTATCCGTCGGACTCGGCGCTGATGGTCGAGGCGCCGATCTTCCACGCCAACGGCGACTCGCCGGAGGCGGTGGTGTTCGCCGCCAAGGTCGCTACCGAGTACCGCCAGAAGTTCGGCAAGGACGTCGTGATCGACATGTTCTGCTACCGCAGATTCGGTCACAACGAGGGCGACGACCCGACCATGACCCAGCCGCTGATGTACGCGAAGATCAAGCCGCATCCATCGACCCGCGAGCTCTACGCCCAGCGGTTGGTGGGCGAGGGCGTGGTCACCCAGGCCGAGGTCGACGCCCTGGTCGCCGACTTCGAGGCCTTCCTGGAAGCCGAATTCGACGCCGGCAAGACCTATCAGGCGGACAAGGCCGACTGGCTGGACGGCAAGTGGTCGAGCATGGGCGCCGCCGAGGGCGAGGAGCGCCGCGGCGCCACCAGCGTCCCGCTGCAGAAGCTGAAGGAGCTGGGCGGCAAGATCACCGTGATCCCGTCGCGCATCAACGGCCACAAGACCGTCAAGCGCGCCATCGACGCCCGCCACGAGGCGATCGCCAAGGGCGAGGGCATCGACTGGGGCACGGCCGAGCACCTGGCCTTCGCCAGCCTGCTGGACGAGGGCTATCCGGTGCGCCTGTCCGGCCAGGACAGCGTGCGCGGCACCTTCGTGCAGCGCCACTCGGACATCATCGACCAGACCAACGAGGAGCACTACACGCCCCTCAACAACATCCGCCCCGGCCAGGCCCATTTCGAGGTGATCGACTCGGCCCTGTCGGAAGAGGCGGTGCTGGGCTTCGAATACGGCTTCTCGCTGGCCGACCCCAACACGCTCACCCTGTGGGAGGCCCAGTTCGGCGACTTCGCCAACGGCGCCCAGGTGGTTGTCGACCAGTTCATCTCGTCCGGCGAACGCAAGTGGCTGCGTATGTCCGGCCTGACCATGCTGTTGCCGCACGGCTACGAGGGCCAGGGGCCGGAGCACTCCTCCGCCCGCCTGGAGCGATACCTGCAGCTCTGCGCCGAAGACAACATGCAGGTCGTCAATTGCTCGACCCCGGCCAACTACTTCCACGTCCTGCGCCGCCAGATGCACCGGCCGTTCCGCAAGCCGCTGGTGATCATGACGCCCAAGTCGCTGCTGCGGCACAAGAAGGCGGTCTCGCACCTTTCGGACATGGCCGAGGGCTCGTCCTTCCACCGCGTCCTGTGGGACGATGCGGAGCTGAACCGCGGCCTGACCACGCTCAAGCTGAAGTCGGACAAGGATATCCGCCGCGTGGTCCTGTGCTCGGGCAAGGTCTATTACGACCTGCTGGACGCCCGCGAGGCCGAGGGCAAGGACGACGTCTACATCCTCCGCCTTGAGCAGTTCTATCCCTGGCCGATGCGGTCCCTGACCACCGAGCTGAACAGGTTCGCCAACGCCGAACTGGTCTGGTGCCAGGAGGAGCCCAAGAACATGGGCGGCTGGACTTTCGTCGATCCCTGGCTGGAGCTGACCCTGGCCCGGATGAAGATCGCGGCCAAGCGCGCCCGCTATGTGGGCCGCCCGGCCTCGGCCTCGACCGCCGCCGGCCTGATGAGCCGCCATACCAAGGAGCTGAAGGCCTTCCTCGCCGAGGCCCTGGCCGAGTAGCGGCGCCCGCTTAAAGCCTGTTCGAGATGAGACCGGGGGGCTAATAGCCCCCGACCAAGGAGCACGACCCGATATGACCGACATCATGACCCCGGCGCTCGGCGAATCCGTCACCGAAGCGACCGTGGCCCGCTGGGCCAAGAAACCCGGCGAGGCGGTCAGGAAGGACGAGGTCCTGGTCGAGCTGGAGACCGACAAGGTCTCGCTGGAAGTGGTGGCCCAGGAGGACGGCGTCCTTTCAGAGATCGCCTTCGATGAGGGCGCGACCGTGACGCCCGGCGCCGTGCTCGGCCGCATCTCCGCCGGCGGCGCGGCCGCAGCCCCGGCCAAGCCGGCCCCGAAGGCCCCTGAACCCGCGCCGTCGCCCGCCCCGGCAGCGCCTGCACCGACTCCCGTCGCCGCCGCCCCCGCACCGGCCGCCTCGGCCTTGCCGCTGTCGCCCTCGGTGCAGCGCATCGTCGCCGAGAACAGGCTCGACCCGGCCGCGATCGCCGGCAGCGGCAAGGACGGTCGCATCACCAAGGGCGACGCCTTGGGCGCCATCGAGGCGGCGGCGGCGATCCCCGCCGCCGCCCCGGCTCCGACCCTGGTCGCCGCCGAGCCCCGCGCCCTGGCCGACCGGGAAGAGCGGGTGCGCATGACGCGCCTGCGCCAGACCATCGCCCGCCGGCTGAAGGAGGCGCAGAACACCGCCGCCATGCTGACCACCTTCAACGAGGTGGACATGAGCGCGATCATGGCCCTGCGCAATCAGTACAAGGACGTGTTCGAAAAGCGCCACGGGGTGAAGCTCGGCTTCATGAGCTTCTTCGTGAAGGCCTGCATCGCCGCGCTGAAGGACGTGCCGGACGTCAACGCCGAGATCGAAGGCACGGACCTGATCTACAAGAACCACTATGACATCGGCGTCGCCGTCGGCACCGACAAGGGCCTGGTGGTGCCGGTGGTGCGCGATGCCGACGCCCTGAATCTGGCCGGGGTGGAAAAAGCCATCGGCGCCCTCGGCAAGAAGGCCCGCGACGGCCAGCTGGCCATGGAGGACCTGCAGGGCGGCACCTTCACCATCTCCAACGGCGGGGTCTATGGCTCGCTGATGTCGACCCCGATCCTGAACGCGCCGCAGTCCGGCATCCTGGGCATGCACAAGATCCAGGAGCGGCCGATGGTGGTCGGCGGCCAGATCGTGATCCGCCCGATGATGTACCTGGCCCTTTCCTACGACCACCGCGTGGTCGACGGCCAGGGCGCGGTGACCTTCCTGGTGAAGGTCAAGGAACACATCGAAGACCCGCAGCGGTTGCTGCTGGACCTCTGATACCGCTAAGCTCGCCGCCATGGCCCTGGCTGTGGTGGCGACCTTCACCAATCTGCCGGAGGCGCAGGTCGCCGCCAGCGCCCTGCGCTCGGGCGGTATCGACGCCATCGTCATGGACGAGCATTTCGGCGTGGCGATGTGGGTCGAGCAGTTCGCCCTCCAGGGCTTCCGGGTAGCTGTGCCTGGCGACCAGCTCACCGACGCGCGCGCCTTCTTCAAAGAGTTGACGCCGCCCCGGCCGCGCCGCGCGCCGCCGCGCTCCCCTGTCCAGAAGGCTGCGGGCGCTGGCTGGCGCCTTGGCTCCGTGCTCACAGCCTTCTTTCTGTTCCCCTATGCCGGCTGGCTGATCGTCGGCGCCGCGCATCGGCGTCCGAAAGGATCCGTCGCCGCGATGCTGACGGGGACCTTGCTCGTGGCTGGAGCCGCCATCGCCGCCATTCTGCTGCTCCGCCTGCTGATGGGGCTGTTTCCCAACCTCGCCGCGCCACCCTATTGAACGTCGGCTGGCGCACACGTATCTACGTCTTGTATCTACAAAAGCGAGGCGTCCCATGCCCGGCGTCAAGGAAGAGGGCCGGCCCTTCGAAGGCGAGCCTGCCCGCGCCAAGCTGTTCCAGCATGGCGGCAGCCAGGCGGTGCGCCTGCCAAAGGCGTTCCGGTTCGAAGGAACGGAAGTGTCGATCCGAAAGGAAGGCGAGGCCGTGATCCTGGAGCCGGTTCCGCCGAAGCGGAGGCGACCCCGTACGAAGGAAGAGATGGAAGCGTTCTGGGCCGAACTCGACAGCTATGGCGACGCTGATTTCCCGGATCGGGATCAGCCGCCGCTTCAAGAGCGCGACTGGTGGTGACGCTCGCGCTCGACACCAACGTCATTGTCGACATCGTCCGCGCCAGGAGTGCTGCAGTTCGTAAGCGTTTCGACGCGGCTGTGCTGGGCGACCAGAGGCTGGTGGCGTCACTGGTCGTGCTGCACGAACTGGAATTCGGTTGCCTGAGACACCCAAAGCCTGACGCCGAACGCGTCAGGGTGCGTTTCGCGCTCAACGATATCGACTTGGAACCGTTCGACGAGACCGACGCGATCGTCGCCGCCAAAGTACGCGCAGACCTGGCCAGGATCGGACGGCCGATCGGCGCGTACGACCTGCTGATCGCTAGCCAGGCCCTGGCGCGCGACTGGACCCTCATCACCGCCAACACCCGCGAATTCAGCCGCATCGAGGGCCTGAAGGTCATCGACTGGAGCGTGGTCTGATTGAGCGGAATGCGGGCGGAAAACCGCTTCGCACTTTTCCTCATCCCGCTCTAAGGCTAGACGACAGCCGCGCTTTTCGAAGAGGATTTGCACACATGGCCGCTTACGACGTGGTGATCATCGGGGGCGGGCCCGGCGGCTACAATGCGGCGATCCGCGCCGGGCAGCTGGGGCTGAAGGTCGCCTGCGTCGAGGGGCGCGCGACCCTGGGCGGCACCTGCCTCAATGTCGGCTGCATGCCGTCCAAGGCGCTGCTGCACGCTTCGGAGATGCTGGAAAGCGCCCAGAAGGACTTCGCAGGCCTGGGCATCGACGCGACCGTGGCCCTGAACCTGCCCAACATGATGAAGCAGAAGGACGACAGCGTCGGCCAGCTGACCAAGGGCATCGAGTTTCTGTTCAAGAAGAACAAGGTCGATTGGATCAAGGGCTGGGGCAAGATCGCCGGCGCCGGCAAGGTCGAGGTGGCCGGCGGGGACGGCCAGGCCACGACGCTGGAAGCCAAGAACATCCTCATCGCCACCGGCTCCGAGCCTTCGCCGCTGGCGGGGGTCGAGGTCGACCAGAAGCGCATCGTCGATTCCACCGGCGCCCTGTCGCTGCCGGAGGTTCCCAAGAGCCTGGTCGTCATCGGCGCCGGCATCATCGGCCTGGAGCTGGGCTCGGTCTGGCGCCGCCTGGGCGCCCAGGTGACGGTGGTGGAGTTCCTCGACCGCATCTGCCCGGGCATGGACGAGGAGACCGCCAAGACTTTCCAGCGCTCGCTGACCAAGCAGGGCATGACCTTCAAGCTGGGCGCCAAGGTCACCGGGGCCAAGACCTCCAAGTCCGGCGTCAGCCTGTCGGTCGAGCCGGTCAAGGGCGGCGAAGCCGAGACCCTGACCGCCGACTACGTGCTCTTGGCCATTGGCCGGCGGCCCTACACCCAAGGCCTGGGACTGGAGAGCGTCGGCATCACCCCCGACAAGCGCGGCTTCATCGAGACCGACCATTTCAAGACCTCCGCGCCCGGCGTCTGGGCCATCGGCGACGTCACCCACGGCCCGATGCTGGCGCACAAGGCCGAGGACGAGGCGGTGGCGGCGATCGAGGTCATGGCCGGCAAGGCCGGGCACGTGAACTACGACGTCATTCCGGGCGTGGTCTATACGCACCCCGAGGTGGCCTGGGTCGGCAAGACCGAGGAGGAGCTGAAGGCCGCGGGCGTCGCCTACAAGGCCGGCAAGTTCCCCTTCACCGCCAATTCCCGCGCCAAGATCAACCACGAGGCCGAGGGCTTCGTGAAGGTGCTGGCCGACGCCAAGACCGACCGGGTGCTGGGCGTGCACATGATCGGCCCCCAGGTCGGCGAGATGATCGGCGAATACTGCGTGGCCATGGAGTTCGCCGCGGCCTCGGAAGACGTGGCCCGCACCTGCCACCCGCACCCGACCCGTTCCGAGGCCCTGCGCCAGGCGGCCATGGGCGTCGAAGGCTGGACCATGCAGGCCTGATCCTTCAGGCGTGCGGATGAGCCTTGGAATAGGCCGCCAATAGTCCGGCCGCATCCACGTCGGCATAGCGCTGGGTCGTGGACAGCGAGGCATGGCCGAGGAGTTCCTGGATCGCCCTCAGGTCCGCGCCGGCGCCGAGGAGGTGGGTGGCGAAGCTGTGCCTGAGGGCGTGCGGCGTCGCGCTGTCGGGCAGGCCGAGCCGGCCGCGCAGGCGCTGCATCAGGGCCTGGGCGTGGCGGGGGCTGTAGGGGCCGCCGCGGGGCGCCCGGAAGAGGACGTCCTTGGGGCCGAGCGCGAAGGGCTGGGCGGCGGCATAGCCGGCGATGGCCTCGCGCACCACCGGCAGCACGGGAACCAGCCGGGTCTTGCCGCCCTTGCCGGTGATGCGCACCGTCTCGCCCAGGGGCGTATCGGCGAGGGTCAGGGACAGGGCCTCGGAGATGCGCAGGCCGCAGCCCCAGAGCAGGGTGATCAGGGCCCCGTCGCGGGCGATCTCCCATTCCGGCAGGTCGCTGTCGAAGCCCGCCTCCTCGATCAGGCCGTTGGCCTGGTCCTCGCTCACCGGCCGCGGGACGCCCTGGGGCAGGCGCGGGCCGCGCACCAGGGTCACGGCGGCGTTGGGCGTGTCCAGCCGCCGGTCGAGCCAGCGATGGAAGGCGCGGATGGCCGACAGGGCCTGCGATACGGACCTCGGCCCCAGCCCCTTCTCGCCGCCACGCCGAAAGGCGAGGTAGGCGCGAAGGTCGCCGCCCGACACCTCCGCCAGGCCCGGAAGGCTCAGCGCGCCGCCCTGGTGCTGTTCGAGAAAGACGATGTAGGCGCCGACACAATCGCCATAGGCGCGGACCGTCCGCGGCGAAGCGCGGCGCTCCTGTTCCAGATAGGTCAGCCAGGCGGCCAGGGCCTCCCGCGCGGTCTTTACAGCACCGGCCATCGCTCGGCCGTGCGTTCGACCACCCGGGCCAGGAACGAGACCAGCTCGGTCCCCATCTGCGGCAGAAAGCCGACCGGATCGGAAGAGCCGAACACCAGGACGCCCTCACGGGCCGGGTTCCAGAGGGCCAGGCGCACCATGGCGGTGCTGGCGATCTGGTCGGCCTGGTCGCCGAACAGGGTCTTGGCCGCCAGCACCGGTCCCATGCGCGCCGGGCCGGTCAGGCCCAGCAGCTCATCGACAGCCCCGCCCCGCAAGGCCTTCCATCCGGCCGGCACCCCGCCGGGACCTTCCAGCCCGACCACCCCCGCCACCAGGCCGAAGCGCAGGCGGGCGGTCTCGTCCACGCGCCGGGCCAGGTCGGCGTGGTTGCGCGCCTCCAGAAGGTCGATCACCGCTGCATGGGTCTGGGCCTGGGCGGCGAAATTCGCCCGCGCGGTCACCTCCAGGTGACGGCGCGCCGCCTTTTCCCGAGACTTGTCTGCCGAGAGGCGCGCCAGGGCCGCGGGGCCGAACTCGATGATGTTGTCCGCGCGTAGCCAGAGGCCGAGCACCGACAGCAGATCGGCATCGCCGCGGATCAGGTTCGGATGCTCGCGCAGGAAGGCCGAGACCACCTTCCAGTCCTTCGCCAGGGCCTCTTCCAGCTTGGCCTTGGCCGCATCCGTCGGCGTCTTCGGCTGCTCGCTCACGACCCCTCTCACCCCCAACTCGAACCCGCCGTCCCGTATGGCGCCCGGGATGGTTAAGAAGCGATTCACGCCGTTCTCGAATCGCTCGCGAAGAGCGGCGCAAATCTGCTCTAAGCTCCCTCGCCATGCCGAGAGTCGCAAGCATCCTTCTGCCCCTGCCGCTGCCCGAGGCGTTCGACTACGCCGAGCCGGAAGGGATGGATCTGGGCCTCGGCGACATCGTCGTGGCGCCCCTCGGCCCCCAGCGGCTGATCGGAGTGGTGACGGGCCTGAAGGAGGGGGCCGGGCACAACCGGCCGCTGAAGCCGGTGTTGGACCGGCTGGCCGAACCGCCCCTACCCAAGAACACCCTGGCCTTCATCCAATGGGCCGCGCGCTACAGCGTCGACGCCCCAGGCGCGCCCCTGGCCATCGCCCTGCGCGGCGCCCGCGCGCCACGGCCGAAGCCACAGCGGCTGTTGTTCGCCACCGGCGCCGCGCCGGCCCGCGCGACGCCCGCGCGGGCGCGCGTGCTCGAGGCCGCGACCGGCCCCATGAGCGCCACCGCCCTGGCCGAGGCGGCCCAGGTCTCGGCCTCGGTGCTCAAGGGGCTGGTTGACGAAGGCGTCCTGGAAGCGCGGCTGGTCGAGCCGGAAACGCATTTCTCGACGCCCGATCCGGACCACAAGCATCCGGCCCTCAACCCCAGTCAGGCGGCGGCGATGCAGGTGCTTGCGGGCCTGGCCGAGGCTGGTGGATTCCAGGCGGCCTTGCTGGACGGGGTCACCGGCTCGGGCAAGACCGAGGTCTATCTGGAGGCGGTCGCCCAGGTGCTGGCCCAGGACCCGGCGGCCCAGGTCCTGGTCTTGCTGCCCGAGATCGCCCTGACTCAGGCGGTGATCGCCCGCTTTACCGACCGTTTCGGCGCCGCCCCGGCCGAGTGGCACTCGGGCATCACCCCGGCCCAGCGGCGGCGAGCGTGGGAAGGCGTCGTCTCGGGCGAGGCGCGCATCGTCATCGGCGCCCGCTCGGCCCTGTTCCTGCCCTTCGCCCGCCTGCGCATGATCGTGGTCGATGAAGAGCACGACGGCTCCTACAAGCAGGAGGAAGGCTTCATCTACCAGGCCCGCGACCTGGCCGTGGTCCGGGCCAAGATCGAGGGCGCGCTGGTGGTGCTGGCCTCGGCCACCCCCTCGCTGGAAACCCTTTGGAACGCCGAGGCCGGGCGCTATCGCTGGCTGCGGCTGACCGACCGGCATGGGATCGCGGAGCTGCCCGAGGTCTCTCTGGTCGATCTGCGCGAGACCCCGCCCGAGCGCGAGCGCTGGCTTTCGCCGCCCCTGATCAAGGCCCTGGCCGAGACCTACGCCAAGGGCGAACAGAGCCTGCTGTTCCTCAATCGCCGGGGCTATGCGCCGCTGGTGCTCTGCCGGGCCTGCGGCGAGAAGCTGACCGCGCCGGACACCGATTCCTGGCTGGTCGAGCATCGCTACACCGGCCGGCTGATCTGCCACCTGACCGGCTTTTCCATGAAGAAACCCGAGGCCTGCCCCCACTGCGGGGCCAAGGACAGCCTGGCCTCGATCGGTCCCGGGGTGGAGCGGGTCGAGGAGGAGGCGCGCGAGTTGTTCCCCGAGGCCCGCATCGCCGTCTTCTCCTCCGACACCATGTGGGACCCGGAGGCGGCCAAGGCGATGATCGTGGCCATGGAGGCGGGCGAGATCGACATCCTGGTGGCCACCCAGGCTGCGGCCAAGGGTCACAACTTCCCGAACCTGACCCTGGTGGGCGTGGTCGACGCCGACCTGGGCCTCAAAGGGGGCGACCTGCGCGCCGCCGAACGCACCTTCCAACTGCTGGCCCAGGCCGGAGGGCGGGCCGGGCGGCATGAGCGGCCAGGCAGGGTGCTGCTGCAGACCTATGCGCCGGAGCACGCGGTGATGCAGGCCCTGGCGGCCCAGGACCGCGACGCCTTCGTCGCCGCCGAAATGGAGGCGCGCCAGCTCTCCGGCCTGCCGCCCTATGGTCGGCTCGCGGCGATCATCCTGTCGGGTCCAGATGCGGCCGCACTGGACGCCTTCGCCCAGGGCCTGGCGGCTGTGGCGCCCAATGCCGAGGGGATCGAGATCTACGGCCCGGCCGACGCGCCCCTGGCCCTGGTGCGGGGCCGCCGGCGCAAGCGGTTCCTCATTCGCGCGGATCGCAAGGTGGATCTGCCGGCCTTCCTGGCGGCGTGGCGGGCCAGGGTGCGGGTTCCCGGCTCGATCCGCATGACCATCGACGTGGACCCCTACAGCTTTCTCTAAAGCCGGATGCCGTAACGGCAGGGACCTAAGCTGCGGGCTCTATTGGCCAAAAGGCCTGGATTCCGTCGGTTGCGGCGCCGAAGAACGCGTGCTATCAGGCGCGCGGCTTCGGGCTGGGGGCTCTGAGTACGCCCTTTCGTCCACGTGCTTTCCTAAGCGCAATCAAGCCTTTCCAGCCGTCGCGGGGCCTCTCGCGGCTGGCGCGACCGACATAATTGGTGGGTTTCAACTTGGCGGACGATTCCAAGGTTACGGATGTGAGCGCGCGGTATGCGCAGGCTCTGTTCGATCTGGCGAGCGACAATGGTCAGATCGCGAACGTGGACGCCGACCTGAAGTCCCTCAAGGCCATGATCGCCGACAGCGCCGACCTGCGGACCCTGCTGGCCTCGCCGGCCTTCGATTCCGAAGCCAAGGGCAAGGGCTTGGCCGGCATCGCCGACGCCGCCGGCTTCCACGCCCTGACCAAGAAATTCCTGGCCTTCCTGGCCCACCAGCGCCGCGCCAACGCGCTCGGCGGCGTGATCACCTCCTACGAGGCCCTGTCCGCCGCCCACCGCGGCGTGGTTTCGGCCCAGGTGACCAGCGCTGTGCCGCTGACCGCCGCCCAGACCAAGGGCGTCGCTGCGGCCCTGCGCCAGTCGCTGGGCAAGGACCCCGAGATCGAAACCCGCGTCGACCCCGCCATTCTCGGTGGGCTGAAGGTGCGTGTCGGTTCCCGCCTGTACGACGCTTCGCTCAAGTCGAAGCTCGATTCCCTCAAGTTCGCCCTGAAGAGAGCGTAAGCCCATGGACATCCGCGCCGCCGAGATTTCGGCCATCCTCAAGTCCCAGATCGCCAATTTCGGCGAAGAAGCCGACGTTTCCGACGTCGGTCAGGTGCTGTCCGTCGGTGACGGCATCGCGCGCGTGTTCGGCCTGGACAAGGTCCAGTCGGGTGAAATGGTCGAGTTCCCCTCGGCCGGGGTCAAGGGCATGGCCCTGAACCTGGAGCGCGACAATGTCGGCGTCGTGATCTTCGGCGACGACCGCGCCATCTCGGAAGGCGACGAAGTCCGCCGCCTGGGCGAAATCGTGGACGTGCCGGTGGGCAAGGGCCTCCTGGGCCGCGTGGTCAACCCGCTGGGCGAGCCGATTGACGGCAAGGGTCCGATCGTGAACGTGGCCGAGCGCCGCCGCGTGGACGTCAAGGCGCCGGGCATCATCCCGCGCAAGTCGGTGCACGAGCCGGTGCAGACCGGCCTGAAGGCCATCGACAGCCTGATCCCGGTCGGCCGCGGCCAGCGCGAGCTGATCATCGGCGACCGCCAGACCGGCAAGACCGCCGTGGCGATCGACACCATCCTGAACCAGAAGTCGATCAACGCCGGCGATGACGAGAGCGCCAAGCTCTATTGCATCTACGTCGCCATCGGCCAGAAGCGCTCGACCGTGGCCCAGATCGTCAAGACGCTCGAGGAGCGCGGCGCCCTGGACTACACCATCGTCGTGGCCGCCACAGCTTCCGAGCCGGCCCCGCTGCAGTTCCTGGCCCCCTTCGCGGGTTGCGCCATGGGCGAGTGGTTCCGCGACAACGGCATGCACGGCCTGATCATCTATGACGACCTGTCCAAGCAGGCCGTGGCCTATCGCCAGATGTCTCTGCTGCTGCGCCGCCCGCCGGGCCGCGAAGCCTATCCGGGCGACGTCTTCTACCTGCATTCGCGCCTGCTCGAACGCGCCGCCAAGCTCAATGAAGACAACGGCGCCGGCTCGCTGACCGCCCTGCCGGTGATCGAAACCCAGGCCAACGACGTGTCGGCCTACATCCCGACCAACGTGATCTCGATCACCGACGGCCAGATCTTCCTGGAAACCGACCTGTTCTACCAGGGCATCCGCCCGGCGGTGAACGTCGGCATCTCGGTGTCGCGCGTGGGCTCCTCGGCCCAGATCAAGGCGATGAAGACCGCCTCGGGCCCGATCAAGGGCGAGCTCGCCCAGTATCGCGAGCTGGCCGCCTTCGCCAAGTTCGGCTCCGACCTCGACGCCGCCACCCAGCGTCAGCTGGCCCGCGGCGAGCGCCTGACCGAGCTTCTGAAGCAGCCGCAATACGCGCCGCTGCTGGTCGAAGAGCAGGTCTGCGTGATCTATGCCGGCACCCGCGGCTATCTCGACGGCGTTCCGACCGCCCAGGTCGGCCGCTTCGAGCAGGAACTGCTGGCCCGCCTGCACTCCAAGCACCAGCCGCTGCTGGACAAGATCCGCACCGGCAAGGAGCTGAAGAAGGATCTGGAAGACGAGCTGAACAGCGCGCTGAAGGCGTTCGCTGAGACCTTCGCGTAAGCCTTGAGCAGGAGCGCCTGACATGGCCAGCCTCAAGGAAATGCGTAGCCAGATCGCCAGCGTGAAGGCTACGCAGAAGATCACCAAGGCGATGCAGATGGTCGCCGCAGCCAAGCTGCGCCGCTCGCAGGACGCCGCCCAGAACGCCCGGCCCTACGCCACGCGCATGGCCGCGGTGATCGCCAACCTGGCGGCGGGGGTGTCCGGCGACGGCGCGCCCAAGCTGCTTGTCGGCACCGGCCGCGACCGCAGCCACCTGATCGTGGTGGCGACCTCGGACCGCGGCCTCGCCGGCGGCTTCAACTCGTCGATCGTCCGCGCCGCGCGCGAGCGGATCGCCTCCCTGCTCGAACACGGCAAGGAGGTGAAGATCCTCACCGTCGGCAAGAAGGCCCGCGACCAGTTGCGCCGAACCTATGGCGACCGCTTTGTGGCCAGTTTCGAGGCCGGCTCCGCACCGACCCTGGAAGGGGCTCAGATCATCGCCGACAAGGTGCTCGAGCTGTACGGGGCCGGCGACATCGACGTGGTCACCCTGTTCTACAGCCGCTTCCGCTCGGTGGTGCAGCAGATCCCGACCGCCAAGCAGCTGATCCCGGCCGAAGTGGTGGAGGGCGCGCCCAAGATCGATCTCAAGGGCGCAGCCTACGAGTACGAGCCGGACGAGGAGACCATCCTCGAGACCCTGCTGCCGCGCAACATCATGGTCCAGGTCTTCTCCTCGATGCTGGAGAACCAGGCCGGCTTCTTCGCCGCCCAGATGACCGCGATGGACAACGCCACGCGCAACGCCGGCGATATGATCAACGCGTACACGATCAAGATGAACCGCACCCGTCAGGCGCAGATCACCAAGGAGCTGATCGAGATCATCTCCGGCGCCGAAGCCCTTTAGGACGAAAGAGTTAGACGATGGCCACGACCCCAGCCGCCGCCAAGAAACCCGCCGCCAAGGCTCCGGCCAAGAAGGCCGCCCCCAAGGCCGCAGCCTCCAAGGCCGCCGCGCCGAAGATCGCCACGCCTGCTGGCGTCGCCACCGGCCGCGTGGCCCAGGTCATCGGCGCCGTTGTCGACGTCGAGTTCGACGGCCACCTGCCGGCGATCCTCAGCGCTCTCGAAACGACCAACGTCGACCAGCGGACCGGCGCGCCGTTCCGCCTCGTGCTGGAAGTCGCCCAGCACCTGGGTGAGAACGTGGTCCGCACCATCGCCATGGACACCACCGAGGGCCTGGTCCGCGGCCAGCCGGTGGTCGACACCGGCGGCGCGATCACCGTGCCGGTCGGCCCGGCCACCCTCGGCCGGATCATGAACGTGATCGGCGACCCGATCGACGAAGCCGGTCCGATCGCCGACACCTATCGCCGCCCAATCCACGCCGAAGCCCCGTCCTTCGCCGAGCAATCCACCTCGGCCGAGATCCTGGTCACCGGCATCAAGGTCATCGACCTGCTCTGCCCCTATACCAAGGGCGGCAAGATCGGCCTGTTCGGCGGCGCCGGCGTGGGCAAGACCGTGACCATGCAGGAGCTGATCAACAACATCGCCAAGGCCTACGGCGGCTACTCGGTGCTTGCCGGCGTCGGCGAGCGCACCCGCGAAGGCAACGACCTCTATCACGAGATGATCGAGTCGAAGGTGAACCAGGCCGGCGGCGGCGGCGACAGCCGCTGTACCCTGGTCTATGGCCAGATGAACGAGCCGCCGGGAGCCCGCGCCCGCGTCGCCCTGACCGGCCTCGCCCAAGCCGAATATTTCCGCGACGAAGAGGGCAAGGACGTGCTGCTCTTCATCGACAACATCTTCCGCTTCACCCAGGCCGGCTCGGAAGTGTCGGCGCTCCTGGGCCGCATCCCCTCGGCCGTGGGCTATCAGCCGACCCTGGCCACCGAGATGGGCAACCTGCAAGAGCGCATCACCTCGACCAGCAAGGGCTCGATCACCTCGGTCCAGGCCATCTACGTGCCCGCCGACGACCTGACCGACCCGGCGCCGGCCACCTCCTTCGCTCACCTGGACGCGACCACGGTTCTGAGCCGTGACATCGCCGCCCAGGCGATCTTCCCGGCCATCGACCCGCTCGACTCCACCTCGCGGATCCTCGACCCGCTGGTGATCGGCGAAGAGCACTACACCGTCGCCCGCCGGGTGCAGGAGATCCTACAGCAGTACAAGGCGCTGAAGGACATCATCGCCATCCTGGGCATGGACGAGCTGTCGGAAGAGGACAAGCTGGTGGTCTCGCGCGCCCGCAAGATCTCCCGCTTCCTGTCGCAGCCGTTCCACGTGGCCGAGCAGTTCACCAACATGCCGGGCATCTTCGTCAGCCTGGAAGACACGATCCGCTCGTTCAAGGCGGTGTGCGACGGCGAGGGCGACCACCTGCCGGAAGGCGCCTTCTACAACGTCGGCACCTTCGAAGACGCCCTGGCCAAGGGCGCCAAGATGGCCGCGGAGGCTTAAGTGGCCGACAAGCTGCACTTCTCGCTGGTCTCGCCCGAGCGTGAGCTGTTCTCGGGCGACGTCGACCAGGTCGACGCCCCGGGCTCGGAAGGCGATTTCGGCGTCCTGGCCGGCCACGCGCCGTTCATGACCGCCCTGCGCGAAGGCTTTGTCACCATCCATGAAGGCGACAAGGTCCACCGCTACGAGGTCCAGGGCGGTTTCGCCGACGTGACCCCGGATGGCTTCACCATCTTGGCCGAGCACGCCCGCGACGCCGGCGTCGCCTCGGCCTGAGGCCGGGCCGAATTCAAGCTTTGAACGCCGCTCCGGGCGACCGGGGCGGCGTTTCGCTTTTCGACCCTTCGGGGCGGGAGACGAGGCCATGACCGTTTTCGACATCGCCGGCGTGGCCGGGGTGGGCCTGATCCTCGCGGCCTATGTGGGGACGCAGTTTCGCGGGCTCGACCCGACCCGGGCGCCGTCCCTGGTGATGAACCTTATGGGCGCGCTGTTGATCCTCGGCTCGCTGGCCAAGGCCTTCAACCTGTCGGCGGCGCTGATGGAGGGCGCCTGGGCGCTGGTGGCGGCGTTCGGCCTGGTCAAGCTGGCCCTCAGGCGGCGCTGAGCCGTTCCAGGCGCCCGATCCACGAGAGGCAGGCCTCGGCCACCTCCTCCCAGCCGGGCTCGGACAAAAGCCAATGGCTCATAGGTTCGAACACCTGCAACTCGCCGCCCAGACGCTCGACCGTGCGCAGCACCGTGGCTGGCGGATGCACCAGGTCGCGACCGCCGGCAATGCCGAGCACGGGCGCAGCTATGCGGCGGGGTGAGACCATCGTGGTCATGAACGGGTCCAGCCACCAGTTCAGCGTCTCCCAGAGCGCCCGCCCGCTCTCCGGCGCCATGCGGGCGAACACCGCCTTGCGATCCGCCTTGGCCAGCCGGTCGAAGCTGTAGGTGCGGGCGATGGTGTAGTCCGGCTCGATCGCCTGCAGCCAATAGGGGCCGAGCGCATAGAGGCTGACGGCCGAGACCGCCTCCTCGACGCTGCCGCCGGCCACGCCCCAGGGGGCGGAGGGGGCCAGCAGGATCAGGCCGCGCACCGGAGCCTTGGCCGCCGCCAGCTGGGCCACCAGCCCACCGAGGGAATGCCCGACCAGGATCGGCGCCTCGGCCTGCGCCCTGACCAACTCGGCGACGCCGGCGGCGAAATCGGTCATCGAGGCGGCGGCCCGCGATCCGCCGCCGCGCCCGGCGAGATCCGGGGTCAGCACCGGATGCCCCGCCGCCTCGAAGGGCTCGCGAAAGGCGTCGAAGGCCCAGCCGCCGCAGAAGGCGCCATGGACCATGATCACCGGCGGCCTTGCGCTCTCCCTGTCGCCCTTCATATGACCGGCCCAATATGGGCGAAGGCGGCCACGACCTGCTCGTAGGCGGCGCGCTTGAACGGCACGATCAAGCCAGGCGCCTCGGCCAGCGCGCCCCAGCGCCAGGCGTCGAACTCGACCTCGTGATGGCCCTCCAGGTCGATTTCGGCTTCCTCGCCCAAGAAGCGCATGGCGAACCACACCTGCTTCTGGCCCTTCCAGCCCTTGGCGATCTTGCTGCCGACCATGCTTGGCGGAAAATCATAGGGGATCCAGTCCGGCGTGCGCGCGATCACTTCGGCCGAACGCACCCCGGTCTCTTCCATGAGCTCGCGCCGCGCCGCAGCCTCCAGGTCCTCGCCGGCGTCGACCCCGCCTTGCGGGAACTGCCAGTTGTCGATCCCCGGCACGCCATGCCGCCGGCCGTACCAGACGCGGCCGTCCCGGTGGAACAGCACCACGCCGACATTGGGTCGATACTGCGAGAGGTCCAAGCGCGCCGCCTGACTTTGATCTAGCGGCGCATCGTCACCGCAGAGGCGGGGGCGAGCTGGTAGCCGCGTTGGGCCAGAGTGGTAGCCCAGCGCGCCACCTGATCCAAGGTCAGGGGATAGGCGAAGCCCGAACCCAAGGCCTGGCCGTTGCGGGTGGCGTCGGCCTCCAGCAGGATCAGCTGCTTGTCGATCGCATCGCCCGCCAGCTGGTCGTCGATCACCGCGTCGGCGGAGGCGCGCGGAATGCCGCCGCCGCGCTTCACCGCCGTGCCGTCGTCGATGAAGGCAAGGCCGCGCTGGTGCAGGTCGCCGGTGAAGGCGGTCATGGCCTGGTCCGAATTGAGGAACTTGGATCCCAGATAGTTGGTCACGCCGAAATAGCCAGTGGCCCGCGACAGCACCCAGTCCAGCTTCTCGATGGTCTCGGCCGTGCGCCCCTGGGCCATCAGGGTGTAGGGGCCGGGGTCGTTGTCGGGATAGTCGTTCGGCTCCATCGGCGCCTCGATCAAGACCTCGTGGCCGTTGGCGCGGGCCAGGTCGATCCAGCCCTGCAGGCCCTCGGAATAGGGCACGAAGGACAGGGTCACCTCCGGCGGCAGCTGCTCGATGGCCTGGCGGGTGGTCTTGCTGTTCAGGCCGAGGCCGCCGATCACCAGGGCGATCTTGGGCTTGCCGTTGGAGTGGAACGGCCGGGCATAGGCCTGGGCCGGGGTGCGCCCGTCCTGGGCGATGATCGGCAGAAGGGCGCCGCCGGGGCCGGGCTCGGTCAGGCCGGTGATAGGGGCGGCGGGCAGGGCCTGGCCGGCATGGTCGCCCGGCGCCGGCTCGGCCCCTGGCAGGGTGATCACCGCCTGGCCCTGCGGCTGGTCGCCCGCGGCGCCGCCGGGCAGGAGTTCAAGGCCGGACACGCTGACCGGCGCGGCGCCGGGCATTTCGGCGGTCAGGGCCTCGCGCCAGCCGGGCGGGGCGGCGCTGGGGTCCGCCAGGTGGATGCGGATATGCGGCAGGCCGGCCTTGGGATTGGCCGCGGCGAGGATCAGGACCAGGGCGCAGAGCAGGAACAGGCCCCCGGCCGCCGCGGCGCTCAGCGCCGGATTGCCCAGCACCAGGGCGGCGATCTCTCGCGCGCGCCCGCCGCTGGGCTCAGGCGCGGTGGGGATCACGAAGGTGCTGCGTTTGGCGAACATCAGGCTGGCCCATACACGGCCTGCGGACCGCAAGAAGCGGTCGCGCAGAATGCGCCCGAACCTCGCCGGTTATGGTTAATAATCGGCGAACCTGAAGCTGCGGCGGCGCCGCCTCAGGGGTGGCTGGGCGCAGGCGCCGCAGGCTTGGCGTCGGCCGGTTTGGCCGGCTTGGCGGTTGTCCCCGGCGCCACCGCGGCCGGGTTGGCGCCGGGCAGGATCGCGGCCAGCTTGGGCTTGGGCGTCGGATACTTGGGCGTGGCGGCCACCGAGCCGTACTTGAGCACGTCCAGGCCGCGCTGCAGCTGGAAGTCCTTCTTGGCGTCGAAGCCGGTGGGCGGCGCCTCGGCCGGCTCGTGCGGCGCGCGGCGGACCTTGCCTTCCTCGGCGTTCAGGGCGTTGGAGAAGCTGGCCTCCGAGAACTGGAACGCCTCGTTGGCCACGGCCTCGGCCTGTTCGTAGGTCTCGGCCACCTCCAGGTCCGGCTCGATGCCGGTCTTCTGGATCGAGCGGCCCGACGGGGTGTAGTAGCGCGCCGTGGTCAGCTTCAGCGCCCCGTCCTCGCCGTTGTGCAGGGGGATCACCGTCTGCACCGAGCCCTTGCCGAAGCTGGTCAGGCCGACGATGGCCGCGCGGTGGCGGTCCTGCAGGGCGCCGGAGACGATCTCGGCGGCCGAGGCGGTGCCGGAATTGATCAGCACCACCATCGGCAGGCCGTGCAGCATGTCGCCGTGGCTGCGGGCGTTGTAGCGCTCGATGTCCTTGGGATCGCGGCCGCGCTGCGAGACCACCTCGCCGCCGTCCAGGAACATGGACGAGATGCCGACCGCCTGGTCCAGCAAGCCGCCCGGATTGTTGCGCAGGTCGAGCACCAGGCCCTTCATCTTCGGGTTCTTGGCCTCCAGGTCCTTGACCGCCTCGGTGGCCTGCTCGGTGGTCTTCTCGTCGAAGGCCGAGACGCGGAGGTAGCCGTAGTCGCCCTCCATGTGCCCCTTGGCCGACTTCACATTGATCGACTCGCGCACCAGCTTGACGTCGAACGGGTCCTTGCCCTGGCGCACGATGGTCAGGGTGATCGGCTGGCCGACCGAGCCGCGCATCTTCTTCACTGCGTCGGACAGCTGCAGCCCGATCACGCTCTGATTGTCGATGGCGGTGATGTAGTCGCCGGACTGGATGCCGGCCCGCGCCGCGGGGGTGTCGTCCATCGGCGAGACCACCTTGACCGCGCCCTCGTCGCTGGTCACCTCGATGCCCAGCCCGCCGTATTCGCCGCGGGTCTGGTCGCGCATGTCGCCATAGTCGTCGGGGTTCAGATAGCCGGAATGCGGATCCAGCGAGGTCAGCATGCCGTCGATCGCCGCCTGGATCAGCTTCTTGTCGTCGACCGGGGTCACGTACTGGTTTTCGACCGTGGTCAGGACGTCGCCGAACAGCTCCAGCATGCGGAAGGTCTGGGCCCTCGGCGTATCGGCCACCGCCGGCCGGTTCAGATAGGCCATGGTCCCGGCGCCGAGGCAGAAGGCGGAGACACCGATCAGGAGATATTTGCGCATGAGCGAGGCCCTAGGGCTCCATTGCGTCATTTAGAAGACGCGAAAACTAAGCACAGACCTCGTTCGCAAACCCTCAACGCCGGGCTGTGCGGTCCGGCGCCTTGAGCCAGAGCGCCGGGTCCACCGGCGCGCCGTTCTTGCGGATCTCCAGATAGAGGTCCGGCGGCGGCGAATCCAGCTTGGCCATCCGTCCCACGGGCTGTCCCGCCGAAACCGTCTGGCCAGGGGCGGCCGTCGCCGTCTCCAAGCCCGCAAGCACCAGATGGTAGCCACCGCCCATCCGCAAGATCAAGACGACCCCGAAGCCTTTCAGGGGTCCGGCATAGTCCACGATCGCCGCGGCGGGGGCGACGACGGCCGGTCCGTCCTTGGTGCGCCACGTCCAGCCGCGCGATCGCTCGCCTCCGCCGGGCTCGGAATCGTTGAAGCGGCGAATGAGCGCACCCGCCACGGGCGCCTGGAAAAGCTTCTGCCGGCCGAACAGCCCCGCATGTTCCGGGTCCGGCGGCAGGCGCGCCGAAACCGGCGGCGCCGTGGTCCCCGCGGCCAGGCCGTGGCCCACGTCGCGCAGGGCCTGGGCCCTCGCCTCCAGCGCCTCGATGTCCTGGGCGGCGGCGGCGGCCTCGGTGGCTGATTGGCGGGCGGCCTGGGTGCGGCTGAGGATTTCGTCCTCCAGCTTGGCCCGCTGCTCGGCCAGCGCGCTTTCGCTGGTGATCAGGGCCTCGCTGGCCGTATCCGCCTGGCGGCGCAGGCGTTTCAGCTCGGTCGCCTGGGCCTTCAGCGCCGCGGCTCGCCGCTCCAGCTCCGGCGTCATGGCCTTGACCAGGATCGCCGCCCGAACCGCGTCGCGCACGTCGCGCGGATCGACCAGCAGAGCCGGCGGCGGGTCGCGCCGGAACATCTCCAGCGCGGTCAAGAGCCGCGCCAGCCGGTTCTGGTCCCCGCCCATGCGCGCGCGCAGGTCCTCCTCGCGCACCGCCAGGCCCGCCAGGGTCAACCGCTTCAAACTGATTCCGCCGCGGCCCCGCCCCTGGTCCGCATCCAGGGCGGCCAGCTGGCCCTGCAGCTGCAGCACCTCCGCCCGCGCCGCCTGGGCCGCGGCCAGGGCCGCGTCGCGGTCGTGCTCGCGCGCGCGCTGGTCCGCCTCGACTTGCGCCAGGGCCGGATTGGTCGCCGGGTTCAGGGACGGATTTTTCACGGCCGCAGCCAGCGCCCCGGCTCCGACCACCACGGCCAGGCCGGCCAGTACGGCGGGTGCGGCGCGCCAGGCGGTCATCGCCCATGGTTAGGCCCGTTCGCCGGCCCCGTCGACGGAGCTTTGGGTCTCACCCGCTCCGCCACGGCGGCGGCGAGCCCCCTCCACCGCCTTCCAGGCGGTCCCCCTCCCCCAACGGGGGAGGAACTGAAGCTTCGCGGTTCGGAACCCATTCCTCCCCCATCGGGGGAGGGGGACCATGCGCAGCATGGTGGAGGGGGCCAGCCGAGGGCTCGTCCTCAAAGCCCAGTTCTCTCAGCGCCTGCGCCTTGTCCAGCACCTCCAGCCGCTCGCCCTCGAACCGCTCGCGCTCAAGCCCCTCGAACCGCTCACCCAAGCCTTCAGGGGGCCCAGGGTCGCGGATAATGAAGTCCTTCAGCTTCTCCTTCAGCCGCTGGGCCGCCCCGGCCGCGGCCTGGCGCAGGGCCGCCGCCCCGTCCAGGGTCTCGGCCTCGGCGGTCCTCAGCCGTTCGCCGATCCGCGCCTCCAGGGCGATCGACTGGCGCACCGCCCGGGCCACCTGTGCGAACACCAGCGCCGGATCGCGCCCGACCGGCGGCGTCTCCGCCTCGGCTGCGTCCCTGGCCTTCTGCGCCTGGGTCCGGGCCAGGCCCATGGCCAGTTCGGTCAGCTCGCGCAGGGTCTGCATATGCCGCTCCGCCCGCTCCCGATGGCTCTCGAGCGGGTCGTCGTCATAGGGCAGGGCGGTGGCCATGTGCATGAACAAAACAAGAACATTGGATTCCAGTCTGTGTCAAGGTCGGGGTGTGAAGCACGACACCTGGAAGTTGCGCCGGAAGCGGTCTATGTTCGCTTTACGCTGTAAGCAACCGGACGCCCAGGCCATGGACCAGCAATCGATCTTCGCGCCGATGGGCGCGCTCGCCCTGCTCACCTTCGCGGTCCTGGGGCTGATCCCGGCGCGGCGGTTCCGCGCCGCCTCGGCGCAGCAGGTGACGGCGGACGACTTCCGGTTCGGCGAGTCCGAGCGCGTGCCGGGGCACGTCTCCATCCCCAACCGCAACATGATGAACCTGTTGGAGCTGCCGGCGCTCTTCTATGTCGCGGCGCTGATGTACTACGTGGCCGGCCGCGTGACCGCCCCAGTCCTGGGCGTGGCCTGGACCTATGTGGCCCTGCGCGCCGTCCATTCGGCGATCCACCTGACCTACAACAACGTCTTCCACCGTCTGGTCGTCTTCGCCGCCAGCAATGTCGTGCTGGGGGCGTTCTGGGTGCTGTTCTTCGTCCGCCCACATCCCTGACCCAGATCAAGGCCGTCTTTCGGCGATGTGATCGACTGTCGCTCGCAACCCGCGCGATCGGGGGAGGTGATCATGGCGGCGATCATCCAGGCCTTGAGGGAAGAGCATCGCAACATCGCGCGCCTGCTGGACGCGCTCAGCCACCAGGTCGAGGTGTTCGCCGAGGCCGGCGATCCCGACTACGACATCGTCCTGGGTGTCGCCGACTATTTCATCGATTACCCGGACCAGTGCCACCACCCCAAGGAAAACCTGGTCTATGCCCGCCTCAAGCACGCCCATCCGGGCGAGGCGGAGGGGCTGTTCGACCTTTTGGCCGAGCACCGGCAGGTGCACGAGCGGGTGGTCCGCTTCCACGAAACCATCGATCTGCTGCTGGGCCAGTCGGACATCGCCCGCGCCAGCATCGTCGCCGCCGCCCGCGCCTTCATCGCCCTGGAGCGCGAGCACATGCAGAAGGAAGAGGCGCAGTTCCTGCCCCTGGCCGAGCGCGTGCTGACGGCGGAGGACTGGGCCCAGATCGAAGCCGCCCTGGCCGAACGCCGAGACCCCCTGTTCGGCGAGCGCGCCGAACAGAATTTCGCCGCCCTGCGGGAGCGTTTGCTGGAATGGGAGGCGGAGTTCGGGGGGCGTAGGGGGTGCGGCTAGCGGGGCTAGGAATTCGTTCCCCTCGAACCCCAAAAGCTGCCACGGCGGGTCAGGGCGCCACGACATAGCCGTCGGCAGGCGATACCCAGATGACCCTCTGGTCTTTTCCCGGTTGGGACGCGCCGTCGATAGTCGCTTTGGCGATCAGGCCATCTCCATCTGGGAGATAGGCGGTGCAGAATTCTTGGCCGTACATCGGTTTCATGGCCGCACTGATGCTAGTGCGCAATCGCGCCGTTTGGGCATCGCTCGCCGGTTTGCCGGCAATGGAAAAGCTCGAAGCGGCGATGTCTTCCGGTCTGATGAAGCCGCAGACTTGACCGCCCTTCACCGCCACGTGGGCCATCCCGCTCATGGCGATCGCCGGCGAGGTCGCGACCAGGACGGTTGAGGGATTGTCTATGCCGCCGTCGGGCCGTGCCAAATAGCCCGCCAGCGACTGACAGGTCTTGCGGCTCGTATCAGGCGAATAGCATTGCAATTTGCCGTCGGAAGCGGGCGCGATGGGGGCGGGCAAGGTTGCGGCGGAAGCTCCCGAAGCCAAGGTTAAGGCCAGAGCCGCGAAGACGGGCAAGCGCATTCATTCTCCCGGTATTTGATCGGCCGGCGGGCCAGTACCAGCCTTGGTCCGCTGTGGAATTTAAGTGTCGGGCGTGCGAGGCGCCGATCTTGGAGCGAGCCGCGCGGCGCTCCTGTACCGATTTTTCGGCAATCAGGTTCGGGTGGTCAAGTCGATCCCTTGTCCGAAGCAACGCTAGTTCTATGTTGAACGCCTTGCTGTCGGGGGATTCGATGAATCGGCGAGTTTTTGGGGCGACAGGGTTGGTGTGCCTGTTCTTGGCCGGTGCCGTCGCGGCCCAGACCACCCGAGAAAACTGGATTCGCTGCGAAAATGCAGACAATGCGCCAGTCGCAGTCGCGGCGTGTGATGAGATATTGCGTCAGCGTCTCGCCCCATCCGACCGGGTGATCGCCTTGACCGATCGCGGCGCGTCCTATCTCAATGAAGGCCGGGTCAATCTCGCAATCAATGATTTCGACGAGGCGCTGGTTTTAAATCCGCAGTACCTGGAGGCCTTGATCAACAGAGCCGGCGCACTTATGCACCAGGGTGACAGGGCTCGGGCGGCGAATGACTATAGTGCGATCGTCGCCATCAATTCTCACTTCTTCAGCGCCGAAGATTTTCTCAGTCGTGGCATCGCTCATGAGCATCTTGGCCAATTCGACCTTGCCATTGAGGACTATTCATCGGCCATTCAGCGGCGCCCAAAGATCAGCCATACCCTTTATGGTGCCTATTTGATGCGGGGCTCGGCCTACGCCCATACGGGAAGCCCCGAGTTGGCAATCGCGGACTACAACCAGGCCAACAAAATCGAACCGGACGACGCCGAAATCTATCTCTACCGGGGCCAGGCCTATGGCCAAGCCAAAGATTTCAGCCACGCGATCGCCGACATCGACCAGGCCTTGGTGCAGCGGCCCAATTGGAACGCAGCCCTGACCGCCGGATGCAGGTTCCGGGCGATCGTAAATCGCGACCTCGACGCAGCGGCGAACTATTGTGACCTGGCTGTCAGGCGGTCGGGCGGATCCATCATCGATCTCGACAGCCGGGGCTTGGTGCGCCTGCAGCAACATCGGTTCTCGGAGGCCTGGACTGACTTTGACGCGGTGGTTCGGGTCCAACCGGCCGCGGCGCATAGCCTATATGGTCGCGGACTGGCCGCGCTGCGATTGGGCCGCATGGCGGAGGGGCAAGCCGATATTGCCGCGGCCGCCAAGCTCGACGCGAAGATCGCCGATACCTACTCGGCGTACGGGCAAAGGCCCTAGCTCTTCAACCCCTCCACCAACGCCTGCGCATAAGGCCCCAGCGCCTCCAGGTCCCGCACGCAGATGGTCAGGTCCCTGATCGCCCAGTCATCCGTCAGGTCGATCGCCGCCAAGGGTAACGTCTGCGCCGCACGCCGCGCCGTCGTGGCAGGCACTACCCCCACCCCCACCCCCGCGGCGACCAGGCGGCAGACGGCGTCGAAGCTTCGCAGCTGCACGCGCAGGCGGATGGCGGCGCCCAGGGGGACGGCCTTGGCGGCCAGGAAGCGCTGCAGCGAGCTGGTGCGGTCCAGGCCGACGAAGTCGAAGCCCAGCACCTCGGCGAAGGCCAGGCGCTCGCGCTGCGCCAGGGGATGGGTGGCTGCGGCCACCACCACGAAGCGGTCGGAGCGGAAGGGGAAGGTCTGCAGCCGCCCCATGTCCACCGTGCCGGCGACGATGCCCACATCGCCCACCCCGTCGGCGATCAGGGCGACGATCTCGTCCGACAGCCGCTCCTCCAGGTCGACGCTCACCTGGGGGTGGCGGGCCAGGAATTCGCTGAGCGCCTCGGGCAGGAATTCGGTCGAGGCGTTGGTGTTGGCCAGCAGCCGCACGTTGGCCCCGCCCCCGGCATAGGCGCCCAACTCCTCGTTCAGCCGCTCGGTCTGGGCCAGGATGGCGCGGGCGTGCTTGGTGAAGGCCTGGCCGGCGGGGGTCAGGGCCACGCCCAGGCGCGAGCGGGTCAAAAGCGGCGCGCCCAGCGACTGCTCCAGGGCGCGAATGCGGGTCGAGGCGGCGGCGAGGGCCAGGGCGGATTTGGCGGCGCCGGCGGTGATCGAGCCCTCGTCGGCCACGGCGCAGAACAGGCGAAGATCGGTCAGGTCGAAGCGCATGGGCGAGGGGCATCCTTCGTCATTGGCGAAGGAAGGCTACAGCAATGGCGCATTGTGTGGGGATGAAAATGAGAGGAGGTTTCGCGGATTCGAAAGGCGCTGCGGATTGTGCGTGCGTCCTTCGAGACGGCCGCTTCGCGACCTCCTCAGGATGACTAAGATATTGGGTTGCAAAGTTAATCGTCATGGTGAGGAGCGCTCCGTCAGGAGCGCGTCTCGAACCACGCACGCGCCTCTAAACACCCCCAGCCTTCCCCTACGCCGCTTCGTTGACACCGCTCCCCTGCGGCTTAAAAGCGGCGCAGTCCGAGCCATCAGGAGTCCCACCGCATGAGCGGAACCAAGACGGGCGCGGCGGCGCGGCCGCTGTCGCCCCATGTGCAAGTCTGGCGCTGGCACATCACCATGGCCGGCTCGATCCTGCACCGGGCCACGGGCGTGGCCCTCTATGGCGGGGCGCTGATCCTGGCCGGCTGGGCGGCCTGCCTGGCCTCGGGGCCGGCGGCGTTCGGGACCTGCAAGGTGATCCTGGGCTCGATCCCGGGCAAGCTGGTGCTGTTCGGCCTGACCTTCTCGATCTTCTACCACCTGGCCAACGGGATCCGGCACCTGGTCTGGGACGCGGGCAAGGGCTTCGATCCCAAGTTCGCCGACGCCACCGCCGCCGGGGCCATCGCCTTCGCCGCGGTGATCAGCGTGTTCGTATGGGGCATCGCCGCCTGGATGGGAGCGCTCTGAGATGGCCAGCTATCGCACCCCGCTCGGCCGCGCCCGCGGCTTGGGCGCCGCCAAGCACGGCGTCGGCCATTTCATCGGCCAGCGCGTCTCGGCCATCGCCCTCGTCGGCCTCGCCATCTGGGCGGTGTTCTCGGGGCTCAGCCTGGCCAAGTACGACTATGGCGCCACCATCCTGTGGCTGCGCTCGGGCTGGAACACGATCTGGGTCGTGCTGCTGATCGGGACCGGCTTCTTTCACATGAGCCTCGGCATGCGGACCGTGATCGAGGACTACATCCACAAGACCTCGACCAAGACCCTGCTCTTGATCCTCTCGACCTTCGCCTGCTGGCTGGGCGCGGCGGTCGGGGTGGTGAGCATCCTGAAGGCCGCCTTCCTGGGCGGCGGAGCGTACTGACATGGCCGCCTACGACTTCATCGATCACAGGTTCGACGTGGTGGTGGTGGGCGCCGGGGGCTCGGGCCTGCGCGCCGCGCTCGGGGCCGCCGAGGCAGGCCTGAAGACCGCCTGCGTGACTAAGGTGTTCCCCACCCGCTCGCACACCGTGGCGGCCCAGGGCGGCATCTCGGCCAGCCTGGGCAATATGGGCCAGGACGACTGGCGCTGGCACATGTACGACACCGTCAAGGGCTCGGACTGGCTGGGCGACCAGGACTCCATCGAATACCTGGTGCGCAATGCGCCGGCCGCCGTCTACGAGCTGGAGCACTGGGGCGTGCCGTTCTCGCGCACCCCCGAAGGCAAGATCTATCAGCGCGCGTTCGGCGGCATGACCCGCAACTACGGTGAGGCGCCGATCCAGCGCACCTGCGCCGCGGCCGACCGCACCGGCCACGCCATGCTGCACACCATGTACGGCCAGTCGCTGTCCAAGTCGGTGGACTTCTTCATCGAGTACTTCGCCCTCGACCTGATCATGGACGGGGAGCGTTGCGTCGGCGTCACCGCCTGGAAGCTGGACGACGGCACCCTGCACCGCTTCCAGGCCCAGACTGTGGTCCTGGCCACCGGCGGCTACGGCCGGGCCTATTTCTCGGCGACCAGCGCCCACACCTGCACCGGCGACGGCGGCGGCATGGTCCTGCGAGCCGGCCTGCCGCTGCAGGACATGGAGTTCGTCCAGTTCCACCCCACCGGCATCTACGGCGCCGGCTGCCTGATCACTGAGGGCGCCCGCGGCGAGGGCGGCTACCTGACCAATTCCGAGGGCGAGCGGTTCATGGAGCGCTATGCCCCGTCGGCCAAGGACCTCGCCAGCCGCGACGTGGTCAGCCGGGCCATGACCATCGAGATCCGCGAAGGGCGCGGGGTGGGCCCGAACAAGGACCATATCTTCCTGCACCTGGACCACCTGGATCCCAAGGTGCTGCACCAGCGCCTGCCGGGCATCTCGGAGACCGCCAAGATCTTCGCCGGCGTCGATGTGACCAAGCAGCCGATCCCGGTGCTGCCGACCGTGCACTACAACATGGGCGGCATCCCCACCAACTTCCACGGCGAGGTGGTGATCAAGAAGGGCGACGACAACGACGCCGTGGTCCCCGGCCTGATGGCGGTGGGCGAGGCGGCCTGCGTCTCGGTGCACGGCGCCAACCGCCTGGGCTCCAACAGCCTGATCGACCTCGTCGTCTTCGGCCGCGCGGTCGGCCTGCGCCTCGGCGAGACCCTGAAGGCCGGCGCGCGCCAGCCCGAGCTGAAGCCCGCCCAGACCGACGCCGGCCTGGCCCGCTTCGACGCCCTGCGCAACGCCAACGGCGCCGTCACCACCGCCGCCCTGCGCCTGGAGATGCAGAAGACCATGCAGGAGGACGTCGCCGTCTTCCGCACCGGCGAAACGCTCAAGAGCGGCGTCGAGCGCATGGCCAAGGTCCACGCCCAGCTGCCGGACCTGAAGACCTTCGACCGAGGCTTGGTCTGGAACACCGACCTGGTCGAAACCCTCGAGCTCGACAACCTGGTCGGCCAGGCGATCGTGACGGTGAACGGCGCCCTGAACCGCGAGGAAAGCCGCGGCGCCCACGCCCGCGAGGACTTCCCCGACCGGCACGACGACATCTGGATGAAGCACACCCTGGCCAGCTACGACCCGGCCACGGGCAAGGTCGGGATCGACTACCGCCCGGTGCACACCTACACGATGACCGACGACATCGAGTACATCAAACCCAAGGCTCGGGTTTATTGAGGCGCTGACGCATGGTTCAACTGACGCTCCCCAAGAACTCGAAGATCGGCCAGGGCAAGCATTGGCCAGCCCCCGCCGGCGCCAAGAAGGTCAAGGCCTTCCGCATCTATCGCTACGACCCGGAAAGCGGCCTGAACCCGCGCTGGGACACCTATGACGTGGCGGTCGACCAGTGCGGGCCGATGGTGCTGGACGCCCTCATCCACATCAAGAACACCATGGACCCGACCCTGGCGTTCCGGCGCTCGTGCCGGGAAGGGGTGTGCGGCTCCTGCGCCATGAACATCGGCGGTCGCAACACCCTGGCCTGCACCCACGGCTGGGAAGAGGTTCCCGGCGATGCGGTGCAGATCTCGCCCCTGCCGTCCCAGGCAGTGGTCAAGGACCTGATCCCCGACCTTTCGATCTTCTACGCCCAGTACGCCTCGATCGAGCCCTGGCTGCATACCACCACGCCCGAGCCCCAGCGCGAATGGACCCAGAGCCCCGAGGACCGCGAGAAGCTGGACGGCCTCTACGAGTGCATCCTCTGCGCCTGCTGCTCGACCTCCTGCCCCAGCTACTGGTGGAACGGCGAGAAGTATCTCGGCCCGGCGGCGCTGCTGCACGCCTACCGCTGGCTGATCGACAGCCGCGACGAGGCCACCGGCGAGCGGCTGGACGAGCTGGAGGACCCCTTCAAGCTCTATCGCTGCCACACCATCATGAACTGCGCCCAGGTCTGCCCCAAGGGCCTGAACCCGGCCAAGGCCATCGCCGAGATCAAGAAGATGATGGTCGAGCGGGTGATCTGATATTTCTCCGCTCATCCCGGCGAAGGCCGGGATCCAGGTCATAGAGCGCAGAGATTTCAGGGCTGAACACCAGACCGGCGGCGCCTTACGATCTGGATCCCGGCCTTTGCCGGAATGAGCGGGCTTTGTTGTGCCCGCTTGAGCGTTCGTGAGGTTGACGGCGGCGTCATTTTTCTGCAACGGGGTGGTATGGGCGAAATGGGCGCGCATGTGGTGATCGTCGGGGCTGGCCACGGGGGCGGCTCGGCCGCCGCGTTCCTGCGCCAGTACGGCTTCGAAGGGCCGATTACCCTGATTGGGGAAGAGGTCATCGCCCCCTACCAGCGGCCGCCCCTGTCCAAGGCCTGGCTGAAGGGCGAGGCCGACGCCGACAGCCTGATGCTGAAGCCGGAAAGCTTCTACCCCGAGCACAAGATCGACCTGCGCCTGCACCAGAAGGCGCTGAAGATCGACCGCTTCGCCAAGACGGTGGCGCTGAACAGCGGCCAGATCGTCCACTACGACAAGCTGATCCTGGCCACCGGGGCCCGCGCGCGGCCCCTGCCGGCGCCGGGCGCCAACCTCTATGGCGTGATGTCCCTGCGCAACGCCATGGACGCCGAGATGCTGAAGGCCAGCCTCGGCAAGGGCAAGCGACTGGCGGTGATCGGCGGCGGCTATATCGGCCTCGAGGCCGCGGCCTCGGCCCGCTACCTGGGCGCCGAGGCGACCGTGATCGAGGTCATGCCCCGGGTCCTGGCCCGTGTCGCCTGCGAGCCCCTGTCGCAGTTCTTCCAGGCCTATCACGAGGCCAAGGGCGTCAAGTTCGAGCTCAACGTCGCCGTCACCGCCTTCGAGGGCGAGAACGGCCGCGTCACCGGGGTCAAGCTGGCCGACGGGCGGACCATCCCCTGCGACGCCGCCCTGGTGGGCATCGGCGCGATCCCCAATGACGAACTGGCCCAGGAGGCGGGCCTGGACTGCGCCGACGGGGTGGTGGTCGACCTGAACGCCTGCACCAGCGACCCCGACATCTACGCCCTGGGCGACGTCACCCGCCGGCCGATGCCGCTCTATGGCCGCGAGATGCGCCTGGAGAGCGTGGCCAACGCCCTGGAGCAGGCCAAGCAGTGCGCCGCCTCAATCGCCGGCAAGCCTGTCGCCCCGCCGGAAGTGACCTGGAACTGGTCCGACCAGTACGACCTCAAGCTCCAGCTCGCGGGCCTGGCGGTCGACGCCGACGAGATCCTGGTCCGCGGCGATCCGGCGGCCGCCAGGTTCGCCATCTTCCACCTGAAGGGCGACGTCATCCGCGCGGTCGAGGCGGTCAACGCCCCGCCCGAATTCATGGCCGGCAAGATGCTGATCGCGTCGGGCAAGCCGATCTCACGCGAACGGCTTGCCGATCCGTCCATTTCAATGAAAGAAGTCGCCGCCTAAAGAAGGATCGGGACGGCAAGAGGGAGCCCATGGCCAAGATCACCTATATCGAACACGACGGGACCGAACACGCCATCGACGTGAAGCCCGGCCTCTCGGTCATGGAAGGCGCGGTCAAGAACAACGTGCCCGGCATCGACGCCGACTGCGGCGGCGCCTGCGCCTGCGCCACCTGTCACGTCTATGTGGACGACGCCTGGGTGGCCAAGACCGGCGAAAAGACCGCCATGGAAGAATCGATGCTCGACTTCGCCGAGGGCGTCGAAGCCAATTCGCGCCTGTCCTGCCAGATCAAGGTCACCGACGACCTTAACGGCCTGATCGTCCGCCTGCCGGAAAGCCAGCACTGATCTGGATATCCCTCAAGAACCCTTCCCCCTCGATGGGGGAAGGGCAGGGTTGGGGGTGTTCGCGGCGGCGACGAGGCTGAGAGCGCGGTCTGGCGCCCTTCTCCGCAACCGGCCCCCGCTCAGCAGCTCGGCCGCCCCCGGCGTCAGCCGGCGCAGGCCCCGCCCCAGGGCCACCACCGCTCCCAGCACCAGGACCGGCTGGGCCAGCAGGAACAGCGGATAGAGCGGCGCGCCCAGCGGCCCCGTCAGGCGGCCCACCTGCGGCCCTGCGAGCCAGATCACGATCATGTGGGCGCAGAACAAGAGGAAGATGAACGGCTCAAGCCGCAAGAGCGGCTCGGCCACGCGGCTCGCAGCCAGCCGCCACGCCAAGGCCCAGAAGAACAGCGCTGCAGAGAAGCGCATGGCCAGGCCCAGCGCCTCCGCGGCAGGCGGCCAGGCGGCGGCGAAAGCCTGCCCCCCGGTCTGCAGCCAGATGCTGGCGCCCGCCAGGGCCAGATAGGGCGCCCCGAGCCAGACCAGGCTCCGTCCCGCCACCCATCGCGGCGCCCCCGACCGCCGCGCCAAGAGGCCAAGGACGAAGAACAGCAGGATCGACGGCCGCAGCAGCAACAGGGTCTGCACGTCCCACACCGACCAGGCCAGGACGAACACCGCCACGGCCGCCAGCAGCCTCGTCTCCAGCCGCGCCAGCACCGGCGCCAGGGCCAGGCAGACGGTGAGGTCGCGCAGGAACGGCATCTGCACGTCGATGTCGTCGGGTTTGGTCAGGCAGAACAGCTCGTTCAGCGTCCAGGCCCACCCCGTCGGCCGCGGCGCCGCGATCAGCCCTAGGCTCGCCGCTCCGCCGACCAGCAGGATCGCGAGCGCGTTCCACAGCACCATGGGCGCCAGTACGGTCCTGGCCTTGCCGCGCAGAAACGCCGGCCAGGGTCGGCGCGCCAGGCTGCCCGCCGCCAGCCAGCCGGAAATCATGCTCAAAAGCGGCACCGCCGCCCGGCCCAGCAGCTCCGCCAGGGTCCAGCGCAGCATCCCCTGGCCGCTGGACCCCACCGCCGCCAGCTCAGGCCCCGTCAGCCCGGTCCAGGCGTGGACATAGACCACCCCCAGAATGCAGATCACCCGGGCGATCGTGACCGCGTCCGAGGTCTGGCTGCGGACCGAGGCGCGCGGTTCGGGAGGAGGGGCCGCCGGCGCTGGCCGCTCCTCCCGCAACAGAACAACGGGAAAGGACATGCTCGGACTGAAACGCGGAACTGAAGCGTTCGAGCCAAGCGGCGGAATGGGTCGGTTTGAAGGCCGGCGCGGATCGGCGCGAGCGGCGGTCGCCCGCTCGCAGGCCGCTCGTCCGGCGCATTTATTCTCAAGTCTTGGCCGTCAAACCACCCGGCGCGTCTATTCGACCCGATAACGAAGCCTTAACCGATTCCAACTCAGCGTCGGCCCAGTATTATCGAAAATGATATTTTCTCGATTTCCAGAGATGGACCACCATGGCTGACGGAGAACTCTTTCCGTTGCTCGGCGCCGACTTGCTCGCCGCGCTGCACAAGCTCGACGAGCAGGCCGAAGACCGCCGCGACCCCGGCAGGTTCTGGGCCGTGCCGGACGTGCCGATCGATGTCCGAGCCACTGCCGAGTGGCAGGCGCGCAGCCGCGGCGAGAGCCTCGGCGTGTGGATGACCGCCGCCATCCTGAACCACGCCCGCGCCCCCGAAGCGCCGACGACGGCAACGTCAAGCGTAGCCTTCTCGCCGGACCCTGCGCCCTTCGCCGAAACCGGCCCGGAAGACATCTTCCAGGATGCGGACGCCGGCGACGTGGCCGCGCCGTACGAGATCGAGGCCCCGTTCGCGCCCGAGCCGCCCGCCGCCGATGCGCCGGCGCATGACTGCGAACCGACGCCGGTGATCGAAGCGGAGGCCGAGGCCGAGACCTTGATCGTCCCGTGCGAGCAAGCTTTGGAATCGCCGGAAGACGACCTGGCCCTAGAAATGATCGCGGCGTTCCCCGCGGACGCACACGCGCCCGAAGAGGAAGCCACGGCCGAGCAACCTCTTCCTCCGGCGGCCTACGAAACCGCCTACGCCGGCGTGACGGCCTGGGCCCCCGCGTTCCAGCCCGCCAACACGCTGCATGGCGGTTCGGGCATGGACCTGATCCGGGAGACGATCCACGGCATCATCGCCTATGCGGCGCCGGCGCCCATGCCGGAGACGGGCTTCGTCGTCGGCGACGCAGACCTGGCGGAGGCTGGCGACGCCGCGGCCACCTCCGACGATCACGCGCCGCCGATCATGGCCTGGTCGCCGCCGGAAGCGCTGGAGCCCCGGGGGCTCGAAAACGATGACCGAGCCGCCCAGGCGGCTACGTACGACGCGCCCCAGGCGCTCCGGCCCAAGCCGCGCCGCTCATGGCTCGGCTTCCTGTCCCGGCGCCGCGACTGAGGTCGCGCTGAACCCGGTTCAGGCCGCCAGCGCCGCGTGCGCCTCGGCCGCCGCCCGTTCGCCGGCGCGGATGGCGCCTTCGACATAGCCGCACCAGACGGTCGAGGTCTCGGTCCCCGCCCAGTGGATGCGGCCTACCGGCCGGCGCAGCGCCTCGCCAAAGACCGAGATCACCCCCGGCCCGGCGACGCCGACATAGCAGCCGCGGCTCCATTCCTCGCTCGGCCAATCGTTGTCGACATAGTCGATCGGCTGGGCGGCCTGGGGGCCTAAGAGGCGCGTGAGGTCGCCGACGATCTGCGCCTTGCGCTCGGCCGCGGTCCTCTGGCCCCAGGCGACCGCGTGCGAGCCCTCGAAGAAGCCGGCGATCAGGCCCGGCCCGGCCGCGTCCGGCGAGACGTCGGTATAGAGCCCGACCGGCGTTCGGTCCGACAGCACCAGGCCGTTCAGCCCCGCATCGCGCCAGAACGGCCGCGGATAGGCGATCCAGAACTTGATCGTCGAGCCCATCGGCAGGCGCTGGCACAGGCCGTCGCGCAGGGCCGGCAGGCCGGGGGCGTAGTCGATGCGCGCGGCCAGGGCCGGCGGAACCGCCACGATCACCCGCCGCGCCCGGAACGCCCCGGCGTCGGATGTGACCACCACCCCGGCCGCGTCCTGGGCGATGCGCCGCACCGGCGCGTTCAGCCGCACCGCCTCGCCCAGTTCCGCAGCGATGCGCGCGCCGACCTGGTTCAGCCCGCCGCGATAGAGCCACTTCTGCGCCCCCGACCCCATGCCGGCCAGGGTGACCAGGTCGTCGCCCGAATGGCAGTAGAACAGGAAGTACAGCATCGAGGTCTGGGACATGTCCGCCGCCATGATGCTGCTGGAGATCGACTCCATCACCGTGCGCAGGGCGGGCGAGCGGACGTTCTGCTCCACCCAGGTGGCCAGGGTCATGGAATCCAGCCGCGCGGCGTCCGGCGCGGTCCAGGGCGCCTCCAGCGGTACGGTCCTGGACAGGCCGCCGATCTTCGACACCAGGCCCAGGAACTCCGGCAGGCTGCTCAGGGCCACCCCCGGGGTATCGCGCGAGCCGTTGCGCATCACCCCGCCGATCTCGGTGATGTTCTTGCCCTCGATGAACGACGGATAGCGCTGCAGGCCGAACTCCTCGCCCAGGGCCAGCAGCCGCGTCTGGGTCGGCCCAACCCACATGCCGCCCAGGTCGATCTTCACCCCGGCGATGGCGCCCGGCTTGGTGCGCCCGCCGACCCGGTCGCGCGCCTCCAGCACCAGCACGCTGCGGCCCTGGCTGCGCAGGGCGCGGGCGGCGCAAAGGCCTGACATGCCCGCGCCGACCACGATCACGTCCACCGGCGCCGCCGCGCCCCCCTCGGCCGCGACCGCGGGCGCCGCCACAGCCCCCGCAGCCAGGGTCGCGCCCTTCAGCAGAGCCCGCCGGCTGGTTCCCTCGCCCTGTCTCGACGCCATCTCGCCCTCTCAGTTTCTTTACCGTACGCGTACGGTAATTGATCTCAAGGAGGGCTGGCCTGTCAAGCGGGCGCTCGCAGGAGCGTTGTCCGCCGGCCAAGCCCGTGGGCCCGAAGGTTGGCGGCTTCACCATAGCTCCTCATCCTGAGGCGTCCGCGCAGCGGGCCTCGAAGGACGCATTGGCGGCGCCGTGATTGCGTCCTTCGAGGCTCGACGCTTCGCGTCGAGCACCTCAGGAAGAGGAAGATTTGTGAGGCTGGTCTTGGAGTTGACGCCCGTTGCGCACTCGCCGGGAGGAGCGGAAGACTGGTTCGCAACCCATCCCAAGCGTCAGTCGGGCCGCGCCCCCAGACCTCGCAGCAGGCTGCGGACCGCCTGCTCCACCAGCGCCTCGCGCCGCCAGGGGAATTCCGGAATGGTGATCAGCACGTGGGCCAGGCCGACCATGTTGACCAGCACCAGCTGAGCGGCGACCTCGACGTCGGCCGCGTCGAACACGCCCTCGGCGACGCCTTCGGCGATCAGGCCGTCGATCAGCTGGAACCGTTCGCGGATCGCCGAGCTGTCGACATAGTAGGCCTCGTCCGGCGCCGTCACCCGGTCCTGGTGCATGAACACCACGCGATAATTGTCCGGATGCTGCAGCCAATAGGCGACGATCGCCCGCAGCAGGGCGGCCAGGCGCCGCTCCGGATCGCCCGGCCCCGCCGCCGCGGGCGCGCACTGGGCGAAAAGGTCGGCGAACACGTCCTCCCAGATGTGCCGCAACAGTTCGCGCTTGGACTTGAAGAACACATAGAAGGTCATCGGCGGGCAGCCGGCGCGCTGGGCGATCCGCCGGATGGAGACCGCCTCGAACCCCTCCTCGACGAACAGCGCCCGCGCCGCCGCGATCAGCCGCTCGCGAAACGCGGCGCTCTCCTGCGGCGTCCGCTTGGGGCCGCGGGGCTTGGAGGCGGCGGTCATCGGCGGCGCCCCACGGCCGACGCCAGGGATCGCTGGCGGCATGGCGGATGCGGCGCGCGGAGATCGGACGAGGCCTGGGTCACGCCCCCTTCATGGGCGATGGCCGGCGTCACGACAAGGGAACGGCGAGTTTCGGCGAGGTCTCTGCCGGCAGCTCACGACCCTGAGCGGACATTCGCCCCGTCGAGAGCAGATGACTCCTGCTCAGTCGAGAGGCGGGCAGCAGCGCATGTTCAGCGCCGCCGTGCTGCCGTGCCTGGGAGAGTAGGCAGCCGACGCCTCTATGAGCGCGGCAAGGACATCTCATCGCGAGCGTATGGCTGGGGCGGGCGCGGGCTGGGGAACGAAGCCGTAACCAAGCTGCGGGGGTGTCTGGCGCGGTTTGATCTGAAAGCTGAAACATTGGCGTCCTGGCCCGTGACGCCATCGCATAGCTACGCCCTCGCTTGAGGCCGCAGCGAAACGGGCGCAGAGGTCGTAGGTAGTCGAACTCGTGCGCCGGTACTCAAGGGGCGCGCCGGTCTCGGGGTCCCGGGTCTGGCCCGTTACGACGTTGCTTTGCTCGACCGCTGCCTGGAGGGTCGCGGGCAGCGCCCCTTGCTGGGTCTGATACGAGTCAACAGCACTCTCCACGCTCTGCAGGTGCGAGAGCCGCTCGCCATCCAGGCGGTGCGCCCGCACCTCGCCGGGCGGGCCGACGAGATAGAAGCCCACCGCGAGGCTGGCCACGACCAGCGCCACGGCGATGGCGGTGAAGGTGCTGGTCGACGTGAGCTTCACGGCCGCTCGTCCGTCCTGATGTCCCAGAGGAGATAGCTGAAGGCGCCGCCAGCGATCACCGCAATCGTTGCAAGCCGAAGCACGACCCGGACGGTGAGGTCACCCCCGAGCGCGTTGTAGACGAGTGCCGAGAGATCCCCGATCAGGGCCGATGCGGCGATAAACAGGGTGATATAGGTCATCCACTTGCGCGGGCGCGATTGCCGCTTCGTCGGATCGCTGGCAATCGAGCGATGGATGAGGCGCTGCATGAAAAGAAAAAGTGGAAAGGCCACCACCAGCGCGGCGATGTTGCCCCGCATGTGGTCCAAGATCAGTTCATTGCGATCAGCCCCGACAGCCCAGACAGGCGCGATCAGCGCCATGCCGTGGCGTGAAACGTCCGGAAAGGCCAGGTCGATGAAGCCGAAGACGAGCGCCCCCAGGTTAAAGGCGCTGACGTAGAGGGCGGCGAAGAAGAGGGCGTAGGAGAAGACTTCCTGGGCCGACAAGTATGGCCTTGGACGGGGTACCGGCAGAGGAAACTCGACCGGCGCGAAAGCGTTCGCGGCCGCGCGCACGTCAGCTTCGCTCCATCCCGCCTGTCTGAGGGCGCTTGCGATTTGATCGCGGGCGATCCCCTTCTCCAGCGCCAGCCGCGTGAACTCAAGAAGCTCGGTGTTCATGGGCTTCACTCGGCCGAGGGGCTAAGGTTCAGCGTAGCACGACATGCGTAGATTTTGTCGCTCATTGAAGGTCTGCCATCCACCCTCTACCGACCTTCCGAAGGTCCGGTTGTCGGAAGTCGCCGCGACTATCGTCCGCATCACCCCAAGATCGAGGCCGCGGCTCACCTCGCCAGCTTGCCCACCCAATCCATGACCACGCCCGCGAACCGCTCCGGCTGAGCTTCGTGCATCGCGTGAGTACGTCGGGCGAGGAGAGGCGGTCGAACGCCCCTACCCCCTGACCCGCCCCTGGTCGTACAGGTCCGCCAGCCAGCGGTAGTAGCGCGGCTGGGTCTGGCGCAGGTCCTTGCGGGTATAGGGCTCGCGGGTGATGGCGCCGTAGAGATAGGCGCTGGAGGTCAGGGCGAAGAAGGCGCTGTCCGACTGCAGCATCATCGCGGTCTTGGGCCAGACCGGCGGGGTGCGGGAGGCGGCCTCGGTGCGAAAGCGGGTCACGTCCGCCCGCTGGCCGGGGGCCAGGCGCTGGTCGTGATAGGCTTCCAGAAGGCCTTCCAGCAGCACCGCCTTCTTCGGCGACAGGCGCGAGACGCGGATCATCACCCCCTGGCCGGGGACGTAGCGGGCCGATTCCCCCGGCGCATTGGGCTTGGCCGGATCGGCCAGCACCGGCACGGTGCGCATGAAGGCCACGACCTCGGGCTTCAGCCCCACGTGGGTGACCAGGTCGATCTGGGCCTTGATCTGCCGCACGGCCTTGTCGGCCGATACGCCCTTGGGCGTGCGGCTGGCGTCCACCGAAAAGCCGTCGTAGCTGAAGGCCAGGCTGGGCTGCGGCTTGGCGGGGCCCAGGTGGAACAGGGGCTGGGGGCTCATCCCCACCGGGGCGTTGGCCAGGGCCGGCGATGCGGCGAGCATCGACACCGCCGCCGTGATCGCCGCTGTCGCTCGACGCATCGAAGCTTTCCCCTGACGACCCCGAGAGCCCATGCCGCCGATTCGCGCGCAACATGCACCCTCCCCGGGCAAAAGGGGAGAGGCGCCGTGGTGCTGGACACCCGCGCGCCCGCGATGTAGTAACCCCGCCCTCCCGATCCCGGGGGCCGAACCAGAAAGACCGCGCCCTTGCGCGGACGCACCCATGTCCCGCCACTCCAGACCCACCTCCTCTCACGGGCGCGGCCAAAGGCCCGCGGCCGGCCCGACCCAGCGCCAGCTGCGCGCGGGCGAACTGATCCGCCACGCCCTGGTCGAGATCCTGCGCGAAGAGGACTTCGCCGACCCCGACCTGGCCGGGGTCTCGGTCACCGTAACCGAGGTGCGCATGTCGCCCGACCTGAAGCACGCCCACTGCTTCGTCGAGCCGCTGGGCGGCGTCCACGCCGACAAGGTGGTCAGCGCCCTGAACCGCTCGGCGAAGTTCCTGCGCGGGCGGCTGGGCCACGGGATCGACATGAAGTTCACCCCCGACCTGCGCTTCCTCCACGACGAGAGCTTCAACGAGGCCGCCCGCATCGACCGCCTGTTCGACGACCCGCGCGTGCGCCGCGACCTCGAGGCCGAGGACGAGGCCGCCGCGGGGGACGGCGAGGACGGTTATGGGGCGTAGGCGCAAGGGCGACGCCGTCCACGGCTGGGTGGTGCTGGACAAGCCCCTGAACCTCGGCTCGACCCAGGCGGTCAGCCGCGTGCGCCGCGCCTTCAACGCCCAGAAGGCCGGCCACGCCGGCACGCTCGACCCCCTGGCCACCGGCGTCCTGCCCATCGCGCTCGGGGAAGCCACCAAGACGGTCCCCTACCTGGTCGAGGCCGACAAGACCTACGCCTTCACCATCGCCTGGGGCGCCACGACCACGACCTTCGACCGCGAGGGCGAGATCACCGCCCGCTCCGACGTGCGGCCCGCGCCCGAGGCCGCCGCCGAGGCGCTGAAGGCCTTCGTCGGCGAGATCGAACAGGTCCCGCCCGCCTATTCCGCCATCAAGATTGACGGCGAGCGCGCCTATGACCTGGCCCGCGAGGGCGTCGAGGTCGAACTGGCCCCGCGCAAGGTGGTGATCCATTCGGCCCGCGTCACCGGCGCGCCGGACGCGGAGCACCTCGACATCGAGATCGACTGCGGCAAGGGCACCTATGTCCGCGCCCTGGCCCGCGACCTGGCCATCGCCGTCGGGGCCTGCGGCCATGTCTCGGCCCTGCGGCGCCTGCGCGTCGGGGCCTTCAGGGCCGAAGATTCCGTCACACTGGAAAAGCTGGAAGATTTGTGCCATACGGGCCGCGCCTCGGAGGTTCTGCTTCCGGTCGAGACCGCACTGGACGACATCCCGGTGATGGCCGTGACCGCCGAAGACGCCTTCAGGCTCTCGCAAGGGCGACCGATCGTTCTGCTTCCCAGACAGGTCGAAACGCTGAAGGCGCGTCTGGCTGACCCCTCGGGGAATGGCTTCGCGTCCCGAACCGTTTTGGCGACGCATGGCGGCAGCGCGGTCTCGATCTGCGAGATGCGGGCCGGGCAACTCAGCCCGACACGCGTCTTCAACCTCTAATTTCGGAGACCCCGATGTCGATCACCGCCGAACGCAAGACCGAACTGATCCACACCCACGCCCGCTCGGACCACGACACCGGTTCGGCCGAAGTGCAGGTCGCGATCCTTTCCGAACGCATCGCCAACCTCACCGAGCACTTCAAGACCCACAAGAAGGACAACCACTCGCGTCGCGGCCTGCTCAAGCTGGTCTCGCAGCGCCGGAGCCTTCTGGATCACCTGAAGTCCAAGGACCAGGGCCGCTACCAGGCCCTGATCGAAACCCTGGGCCTGCGCCGCTAATCTGCGCGCCCTTGACGTCCTCCATGCCGTGCAGAGCTGCGCCGTTGCGGCTCAGCATGACGCCAGGGAAGGAATGATTTAAGTCTGCGTCCTTCGGGCCCTGGGCCCGGAGGACGTAAACGTATCTGCCCGCCGCTCTCCTTCGACAGGCAAGGAGGTGGCGGTTTTCAGGACCTGAGCTGCTCAGGCCCGATGTACGCCGGGGGTTCCAACGCAATCCTCGTCAGCCTGTCGATTTGGATGAGGAATCCGGAACGCCCACGGGCCCCGCCCCCTGTCCGCAGCCTGAGGAAATGGGTCCTCAGGACACGAAAGAAAGACGACAATGTTCGACATCAAACGCAAATCCATCGACTGGGCCGGCCGCAAGCTGACCCTGGAGACCGGCCGCATCGCCCGTCAGGCCGACGCCTCTGTCCTGGCCACCTACGGCGAGACCGTGGTCCTGGCCACCGTCGTGGCGGAGAAGGCGCCCAAGCCCGGGCTCGACTTCTTCCCCCTGACCGTCAACTACCAGGAAAAGACCTACGCCGCCGGCAAGATCCCGGGCGGCTTCTTCAAGCGCGAAGGCCGTCCGTCGGAAAAGGAGACCCTGGTCTCCCGCCTGATCGACCGCCCGATCCGCCCCCTGTTCGTCAAGGGCTTCAAGCACGAGACGCAAGTCGTCGCCACCGTCCTGGCGCATGACCTGGAGAACGATCCCGACATCGTCGCCATGGTCGCCGTGTCCGCCGCCCTGACCCTGTCGGGCGTGCCGTTCATGGGCCCGATCGGCGCCGCCCGCGTCGGCTTCATCGACGGCGAATACGTGCTGAACCCCACCCACGACCAGCTGGGTGAAGACAACAAGATGGACCTGGTCGTCGCCGGCACCCACGACGCGGTGATGATGGTCGAGTCCGAGATCCAGGAACTGACCGAAGAGCAGGTGCTGGGCGGCGTCATGTTCGCCCATCGCGGCTTCCAGCCGGTGATCGATGCGATCATCGACCTGGCCGAGCACGCCGCCAAGGAGCCCTGGGACTTCCAGGCCGAGGACTTGAACCCGCTGATCGAAAAGATCACCGGCCTCGTCGGCGAAGACCTGAAGGCCGCCTACAAGCTGAAGCTGAAGCAGGAACGCCACGCCGCCGTCGGCGCCGCCAAGGCCAAGGCCGCCGCGGCCCTGGTCAAGTCCGAGACCAACCCGGACGGCTATGAAGCGCCCAAGTTCGGCTACGCCTTCAAGGAATGCGAAGCCTCGGTTCTGCGCCGCGACGCCCTCCTGACCAAGAAGCGCATCGACGGCCGCGACCTCGACAAGGTCCGCCCGATCGTCTCGGAAGTCGGCGTGCTGCCGCGCGCCCACGGCTCGGCCCTGTTCACCCGCGGCGAGACCCAGGCCCTGGTCGTGGCCACCCTGGGCACCGGCGACGACGAGCAGTTCATCGACGCCCTGGAAGGCACCTACAAGGAAAGCTTCCTGCTGCACTACAACTTCCCGCCCTTCTCGGTGGGCGAGACGGGCCGCATGGGCTCGCCGGGCCGCCGCGAAATCGGCCACGGCAAGCTGGCCTGGCGCGCCGTGCGCCCGATGCTGCCGGCCAAGACCGAGTTCCCCTACACCATCCGCCTGGTGTCGGAGATCATGGAGTCGAACGGCTCCTCGTCCATGGCCAGCGTCTGCGGCTCCTCGCTCGCCCTGATGGACGCGGGCGTGCCCCTGAAGAAGCCGGTCAGCGGCATCGCCATGGGCCTGATCCTCGAGCCGGATGGCTATGTGGTGCTGTCGGACATCCTGGGTGACGAAGACCACCTGGGCGACATGGACTTCAAGGTCGCCGGCACCGAGGACGGCATCACCTCGCTGCAGATGGACATCAAGATCCCCGGCATCACCGAGGAGATCATGCAGAAGGCCCTGGAACAGGCCAAGGCCGGGCGCATCCACATCCTGGGCGAGATGGCCAAGGCCATCTCCGGCGCCCGCGAAGAGATCGGCGAATACGCGCCCAAGATCGAGACCATCTCGATCCCGACCGACAAGATCCGCGACGTGATCGGCACCGGCGGAAAGGTGATCCGCGAGATCGTGGCCACCACCGGCGCCAAGGTCGACGTCAACGACGAGGGCGTGATCAAGGTCTCGGCCAGCGACGGGGCCAAGATCAAGGCCGCCATCGACTGGATCAAGTCGCTGACCTCGGAGCCCGAAGTCGGCGCCATCTATGACGGCAAGGTCGTCAAGGTGGTCGATTTCGGCGCCTTCGTGAACTTCTTCGGCGCCAAGGACGGCCTGGTCCACGTCAGCCAGATCAGCAACGAGCGGGTGGCCAAGCCCTCGGACGTCTTGACCGAAGGCCAGATCGTCAAGGTCAAGCTGATGGGCTTCGACGACCGCGGCAAGACCAAGCTGTCGATGAAGGTGGTCGACCAGGAGACTGGCGAAGACCTGACCAAGAAGGAAAAGGCGGCGGAGCCGGCGGCCGAGTAAGGCTTTCAGCTCCTGCCGGAGTATTGGCGGGCGGTCCAGCGATGGGCCGCCCGCTTTCGTTTTCAGCCCATGCGGCCGTGGTTGCCGGACGCCGCGACGCCGGTCGAGTTCATGGCGGGATCGGCGGCCTTGACCCGCAGATTGTTCTGCACATGCCTCACGCCCGACACGTCCTCGGCGCAGTCCTCGGCCCGCCGTTTGGCGTGGCGATCTTCGACCGTGCCGCTGAGCGTCACCTCGCCGCTCTTGACCTGAACGTCGATGTCCGAGGCGTCGAGGTGGGCGTGATCGGCCAACCGGTCGCTGACGTCCTCGCGGATGCGCTCGTCCGAACGCACATAGTTCTTGGGGCCGCGACCGCGGTGCGGGCCGGTGTGACCGTCCGCCTGGTCGGCCAACATCGGGTTTTCAGCGCCGATCCAGCGGCCCAATCCCCCACGATAGGCATAGGATCCCGTATCGCCGCCCTTCCGCCCGCCGCCGGAGCCATAGCCATAGCCGCCCTGGCGTTCGCCATAGCCCGGGTTCATCTCCACGCCGCGGTTCGGGCCGTATTGGTTCTGGTGGAGCGGCCCGGCCTCGTCTCGCCCGCGCCGGTCGAAACGCCCATATCCGCGATCGAACTCGCCTGAGCGATAACCGCGATCCTCTCGCTCATAGCGATCGCGGTCGAAGCGATCCGCCCCGTAGCCCTGTCCGTAGTCGCCATAGGGATCGCCGCCGCCGGGCGAGAAGGAGCGATCCTCCTGGAGATGGTTATCGCGGCCCTGGAGCCGATCCTGGCTGTAGCCGCGCCCCTCCCTGTCATAGTCGCCTTCGTGGACCGGTGGGTTTCGACCCAGCCGCACGCGCCGATCGTGGTCGTCGGATCCGTACCGTTCGTTGGCCATGGTGAACTGCTCCTGAGGGGATCGCGCGCAATCGAGCGATCTGTTGCCAGTGAGGTCGCCGCCGCAGCTTCCCCGCTACGGCTTGCAGATCACCAACAATCCCCAGGACGCCTGGTTTCACCTTGGCCAATCAAATAGTTAGCGGATACCGCCCGCCTCAGCGCCCACGCATCAAGATGCCGAGAAGGACGCCGGCGCCGAGGGCGATGGCCAGGGCTTTCAGCGGCTGTTCAGCTGTGAAAGACTCCGCATCGGCATAGTATTCCCGTGCCCGGCCCCGCATGGCGCCAAAGCGTGACTGCAGGGAGCCCATCGCCTGGTCCACACGGCCCATCGCCTTCATGTGGCTGGATCCGGTCGCTTCGCCATAGGCTTCCTCTGCGCGGCCAATGCCGTTTCGCGCCCCGCCCAGGATCTGGTCGCTGGTCATGTCCGGTTCTCCTCTGTCGCCTTGTTCGACCAAGGCAACGCGCCGGCGCCCAAGGTGATCCCAAACCGGCCCTGGAGATTGGGCGTGGCCCAGCCTACCTCTGTCGTTCGAAGCCCAGGAGTGAAAGCCATGGCCAGAGCCCACGCCCACGTCGGCGAAACCCGCTACCGCGTCGACCTCAAGGCCGGCCATCACGCCCTGGTCGCCGACGAGCACGCCGACCTCGGCGGCCAGGACGCCGGCCCGGCGCCCTATGAGCTGCTGCTCGCGGCCCTGGGCGCCTGCACCTCGATCACCCTGAAGATGTACGCCGAGCGCAAGTCCTGGCCCCTCGCCGGTGTCGATGTGGCCCTGCTGTTCACTCGCGACGGCGACAGCCAGAAGATCGAGCGCACCCTGACGCTCGAGGGCGATCTGGACGATGCGCAGCGCGCCCGCCTTGCCGACATAGCCGAACGCACCCCGGTGACCCTGACCCTGAAGGCCGGGGTCGCGATCACCACCCGCCTGCGCTGAGGGCCCGGCCATGACCACCCAGGTTTTCGACTTCACCGGCGCCCGCGGGCATCGGCTGTCCGGCCGCCTCGACCTGCCCGACGGCCCGGTCCTGGCCTATGCCCTGTTCGCCCACTGCTTCACCTGCACCAAGAACTCCCTGGCCGCGACCCACGTCTCCCGGGCGCTGAACGGCCGCGGCATCGCCGTGCTGCGCTTCGATTTCTCCGGCCTGGGCCAGAGCGAGGGCGCCTTCGCCGACAGTACGTTCACCGGCGATGTGGCCGACCTGATCGAGGCGGCGCGGGCCATGGTCGCGGCCGATATCGCGCCCCAGCTGCTGATCGGCCACAGCCTGGGCGGGGCGGCGGTGCTGGCGGCGGCGCCGGAGCTGGAGAGCCTGAAGGCGGTGGCGACTATCGGCGCGCCCTTCGACGTCAGCCACGTCACCCACCAGTTCGCCGACGCCCTGCCGGCGATCCTGGCTGAGGGCGAGGCCCAGGTGACGCTCGGCGGGCGCCCCTTCACCGTGCGCCGCGCCTTTGTCGACGACCTCGCCGGCCACCGGCTGGCCGAGCGCATCCACGCCCTGCGCCGCCCGCTCCTGGTGATGCACGCGCCCCTGGACGAGACCGTGGGCGTCGACAACGCGCAGCAGATCTTCCTCGCCGCCCGCCACCCCAAGAGCTACGTTTCGCTGGACAGCGCCGACCATCTTTTGACCCGCTCGGTCGATTCCGAGTACGCCGCCGAGGTGATCGCCGCCTGGGCCTCGCGCTATCTGATCCCCGCGCCAGAGCAGGCTGCGCCCGACGCCGAGGCCGCCCATACCGTGATCGTCGAGGAGACCGGCGCCGGCCAGTTCCAGGCTGAAGTCCGGGTCGGCCGCACCCATTTTCTGGCCGACGAGCCGGTCGAGGTCGGCGGCCTGGGCTCGGGCCCATCGCCGTTCGAGCTGGTCAGCGCCGGGCTCGGCGCCTGCACCGCCATGACCCTGCGCATGTACGCAGAGCGCAAGGGCCTGCCGCTGGGGACCGTCTCGGTGGCCGTGGCGCACAAGCGCGCCCCCGAGGCGGAAAAGCCGGAGCGGTTCGAGCGGGTGGTCAGCCTGGGCGGCGACCTCGCCCCCGACCAGATTGAGCGGCTGATGCAGATCGCCGACCGCTGCCCGGTGCATCGTCTGCTAGAGCCCGGCGCCGAGATCCGGACGCGGCTGGCGCCTCCGCCGGCCCCGCCCGGCCAGGACGGCCATTTCGACGCCATGGGCGAGGTCTGCGGCGAGGCGGTGTGACCGCTGTCACACTGAAAGCTTCGCCGTGACGCTAGAATTCCCCAAAATGGTGAGGGGATAGGCGCATGCTCGAGCGCTGGCGCATCGGACAGGTACTGGTCGTATTCGCCGCCCTTCTGGTGGCGAGCGGCCTTGCTCTGGGCATGCACAGGGCGTCGGACGAGCACCGCGCTGCAACGAGCAGCGCAGGGCGCTAGACCGTCGCTTCCGCCTTCAGAATGAACTCGCGCACGCGGGGATAGATCTCCTCGCGGAAGCGGCGGCCGTTGAACACCCCGTAGTGGCCGACCTTGGGCTGGACATAGTCCTCCTTCAGATCGTCGGGGATGCCGCTGCACAGGCCATGGGCGGCCTGGGTCTGGCCGATGCCGGAGATGTCGTCCAGCTCGCCCTCGACCGTCATCAGGCCGATGTCCTTGATCGCCGCGGGCTTCACCAGCCGGTCACGGTGATGCAGCTCGCCCTTGGGCAAGAGGTACTGCTGGAAGACGATGTCGATCGTCTGCAGATAGAATTCCTCGGTCATGTCCAGCACCGACAGGTACTCGTCGTAGAACTCCAGGTGCTTGTCGGCGCTGTCGCCGTCCCCCGAGACCAGGTGGTTGAAATAGCGCTTGTGCGCCTCCTGGTGCCGCTCGAGGTTCATGGACATGAAGCTGTAGAGCTGCACGAAGCCCGGATAGACGCGGCGCAGCGCCCCTGGATACGGCGCCGGCACGGTGTAGATCATGCTGCGCTGGAACCAGGTGAACGGCCGTTCCTCGGCCAGCTTGTTGGTCACCGTCGGCGACAGGCGCGCATCGATCGGCGAGCCCATGAAGGTCATGCTGGCCGGGCGGCTGGTCTCGTCGTCCTCGGCCATCAGGCTGGCGGCGGCCAGCACCGGCGGGCCGGGCTGACAAACCGCCACCACGTGCGGGCGCGGGCCCATGTGCCGCAGCATTTCACGCACATGGTCGATATAGTCGTGGAAGTCGAACCGTCCCTCCAGCATCGGCACGTCACGGGCGTTGGCCCAGTCGGTGATGTAGACCTCGTGGTCCTGCAGGAAGGTCTGGACGGTTCCCCGCAACAAGGTTGCGTAGTGACCTGAAAGGGGGGCCACGATCAGCACCGCCGGCTCGATCGCCTTGCGGCCGGCGCGGCGCATGTCGGTCATGTCGCGGCTGAAGTGGACCAGCCGGACCCAGGGCGATGACCACTCGACCACCGGGCGCACACGAACATCGACGCCCTCGATCTGCACGCTGTCTATGCCCCAGTCGGGCTTGCCATAGCGGCGGGTGACGTTGGCGAACAGGTCCGAGGCGGCGAACAGGGTGCGGCCCAGCTGGGTGTCGGCGGCCGGGTTGACCGGCGAGCTCCAGGCCTCCCGGGCGATACGCGCCGCCAGACGCATCGGCGTCGAGGCGTAGTAGGCGGCTTCGTGCATCGAGTAGAGCATCAGCGGATCCTTCGCGCGAGTCGGCGCGTGTGCACTGCACAATAAATAGTGACAGATGAACAGAGGCTAATCCCTTCGGGCGAGTCGCTTCCTGCGGCTAAACGCCGTCGGCGGTTGTTTCGCACCGCAAAAGGGTCGGGTTCAGCCCTGCTTGCCCATCGCCTTGGCGATCTGGTCGCGGATGTCTTCCGGCTTCAGGCCGAAGGCGATCACGCTGTCGAAATCCCCATGGGGGTTCATCAGATAGATGGCCGATGAGTGGTCGACCGAATAGTTCGCCCCCGAACCGCTCTTCTGGAAATAGACCTTGTACTCGCCGGCGACCTTGGCGATCTGGTCCGGCGTCCCGGTCAGGCCGATGACCCCCCGCGGAAAGGACGAGCTGGACAGATAGTCCTTCAGCTGGCTCGGCGTATCCCGCTGTGGGTCGACGGTGATGAAAACCACCTGGAAATTCTTGGCGCGGGCGCCCAGAAGGTCGCTGGCTGAGCCCAAGGTCTGAAGGGTGGTCGGACAGACGTCCGGGCAATAGGTGTAGCCGAAGAAGACCGCGGTCCACTTGCCCTTGAGCAGACCCTGGTCCACCGGCTTGCCGGTCTGATCGGTCAGCTGGAACGGCCCGCCGAGCTGCACGCCGGACCCCGAGCTTCCACCCTGACCCGCAGGCTTGCCGCAGGCGCCGAGGCCCAGGGCCGCGCCCAGCATAAGGGCCAAAGCGGCGCGTCTCTTCAGGCCCATGCGGTTCACAACCTCCGGATCGCGTTTGGAGCGGGATTGGCGCGAAAGTCCGGTATCCACTTTTTCGCATCCCGCTCTGGGCTGGCCCAACTTCACAAGGGAGGCTAGGCTCAGGTTCGTGGACAACCCGGCGAAATCTGGCGCCCGGCTGGCTTTTCTCGATAAGCCTGCGGCCAGTTCAGGGCAAGATGACGGCCTGATCGGCGACGGCCTGATCGCGCACGGCCGTCTGAACCTCGACGTCCTGGTCCGGCTACGCTGGTTCAGCCTGGGCGGCGAGCTGGTCCTGTTCGGTCTGGCCTTCGCCCTGCGCCTGCACCTGCAATACCTGGCCTGCCTTTTGGTGATCGCCGGCACCGCCGCCTTCAACCTGGCGGTCAGCCTTTCGGTGCGGGCGCTGGGTCCCTCGCGCGACAGCCAGCTGGTGGTGCAGCTGGGCTTCAACATCGTGCAGGTCTCGGCGCTCCTGATGCTGACCGGCGGCATCGTCAACCCGTTCGCGCTGATGCTGATCGCGCCGGTGACCATGGCCGCCTCGATCCTGGACGAGAAGAAGGCCCTGGTCCTGGCCCTGATGGCCGCCGCGATGGCGGTAGTGATGACCTTCTGGGCCGCGCCTCTGCCCTGGCCCACCGACCCTCCGCCGGCGACGCCCGTGCTGCTCAAAGGGGTCATGCTGCTTGCCGTGCTCTCGGGCATGGGCCTGACCGCCTTCTACGCCTGGCGCGCGGCGGCTGAGGCCAAGCGCATGGAGCTGGCCCTGAACGTCACCCACAAGGTGCTGGCGCGCGAGCAGCGGCTCTCGGCCCTGGGCGGCCTGGCCGCCGCCGCCGCGCACGAACTGGGCACGCCCTTGGCCACCATCTCCATCGTCGCCAAGGAGATGGTGCGCGAGGCGCCCAATGACAGCGTGCGCGACGACGCCGAGCTCCTGGTCGGCCAGGCCGAGCGCTGCCGCGAAATCCTGACCCGCCTGACCGAGGAGCCCGACACCACCGACCAGGCCGTGCATGCGCGCATGACCCTGCTGCAGTTCCTCAACGAAGTGATCGAGCGGCACCTCGACACCGAGATCCGCGTCGAGGCGGTGGTGGCCGGCCCGCCCGGCGCCCGCCCGCCCGAGATCCGGCGCATGCCCGAGGTGCTGCACGCCATGACCTCGTTCGTCGAGAACGCGGTCGATTTCGCGAAATCCGAGGTGCTGGTCAGCGTGCGCTTCGACGAGCGTTCGATCGGCGTCGAGGTTCGCGACGACGGCCCCGGCTTTTCGCCCGACGTGCTGGCGCAGCTCGGCCAGCCCTACATCACCAGCCGCCCCAACGCCGAGGGTTCGCGCTCCGGCCACATGGGCATGGGGCTAGGATTCTTTATCGCCAAGACGCTGCTGGAGCGAACCGGCGCGGTGGTTCAGCATTTCAATGGCCGGCGCGGCGGGGCCGTAATCGCGGCCCGCTGGGCCCGCGAAGCCATCGAAGCCCCGCCCGTTCCGGGTGGTTTCGAACTGGGCGGACCCGCTCTGGGCGAATCTTAGAAAACGCTCAACAAAAAAGGGACTTGATGAGTGCAAAATATCAGCGACATCATAGGTCTCGGAAAAATAAAGCGCATGTGGCGCCTGGGGTGAGCAATGTCTGATCTGACGGAAGCTGTGGCCCAACTGCCCGACAAGAGCCTTTTGGTGATGGACGACGACTCCGCCCTGCGGGTCCGTCTGGGCCGGGCTTTGGAGTCTCGGGGCTTTCAACCCACCCTGGCGGCCTCGGTCGCCGAGGCCGTGGCCGCGGTCAAGGCCCACCCGCCCGCCTTCGCGGTGCTGGACATGCGGCTGGACGACGGCAACGGCCTGCAGGTGGTGGAGACGATCCGCAACGCCCGCCCCGACGCCCGGGTGGTGATGCTGACCGGCTACGGCGCCATCGCCACCGCGGTGGCTGCGGTCAAGGCCGGCGCGGTCGACTACCTGGCCAAGCCCGCCGACGCCGACGACGTCCTGCGCGCGCTGCTGGCCAGGCACGACGAAAACCCTGCGCCGCCGGAAAACCCCATGTCGGCCGACCGGGTGCGCTGGGAGCACATCCAGCGGGTCTATGAGCTGTGCGGCCACAACGTCTCGGAAACCGCCCGCCGCCTGAACATGCACCGCCGCACCCTGCAGCGCATCCTGGCCAAGCGCGCCCCGCGGTAGGGTCTATCCTTCCAGGGCCGCAGTGATCCCCAGGCTTCGCATCGCCGCCAGGCGGCCGAAGCCGAGGGTCAGGGCCTTGCGCCGCGCCGCGACCAGGGGGGCGTGGGGCGCGTCGATCACCACCGCCCCGCCGAAGCCGTCGGCGATGATCAGGCCCGGCCCCTCGGGCAGGTGCTGGCGCGGGAAGTGCGGCGCCACGGCGAAATAGAACAGGTCGCAATAGGGTCCATACTCGCCCCATTTGCGGTCGATCCGATAGTCCTCCAGCCCCGACTTGACCTCGATGATGGCGATCTCGCCCTTGGGGCCCAAGGCCATCAGGTCGGCCCGCCGGCCGTTGGGCAGGGTCACCTCGGCCAGGGGCATGTAGTTCAGCGACACCAGCAGCCGCGCAGCCCCGCGTGTCACCGCTTCGGTGGTTTCGGGCCGGGAGGGGCTGACGGAGACGATGACGTCCATGCCCGAATATTGTTCAGGTTACGTTCTTTTGGCAAGCCGCCTGTCGCGCGCGGTAGACCGGGCTATGTCGCTGGCGGCGCGTCGAAGATCAGCTTCGAGGTATCGAACCCCAGGGCCTGGGCGCGGGCGACCAGGGCGGCCTTTTCGGCGGGGCTTAGGTTCGGGCGGCGGGACATGATCCAGAACCACTTCGGGTTCGAGGCGGTCAGCATGCACCAGCTGTAGTCGTCGCCGCGGTCGAGCACCGCATAGTCCATCTGCACCAGGCCGCCGAAGAAGCCGATACGGAACCGGGAATTGGTGGCTTCGTCGACGATCTTGCCCGAACCGCGCCAGACCTTGGCCTGACCGTTGGCCGCGCCCATGTGGCAGGTCTGCACGACCTCGAACTCGCCGTCGGGGTCGCGCGACCAGTCGGAGGTGGCCGCCGCGCAATTGGACTGGATCTTGTTCGGCAACCGCGCCACTTCGTACCAGCGGCCGGTATAGCGCTTCGGGTCCACCGGCTTGGTGGTCGCCGAGGGCGCCGCCTCGGCGATCCAGCCGCCGAGCACGCAGGCGGCGAGGGCGACGGCAGCCATACGGGCGCCCGGACCTGCACGCCGCATGCCGCCCTTAGTCTGCACCGCCGAACCCATCCAACGCGAAGCTTGCATACCCAGGTCCCAAGTCCAAAGGATCGTCCACGACCCCCAAACACCAAATCGCCCCGCCGGGTTGCGACGGGGCGATGAGGCCTAGCTGGACCTTAAGGCTATTCCGCGGCGATGAGAACCTCGACCGCGGTGCGATCCTTGAAATTGATTTCCTGCAGGAAACGGATGCCTTCCTCGGCGATGTCGTCGCCGACCATGCGATCGCCCTCGGCCTTCAGCTCGTCCATGTCGATATACATGGCGTAGAAGGCGCGGGTGCGGTCGGTGATGATGCCGGCGTTCAGCAGGGTCTTGATCAGCACGCGGAAGATGTTGGCCGATTCCTTCATGCCCTCGCGGCGCACGTCGTCGGTCATCACCTCGCTGAAGGCTTCCATCACCTTGTCGGGATCGAGGCCGAAGTCGGCGTAGATCGCCGCCTGCTGCGAGGGGGCCACCAGGTTGAACAGCAGCACCTGGAAGCAGTGCGCCGCCCAGTCCTCGATGATCGCATGTTCTTCCGCCGTCAGCTTCGGCACCGTGCGGTCGGCCCAGATCTTGCCGAACTTGTGGTGGAAGGCCTCGTCGGTCATCACCAGCTGCAGCAGCTTCTTGCCCAGCGGGTCGGTGATCGTGTTGAAGAAGCTGGCGAAGGCGCCCATGGCCAGGCCCTCGATCAGCATCTGCATGCCGATGATCTTCTTGTAGACCTCCGGCGCGCCGATGATCTCGACCAGCAGGTCCTTCAGCACCGGGCCGCATTCCAGCGGACGGCCCCAGCGGCTCTTGATGTACTTGGCGAAGGCGGTGACGTGGCGCGCCTCTTCGCGGGTCTGGTTGGCGGCGTATTCCTGCGCCCCCTGGTCCTTCAGCACATGGCAGAGCGAGGCCGACAGGTTCAGCGCGCCCTGCTCGCCATGCAGGATCGAGGAGAAGTTGTGCAGCACGATGGTGTTGATGAACCGGGTCCGCTCCTTGGGATCGGACAGGTGGTTCGAGACATAGTCGGTCTGCAGCGCCGCGATCATGTCTTCCGGCACCAGGGGCGTGTTCTCGATGTCGAAGGGCTCGTCGAAGTCGATGTACTTCTTGTCCAGCGGATCCCAGAAGTGGTCGTGGGTCGCCGAGATGATCTTGTCGAAGGCGGTCGAGCGGGCGTTGTAACGGTCGAGTTCGAGCATCGACTCGAAGTCGTCCGGCGCCACCGCGTCGTACATGGCGTCCTTGGTGATGTTGTTGATGGTCATGCGGCCTCGCGCTCCCGTTCGCGGATTGGGGCGCATACGCGGGGGAGGTCGCGCCCTTCGAAAGCCAATGTGCAAAGGCGAAGCGTGTGCGTCAAGAAAAATGACGCTGGCGTCACGATTAAAAAGCCGTAACGGAAACGCGTCCGGCCGCCTTGTTCAGTCTAGGGTCTGGCGCACCAGCCCGGCCATTTCGGCCACGCCCAGCGCCTCCAGAGCCGACGCGACCCCAAGCCGGGCCTCGGCCGGCTTGTTCTGGCCCAGCTTGCGGACCCCCTCCAGGCGTTCGACCTGCATCTCGAAGGCGACGATCCCGTTCAGCATCGCCTCGAACCGCCCGGGCGTCATCTTGCCGCGGGTCCAGGGCGGCTTGGGGGCCAGTCGGGCCTCGAAGACGGCGGACAGGTCGTCCAGCAACGCGGCGGCGTCCTCGGCGTCCAGCCGCCGCACCGGCCCCTCGATCTCGGCCGAGAGATAGTTCCAGGTCGGCACCTGGTCCTCCAGGCCGTACCAGTCGGGGCTGACGTATGCCTCCGCGCCGGTCACCACCGCCAGGGCCACGGCGCCGTCCTCGAGCGCCCTGGCCAGGGGGTTGGCGGCCGAGAGGTGAAAGCGCAGCCGCCCATCCGACAGCAGCACCGGCGCGTGGGCGCAGAGCGGGCGGCCGTCCTTGACGCCGACAATCAGGGCCAGGCCCCGTTCGGCGGCCAAGGCCTCCAGGCGCTCGGGATCGGTTTCCAGGAACGGCTTGGCGGGGTGCATGGCTCAGATCACCATCTGGGTCTGGACCACCAGGGCCAGCAGCTTGCCGTCCGGCGCGGTGATGCGGGTCTGCCAGACCGAGGAGCGGCGGCCGACATGCACGGGCGTGGCCTCGGCGGTGACGAGCGTCCCTACAGTGGCCGAGCCCAGGAAATTGGTCTTGCTTTCGATGGTGGTGGTGCGCGCGCCCTCCGGCAGGTTCAGGTGCGCGCCGACTGCGCCGGCGGTGTCGGCCAGGGTCATGAACGCGCCGCCGTGCAGTATGCCGCCGGCGGTGCAGATCTCGTCCCGCACCACGAGACGCGCGATGACCTTGGTCTTGGAGGCTTCGACCAACTCGATCCCAAGCAGCTTGGCCAGGGGCAGGGGCTGGGCGTTCAGTTGCTCGGCGAGGGAAGGGGGCGTCGTCAAACCAGATCTCCGCGGCGGCTCGCTCAGAACTTAGGGAAGCGAGACGCCGCGGAGAAGACGGTTACAAAGACTCAAAAACGCTTAGTGGTGCTGGGCGTCCGAAGCGGTGTCGCTGACGGCGTGGCCGGCGGCGCTGACGTCTTGGCCCGCGCCCTTGACGGTGTTGCAGGCGGCCACCGAGAGGCTGGCCGCGAGCAGAGTCCAAAGCAACATCTTACGCATGGCGGTCTCCTTGACTTGGCTCCCTGCTAATCAAGACGCCTGAGCCGTGGGCTGGTTCCCCTCGCCCGCTTGCCGCGTCCGGCGCGGGGGCGCCTTTTCCAGGCCGGGCGTCGGGAAGATCAGCCGCGCCGTCGCCCCGCCGCGGCCGTTGGGGGCCAGTTCCATGCGGCCCCGCAATTGCCGGGCGAAGGCGCTCATCAGGGCCCGGCCGACCCCGATCCCGCCGCCCAGCGAGGGCTCGGCGTCCCCGCCTTCGTCGCTGATCGACAGGGTGGCTTCGGCCCCGTCGACCTCGAAGCGCACGCTCAGCAGGCCCCCGTGCGCCGCCAGGGCGTGTTTCTGGGCGTTGCTGATCGCCTCGACGGCGAACAGGGCCAGGGGCGCCAGCTTGTCCGGGTCGATGGTCAGTTCGTCCGCGGTCAGCTCGGTGCGCACCGCCATCCCCTTGGCCTGCTGTTCGATCACCATCTGGCCGATCAGGTCGCTGAGGAACTGGCGCAGGTCCACCCGGCGCATGTCAGAGCCCTGGTACAGCGCGCGGTAGATCAGGGCCAGGGCGCCGACCCGCTGGCGGGTCTCGGCCATGGCTGCGCGCGCCGCCGGATCGGCTAGGGACCGCTCCTGCAGGTTCAGCAGCGAGGAGATCACCTGCAGATTGTTCTTCACCCGGTGATGGATCTCGCGCAGCAGGGCGTCCTTCTCGGTCAGGGAATCGCGCAGCGACTGGTCGCGGGCGGCGATCGCCTCGGCCATGTCGGCCATGGTCACGGCCAGTTCGCGAATCTCCGGCGGGGCGTGGCTGGCCTGGCTGGGCCGCACCGACAGGCGCCCCTTGGCGTAGATGGCCGCGATCCGGTTCAGATACGCCAGCCAGCGCACGACCACCCGCTCGGTCACCACCCACACCGCCGTCAGGGCCAGGGTGAAGGCCAGCAGCGGGAACATGAAGCTGGAGAGTGGGTTCAAGCCCGCCCAGGAAAACAGGCTCTCGGCCGGCGCCGACAGGATCACCGAGACCTCGCCGGTCAGGGGCGCGGCGGAAAAGACCCGGCTCTCGCCGTCCTGGTCCTTGCCGAAATAGATATACGGCCCTGGTCCGTTCCGCGCGGCGCTGACCACCTCGGTCCCCGCGGCGCCGAAGGCGCCGGGCCGGGTGCGCGAGATGTAGCGGCCCTGCTCGTCGATGATCGCCACCTCTGTGCCGCGGGGCAGGGCGCGATCGGCCAGGTTAGGCCTGAGGCTGTCCAGGTTGATCAGGGCCACCAGGGCGCCGTCGAAGGCCCCGTTCCGATCGTCCGCGCGTTCGGCGGCCAGCAGGGCCGGCGCCCCGCCCAGGCCCTCGGGCGAGCGGATGATGGTGCTCTGCATCCCCTGGCTCAGACGGATGAACCAGGCCCGGTCGCGCCTCAGGGCGTCGGCCGGCACCGATCGGGCGGCGCAGGCCACCCGGCCGAAGCGATCGAAACGGATCAGGTTGTCATAGCCCGCCAGGCGGCCGGTGACTTCGCTCAGGCGCTGGGCGCATTCCAGCCCCACCGATTCCGGCGCCAGGGTCTCCAAGAGCACGCTGGCGCTTTCCATGCGCGCCCGGGCGGTGGCGGCGCTGCGCTCGGCGGCCAGACCCAGGCTGGCCCGTTGCTCCTGGGCGTCCTTCTGGTAGGCGACGGTGGTCTCGGCCGCGCCCAGGAGCAGCACCGGCGCCAGGGCCACCGCCATGGCCGCGCCCAGGCGCACCCGGATGGTCGCCAGCGTTCCCGGCATCCGGGCCGCGCCGAAGTCGAAAAGGGGTGTCGGCGCCATGGCGCGGTGACTCAGTGACCAGTCGTGCGTGAAGCCGGCATCCTGGGGCGATCGCGTTCCGGCGACAACCGCCCCCTCATGATCGGCGCGGTTATGGCGACGAGCTCAGCCGCTGTGCGTCCGCCAGGATCGAACTCATCGCGTCGCCGGCCGCCCGGCCGTCACGCTCGTAATCGCCGGATTCCAGGATCGCCTGCAGCGCCTTGCGCGCGCGGCTGACCCGGCTCTTGACCGTGCCCACGGCGCAGCCGCAGATCTCAGCCGCCTCCTCGTAGGCGAAGCCGCCGGCGCCGACCAGGATCAGCGCCTCGCGCTGCTCGGCCGGCAGCATCTTCAGGCCCATGCGCAGCTCGTCCAGCGCCACTGGCGCCTGCGGATCGTCCACCGCCACCAGGGTCCGCTCGGCGGCGTCCTGGTCGAGCTGGGTCTGGCGCCAGGAGCGGCGCTTTTCGGAATAGAACTGGTTGCGCAGGATCATGAAGGTCCAGGCCTTCATGTTGGTGCCCATCTGGTAGCTGTCGCGCGCCAGCCAGGCCTTCATCATCGCTTCCTGGGCCAGGTCGTCGGCGCTGGCCGCATCCCCGGCCAGGGTGCGGGCGAAGGCGCGCAAATGCGGGATCAGCGCCACCAGCTCGCGCTTGAATGTGGCTTCGCTCTGGGCGTCGGTCGAGGCGGAGTTGGGCTTGGCGACCCGGGCGGCGCGATCATCCATTACTCGCCATCCGTATCGTGCGCATCGGCCTGGCGTAGGATTTCGAGGAATTCCTCGGGCACCGGCTCGTTGACCACCTCGTCGAACATCTGGCGCAGCTTGACCCCGATGGCCTGCTGCCGCAGTCGCGCCTCGTCCAGGGACGGCGTAGGCGCGCGTTTGGGCGGTGTGGCGGGCGAATGCTCGATCATATCCTTGGCGTCGCGTTGACCCAACGTACGCCCCCTTTGAGGTGATGTCGGCGACGCAAGCATCGCTGAGTTGATCAACGCGTCAAGGCTATGCGTGTTCCGGGCCCTGCACGAATTGGAACTCAAAGCTTGGCCGCCCGTTTTCAGGCTGCTCGTATTCCCATATGGGCGTAGGGTCGAAACACGGCTGGGCGCCTGCGTGCCGCCCGATCGCCGCTACGGGCGCCCGCCCGGAAGCATTGGAGAGGGACATGAGCCTCCTGGTCCGCCTGGCCCCGCATCTGCCTTATGTTCGGCGCTATGCCCGCGCCCTGACCGGCGATCAGGTCAGGGGCGACGCGTTCGTGCGGCAGGCGCTCGAGGCCCTCGCCGCCGGGCGTGTGTCTCTGGATCACGGCCTGACCCCGCGGGTCGGCCTCTACCGCGCCTTTCACGAGGTCTGGAGCGCCGAGGGCGCCGATCCGGGCGCGGCCCCGGCGGCAGAGGGCGCCCCGGCCCGCCGGCTGATGCGCATCCCGCCGCGCTCGCGGCAGGCCTTCCTGCTGACCGCCCTGGAAGGCTTCACCCCGGGCGAAGCCGGCCAGATCCTGGGCGTCGACTTCGCCGGGGTCGACGGCCTGATCTCCGAGGCCCAGCGCGAGATCGACGCGGAGCTCGCCACTTCGGTGCTGATCATCGAGGACGAGCCGGTGATCGCCGCCGACATCGAGGGCCTGGTCCGTGAGCTGGGCCACGATGTGCTGGACATCGCCGCCACCCGCACCGAGGCGGTGGAGGCCGTGCGCCGCCAGGCTCCTGGCCTGGTCCTGGCCGACATCCAGCTGGCCGATGGCTCCTCCGGCATCGATGCGGTCAAGGATATCCTCGGCCAGCTCGACGTGCCGGTGATCTTCATCACCGCCTTCCCCGAGCGGCTTTTGACTGGCGAGCGGCCCGAACCGACATTCCTGATCACCAAGCCGTTCCAGCCGGAGACGGTGAAGGCGGCGATCGGCCAGGCCCTGTTCTTCCACCCGGGCGCCGGCCGCAAGGCGGCCTGAAGCCGGGCCGGACGGAACGATCCCGACCGCATGTCGTTGCCCTTTTAAGGCTGCGCTGAGGGGCTGGCCTTAAGAGGAGCCGCTCATGCTTGGTTGGGCCTTAGCCTTCATCGTGCTGGCGCTGATCGCCGGCTTTCTCGGCTTTTTCACCCTGGCGGGTCTGGCGGCCTCGATCGCCAAGATCCTGTTCCTGATCTTCCTGGTGCTGCTGGTGGTCAGCTTCGTCATGCGCGCCATACGCGGCCAGTCCGTAGTTTGACGCCGACGCGAAAAAGCCAAATTTTTTCTAATCGGCGGGGAACCAAGTTTTGGCCCCGCCGTTTTCGGTTTGCGGAGGCGGCGACGCCCCCCCCGACTTGCAGCTGGCGCCGCCAGCTGGCCGCCTCCGCAACCTACTTTCTTCCAGTACCGACCCGCAATCGCCCCGGCGTTCCCGCGCCGAGGGCGAGTTGCGCGTTTGCGAACCCGCTCGAAACGGACGCGGGGCCGAAAAGCTTGATTTCGGGAGGGGCTGTTAGTGCTCGTCCGACCCGCCGGTCGCGGCCTGGATCAGGGCGGCGATGCGATCGGTCGGGCTGGAGGCTTGGTTCATCTGCTGCTGGGCGCTTGCGCCGGGGGTCGGCACGACCGAGGCCAGTTGGCTGAGGGCGCTCTGGGCGACCACGCGGACCGCGTTCTGGGCGGCGGTGCGGGCGGCCTGCTCGCTGGACTGGTAGATGAAGCCGTAGGTCGGATAGACGGTGCTGCCGAGGTCGCGGGCGGGGTCGAACCAGACCTTGACCTGGCTCCAGTCGCCCTGGCGCGAGACGTCGACCACGGTGACGTCCTTCTCCACCTGGCCGCGGCTGCCGTCGATGATCGACCAGTTGGCGTGGGTGACCTGGATCACCCGGTCGGTCAGCACGCGGCTGACCACGGCCACGTGGCCCTTGTTCATGATGCCGGTGGGTTTGAACACCAGCACGGCGCCGGACTTGGGCGTAAAGCCCTGGGCGTAGCGGCCGGCGGCCTTCTGCCACCAGGTCCAGGCGTCGCCGAAGATCTGGATGCCCGAGATCATCCGGGCGAAGGGGGCGCATTGCAGGTAGTCGTCGGCGGCGTTGGCGGATCCAGCCGAGGCGAACAGGACAGCTGCGGACACAGCCATAGCGCCAAGGGCTTTCAACACCTGTGACCGCATGCGGAACCCCCGCCCCCCGTTACTGAGGCGTTTGGATAAACACGACGAACATGAATTGGAAGTAAAAAATTCCGCGGCGTGCTTTCTACGCCACGCCTGCCGCAAGGTCTCCGCGGCGCGCGCCCAGCCGGCGAACCCAGCCGCGGGCCGGCCGCTCGATCAGGTGATGGGCCGCAGCCGCGGCCGGGATCAGACCCGCGATCAGGAACAGCCAGGCCGTGAGCGGCAAGGCGTTCTTGTCAAAGTGGAAAAGGCGAGATGCAACGCCGACGAAGGCGAGGTTCCAGGGGACGCAAAGCATGTAGATCGCGAAGCTGATCTCTCCGAGATAGTTGAACACCCGCCCGACCGGGCCGCGATTATCTTGTGGATATCCGCCCGCGAGGCAGGCGATCAGCCCGCCGAAGGCCAGGACGATCGCAGCGTCGGGGGCGTTCATCTGGGCGAAAATCAGGCCCAGGACGCCCAGAAAAAAGGCGCCGGCCCGGCTCACGGCGCGGTCGCGGACGAGCCTTTGCGCATGGCCAAGGTAGAGGGCGCAGCCGAGCGCGAAGCAGGGGACGATTCGCAGGGCGCCCCAGCGGATGGTCGCCTGGGTCAGGGATTCGCCGGTCAGGGCCTGGAAGCCCAGGTAGAGGACGACCAGCAGGGCCGCCGCGCCCAGGACCGCGGCCTGAGGCCGGCGCCTCAGGCGCAGGGCCGCCGCGGCGAACAGGGGAAAGGCCAGGTAGGCGAACCACTCGGCCGAGATCGACCAGGACGGATGGTTCCATCCGGCCGCCGTGGCCATGCCCCAGGCCTGCGTCAGGAGCAGGTTGGCCGGCAGCGAGGGCCAGGACAGGATGTTGGGGTCGATGGCGAGGCCGGCGGCGGTCGCCGCCAGCGCCATGGCCCCGATGGCGGCGAGGCTCGCCAGATGCAGGGGATAGATGCGCGCCAGCCGGGCCTTGAGGAATGCGCCATAGTCGAAGCGGCCGTCGCGCACCTCGGCCAGATAGACGTGGCAGAGGATGAAGCCGGAGAGGGTGAAGAACACCTCGACGCCCAGATAGCCCTTGGCCACCAGGGTCGGGACCGGCGTGCCGAGATTGCGCCAATAGTCGAACAGCACCACCCACAGCGCCGGGAAGAACCGCAGCGCGGTCAGGCTATCCAGCTTTTCGATGTCGCGTGGGTTGGACACTGGCGATCCCGAATTGGGGCGTACGGGCCCCGTTCGGCGAAAGCTGTGCAGGGCGCGCGCCAGTCCCGCGCCCTGCAGCCTGGTTTCCGGGGCCGTCGCCGACGGCCCGCGGCGGATTACTTCGTGCCGTTGCAGCGGGCCAGCAGGTCCGGCGGGAAGGCCTTGCCGTCGAAGCTGTAGCTGGCCACCGGGCCGGCAGCCTTGACCAGCTGCTTGCACACGCTGATCGACTGCACCGCTTCGGTGGCGGGGAAGGCGGCGCAGACCGTGCCCAGGCACGACCAGCTGGCGTCGCCGATGATGGCCTTGACCGGCGAAGCCACCGGCTTTTGCAGGGTCGCCTCGGCGCGGCCGTCGGCCAGGGCGGAACCGGCCAGGGCCGAGAAGGCGGCGACCAGCGCCAGGGTGCGAACGATCATAGGTGTCTCCTCAAGGTTTCGGGGAGATTTGCGCGAAAATGATTAACGGTTTTCGCCGTTCGCCAGCCTTATCCCCATGACCGGCGACTAGAACTAAACGCCGCTCAGATAAGCCTCCGGCGGCGCTATGCAAGCGCTTTCGGCGTCGCCATGCGCAAATTTGCATGCGGCATGTCGTCTTGGACATCGACGGACGGGGGGCAGGGCCGCTATTGAACGGTCGAATAATAGGGGCGGAGCCGACCGCCGAAAGAGGATATGTCCATGAAGACCAGAGCCGCCGTGGCGTTCGAAGCCAAGAAACCGCTCGAGATCGTCGAGGTCGACCTGGAGGGCCCGCGCGCCGGAGAAGTGCTGGTCGAGATCAAGGCCACCGGCATCTGCCACACAGACGCCTACACCCTGGACGGGCTGGACTCGGAAGGCCTGTTCCCCTCGATCCTGGGCCATGAGGGCGCGGGCGTGGTGCTTGAGGTCGGCGCCGGCGTGACCAGCGTCAAGCCCGGCGACCACGTGATCCCGCTCTACACGCCCGAGTGCCGCCAGTGCAAAAGCTGCCTGTCGCGCAAGACCAACCTCTGCACATCGATCCGCGCCACCCAGGGCAAGGGCCTGATGCCGGACGGGTCGAGCCGGTTCAGCTACAAGGGCCAGACCATCCACCACTACATGGGCTGCTCGACCTTCGCCAACCATACGGTCCTGCCCGAGATCGCCCTGGCCAAGATCCGCACCGACGCCCCCTTCGACAAGGCCTGCTACATCGGCTGCGGCGTCACCACGGGCGTGGGCGCAGTGGTCAACACCGCCAAGGTCGAGCCGGGCGCCAACGCTATCGTGTTCGGCCTTGGCGGCATCGGCCTCAACGTGATCCAGGGCCTGAAGATGGTCGGCGCGGACAAGATCGTCGGCGTCGACATCAATGACGGCAAGGAAGAGTGGGGCAGGAAGTTCGGCATGACCCACTTCGTCAACCCGACCAAGGTCGAAGGGGATCTGGTCGCGCATCTGGTCGGGATCACCGACGGCGGCGCCGACTACACCTTCGACTGCACCGGCAACGTCAATGTGATGCGCACGGCGCTGGAAGCCTGCCATCGCGGCTGGGGCGAGAGCATCATCATCGGCGTGGCCGAGGCCGGCAAGGAGATCGCCACGCGGCCGTTCCAGCTGGTCACCGGCCGGGTGTGGAAGGGTTCGGCCTTCGGCGGCGCCCGCGGCCGCACCGACGTGCCGAAGATCGTCGACTGGTACATGGACGGCAAGATCGCCATCGACCCGATGATCACCCACACCCTGCCGCTGGAGCGCATCAACGAGGCCTTCGACCTGATGCACGCCGGCGAGAGCATCAGAAGCGTCGTGGTGTTCTAAAGGGTCTCTGCGAAAGACGCGCGCGGCCGATCCGCCCGCGGTAACCGGAAAATCACGGTGGCCGGGCATAGTCACGCGCGAATTCGCCAGAAGGCCCGTCATGCCCGCCAAAGCGCACCCTTTCTTGCGGGCGACCGCGGTCCTCCTCGCCGCCTTGGCGCTCATCTGGCCCGCGGCGATCAACGGCCAGCCCTTCTTCCATCCCGACACCCTGGGCTATGTGCGCGGGCCGGACGTGGCGGCGATGAAGCTCTTGGGGCCTCGCTTCGCCTCGCCCTGGGCCACGCTGGATCCGGGCGCGGCGGTCAAGGCGCATCAGGCGGGGGGCGCGGCGGCGCCAGGCGGCCATGCCTATGACGACAAGGAAGTCCTGGGCGGGCGTTCCATCTATTATGGCGTCCTGGCCGACCTCGGCGCCCGGACCGGCGGCTTCTGGCTGACCGTGCTCGTCCAGGCCCTGGCCGTGGCCTGGCTGGTCGAGATCGTGCTTCGGGGCCTGGGCCTTGTGAGCCTTCGCGCCTATGCCGGGGTGATGGCGGTGCTGATCCTGGCCAGCCCCGCCGCCTTCTTCGCCTCCTTCCTCATGCCCGACGTCTGGGCCGGGGTGGCCATAGCCGCGCTGGCCGCCCTGTTCGCCCTGCGTGGCCGCCTGAGGCTGCTCGATATCGCCGCCCTGTCCGCCATGACCGTGTTCGCCGCCCTGGCCCACACCTCGGTGGCGCCGGTGCTGCTCGTCCTGATGGCGGGGGCAGGGGGGCTGTGGCTGCTCGACCGCCGCCGGTCCGCGCCGGTCCTGGGGCTGGCGGTCGGGTCCGCAGCCGTCGCCGCAGCTTTCGCCGGCGGTGCGGCCTTCACGGCGATGGTCGAGCACACGGTCGGCGCGCCGCCGGTGACGCCGCCGTTCCTGACCGCGCGGGTGGTGGCCGACGGGCCGGGAACCCGCTTCGCCCAGGCCGGCTGCGGCGGCCAGGCCTTCGTGGTCTGCCGCTATGCGGGCCGCCTGCCGCTCGACGTCGATCATTTCCTCTGGGGCCAGACCGACCGGGACGGGGTGTTCCAGACCGCCTCGCCGGCAGACCGCCGGGCCCTGGGCGAGGAGCAGGCCCGCTTCGCCCTCGCCGCCGTGCGCGCCTACCCCATGGACCAGGCCCGCGCCTCCCTGGCCAACGCCATCCGGCAGGTCGGCGACAGCGACATCTCTGACTTCGACTACAAACCCAGCCTGCGCCAGACCTTCATTCAGAGCCTGCCGGCCGAAACGGTCCGCGCCATGGCCCACAGCCGCGCCTTCGCTGAGGCCTGGCCGGTCGAGGCGCTGTGGGGGCTGCAGACAGCCGTGATGGGCGCCCTGGTCCTGGCCGCGGCGGCGCTGATGCTACGCCGCCCCTCCGGCTCGGGCCGGGAACGCCGGGCCCTCGATTTCCTCGCCCTCATCGTTGTGGGCGTCCTCGCCAACGCCGGGGTCTGCGGGGTCCTGTCCTCGGTCAACGGCCGCTACGAAGCGCGGGTGATCTGGTGCGCGCCCCTGGCCCTGGCCGCCTGGCTGATGCTGCGCCTGCAGTCCCGGGCCGAGCGCGAAGCCGCCCTCGGCCTCGCCGGCTCGGAAGCCTAGAGCGCCTTCTCGAACCAGTGGTCGGCATAGGGGTTGTCGTTGAACCGGGCGACCTTGCGATAGCCGAGCCTGGGGTACAGCGCCTGGGCCTCGGCCAGGGCGCGGTTGGTGTCCAGGCGAACGGTCGCCAGCCCCCAGCGCCGCGCCTCGTCTTCCAGGGCCGCCATGATCCGCGCCGCCACCCCCATTCGCCGCGCCTCTTCCGCCGTCCACACCCGCTTGATCTCGCCGAGCCCGGGCCCCATCACCTTCAGTCCGCCGCAGCCCACGGGGCGGCCGTCCAGGCGGGCGATGACGAAGAAGCCGTGCGGCGGGCTCATCTCCGCCCCCGTGGCCGCATCGCCCTCGCCGGGATCGAAGCCGTGTTCGAACCGGGCGGCCAGTTCGCGGAAATAGCTTTCCAGGCACCAGCGCGCATCGGCGCTGGCCACGGGCTCCAGCCGCACCTCGATGCTGGCGGCGCGCAGCAGCCGCTCGACCTCGGCCATGGCCGAGGTCAATCGCTCGCGCCGGCCCACATCCAGCGGCGCCAGGATCGACTCGGCCAAGGCGTCCGAGCGGCGGTCATAGGCGGCATGCTCGGCCAGCCCCTTGGCGGTCAGCCGCGCCTCGCGCCGGCGCCGGTCCGTTGCCGAGGCCATCACCTGCGCCAGGCCCTGCGCCTCCAGCGAGCGCAGCAGGCGGCTCGCATAGCCCGAGTCCAGGCCCAACACGCGGCGCAGCTCGCCGACCTCGCGTCCCGCCGGGCCGATCTCGTAGATCATTCGCGCCTCGCCGAGCGGCCGCCCGCGCTGCAAGTAGCTGTCGTCCAGCGCTCCGACCCTCTGGGTGATCAGGCGGTTGAAGCGGCGGACCAGGGCGATCTGTTGCGCGTCCATTACCTGACTTTAGTCAGATAATTTTCGTCGGCAACCCGGAACCGCGACAGGAGCCCATCGCTTGGGTTACACCCTGCCCCGGACAGCCTTCAGGAGCCCCCATGCCGCGCGAGGCCTCGACACCCGCCGATACGGCCCGCATAGCCCTGGTGGTCATAGCCGTGGTGGTGGCAGGGGCGGCCTTCTATTGGCTGAACGGCATCCTCACCCCCCTGGCCCTGGCCCTGTTCCTGACGGTGATGATCGACGCCATGGCCAGGGCCCTGCGCGAACGGGTCCCGTTCCTGCCGGATCAGGCCGCCCTGCCCATCGCCGTCGCGGTCTCCCTGGCCGCCCTGGCCTCGACCGTGTTCCTGGTGATCAACAACGCCAGCCTGTTCGCCGGGCAGATCGCCCTCTATGGCCCCAAGCTGAACGCGGTGATCAACGGCCTGGCCCAGGCCATGGGCCTCAAGGCCCCGCCGACCCTGAACGAGCTGATCAACCGGCTCAATCCCGACGCCTATCTCGGCAAGATCGCCGAGACCCTGCAGGGCTTCGCCACCAACGCCCTGGGGGTCGTCATCTATCTGGGCTTCGTCCTCGCCTCGCGGCACGGCTTCCAGCGGAAGACCCGGGGCCTGTTCCCCACCGAGGCCTCGCGCCAGCATGCCGCCGAGGTGTTCCAGCGCATCCGCACCAGCATCGAGAACTATCTGTGGATCCAGACCGTGGCCTGCGGCCTGATCGCGGTGGCGTCCTGGGGGGTGATGGCTGGCCTCGGCCTCGACAACGCCACCTTCTGGGCCTTCGTCATCTTCATCGTCGGCTTCATCCCAATCATCGGCGGCGCGGTGGGGATTCTCGCCCCGCCCCTGTTCGCCCTGGTGCAGTTCGACCACTGGTGGCGGGCCCTGGCCATGCTGGCGGGCCTGCAGGTGATCAATTTCATCGTCGGCAACATCATCTATCCGCGCATGCAGGGCCGCAGCCTGAACATCGATCCGGTTGTGATCCTGCTTTCCCTGGCCTTCTGGGGCGCGATCTGGGGCGTCGCGGGCATGTTCCTGTCCACCCCCCTGACGGTGATGGCCATGGTCATACTGGCCCAGTTCCCCGGCACCCGCTGGATCGCGGTCCTGCTCTCCAGCGACGGGGATCCGCTGGGCGCCGAAAAGACCCCGGCGCCGCTCAAGATTACGCAAGCTTCATGATCTCGGGGTCTTGGAGTCGGATTGTGGCTTCCTATTTAAGTCTCGGACGGGCGAGTTCCCCCCTCCCCCCGTCCTAGCTGGCGCGAGCAGCCCCCCAGAATCGCGCCGCGTGTGAAGTGATCTCGCTGTCCCCCCCGGCGAGGCACGCGCCGCCGAATGGACACCATTCGGCGGCGTTTCACGTTTTTGGCCCCGTTTTTCGCTAACAAGCGCTACTTTTTGGCCACGAATCCGGATTTTCGAGCCCGATTTCGTGGGAAAACGCGAAAAATGCGTGCGAGCCTCGATTTCGGCCCGGCGCAAACCGCGCTAGAGGGAGGGCGACCGAAGCCCGGCGGCTTCGGCGCAGGAATACGCTCCGACTTGGCGCCCCTGCGGGCTTGATCCGGACACGCGCGGATCGCCCGCCCGGGCCCCGCGGTCGCTACAAAGGCTGCCTCGATGACCCTCACCCTTCCCCCGACCTCCGATTCGACCGTTCGGGAGGAACCGCCCCTGGAGGCGGCGTTCCGCGCGGCGCTGGGCGGCGGCGCGCTGAACCCGGCCCAGGCCGCGTTCATGGACCAGGCCGAGGACGACTACGATCCCAACGAACTGCCGGGCGTCGGCCTCGACGACCTGGCGGTCGGCTTCGGCGACTTCTGGGCCTGGGCCGCCCAGCGCGAGAGCCTGGACCCGGCCATCCGCATCGTCCCGGCCACCGGAAGCGACGGCCGCGACCTCGGCCTCGTGCGGCTCGAGATCCTGCAGGACGACCGTCCCTTCCTCGTGGACAGCGTGATGGGCGAGATCGCCGAGAACGGCCTGCACGTGCGGGCCATGTTCCACGCGGTGGTCCCGGTCGCCCGCGACGCCGATCATCGCCGGCTGGACCAGGGCGAGACGCATCTGGAATCGATGATCCAGGTGATATTCGACCCATTGGCTTCGGATGTGTCGGCCAAACTGCTGGCCGGGATCGAGATCACCCTCCTGGACGTGCGCCGCGCGGTGGGCGATCACGCCGCCATGCGCGCCCGCATGGACAGCGCCATCGCCGAGCTGGACGCCCAGGCCGCCCATTTCGAGCCCTCCGCCCTGCAGGAATACGAAGCCTTCCTCGAATGGCTGAAGGCCGACCACTTCATCTTTCTGGGCGCGCGAACCTACGACTACCCGCGCAATCCCGACGGCTCCTATGCGGCGGAAGAGCCTCTGGACCAGCCGGAAGACAGCCTGGGGGTGCTGCGGGACCTGCGCCGAGGGGTGCTGCGCCGCGACAACGAGCCGGCGATCCTCAGCCGCGAACTGCAGGAGCACCTCAAGCACGACGCCCCGGTCACCGTCGCCCGCTCGAACCTGCATTCGCGGGTGCACCGCCGCACCACCATGGACTATGTGGGCGTGCGCCGTTATGGCCCCGACGGCTCCGCCATAGGCGAGATCCGCTTCGTCGGCCTGTTCACCTCCGAGGCCTATGACGCCCCCGCGGTCGAGACCCCGCTGATCCGGCGCAAGATCGCCTATGTGCTCAAGCAGGCCGGCGCCGCGCCCAAGAGCCACAGCGATCGCCGCCTGCGCAACGTGCTGGAGAACTATCCGCGCGACGAGCTGTTGCAGGCCAGCGAGGACGAGCTGCTGCAGACCGCGCTCAAGATCGTGCACCTGAACGACCGGCCGCGGGTGCGCCTGTTCGCCCGGCTCGATCCCTTCGACCGCTTCGTCTCGGTGCTGCTGTTCCTGCCGCGCGACGCCTATCAGTCGGAACTGGCCGACAAGGCCGGCGCCCTGCTCACCGAGGCCTTCCATGGCGTCCTGCAGGCCACCTATCCGACCTTCTCCGACGCGCCCCTGGCCCGGGTGCAGTACATCATCAGCGTCGAGCCGGGCCGCCATCCGACCCCCGATCTCGAGGCCCTGGAAGCCGCCATCACCGAGGCGTCGCGGTCCTGGGCCAGCCGGCTGGAAGCCGCCCTGCGCGAAGATCCGCGCACCCGCGACAGCGCCGCCGCCGTCGCCCAGGCCTATCAGAACGGCTTTCCCGCCGGCTACCGCGACCTCTATCCGGTCGAGGAGGCGATCAACGACATCGAGGTGATCGACAGCCTGGCCGAGGGCGAGCCGGTGCGCGTGCGCGCCTATCGCCGGGCGACGGACTCGGTGCTCAGCTTCCGCTTCAAGCTCTACCGCCCCGGCGGCGCCGCTCCCCTGGCCGACGTGCTGCCGATCCTGGAACGCATGGGCCTGAAGGCCATGGTCGAGGAGGGCTTCCCGATCCGCCGCGCTGGCGCTGACGGCGAAACCCGGGTGGTCTGGACCCACGAGTTCCAGCTCGACGACGAGCGCGGCGAAAGCCTGGTCTTCGACGACATCAAGGCCGCCTTCGAGGCCGCCTTCGTCGCCGTGTGGACCGGCCGCACCGAGAACGACGGCTTCAACCGCCTGGTGCTCGAACTGGGCGTCTCCTGGCGCGAGGCGGCCCTGGTCCGCGCCCTGGCTCGCTATCGCCAGCAGTCGGGCCTCGATCCGTCCGAGGCGGTGCAGGCCCTGGCCCTGACCGACAACCCGAACGTCACCCGCCTGATCCTCGACCTGTTCCGCACCCAGTTCGACCCGGCCATCCAGGCCAGCGCCGACGTCCGGGTGACCATGGCCGGCGAGGTTATGGAGGAGATCCAGGCCGCGCTGCAGTCGGTCGAGAGCCTCGACGCCGACCGTGTGCTGCGGCGCCTCGCGGCCCTGACCCGCGCCCTGACCCGGACCAACTACTATCAGACGGGCCCCGACGGCGAACCCAAGCCCTATATCAGCTTCAAGATCGCCTCGCGGCAGCTCGATGACCTGCCCCAGCCCAAGCCCTATCGCGAGATCTTCGTCTGGGCGCCGCATGTGGAGGGCGTGCACCTGCGCTTCGGCCCGGTGGCCCGCGGCGGCCTCAGATGGTCCGACCGCCGCGACGACTTCCGCACCGAGGTGCTAGGCCTGGTCAAGGCGCAGCAGGTCAAGAACGCGGTGATCGTGCCGGTCGGCTCCAAGGGCGGCTTCTATCCCAAGCAGAGCCCGCGCGGCGGCAGCGCCGAAGCTGTCCGCGCCGAGGCCGTGCGCGCCTACAAGACGTTCCTCTCCGGCCTCCTGGATGTGACCGACAATTTGTCGGCCGACGGCCAGGTGATCCGCCCGCCGGCGGTGGTGGCTCTGGACGGCGACGATCCCTACCTGGTCGTGGCCGCCGACAAGGGCACAGCGACCTTCTCCGACATCGCCAACGGCGTGGCCGAGGACTACGGCTTCTGGCTGGGCGACGCCTTCGCGTCGGGCGGCTCGGTCGGCTACGACCACAAGGCCATGGGCATCACCGCTCGCGGGGCCTGGGAGGCGGTCAAGCGCCACTTCCGCGAGATGGGCAAGGACATCCAGAAGGAGCCCTTCACCGTCGCCGGCGTCGGCGACATGTCCGGCGACGTGTTCGGCAACGGCATGCTGCTATCGGAAAAGATCCGCCTGGTGGCCGCCTTCGATCACCGCGACATCTTCATCGACCCCAATCCGGACCCGGCCGTCTCCTTCGCCGAGCGCAAGCGCCTGTTCGACCTGCCGCGCTCGTCCTGGGCCAGCTACGACGCCAGCCTGATCTCCCCGGGCGGCGGGGTGTTTTCGCGCAGCCTGAAGTCGATCGAGCTGACCGACGAGATCAAGGCGCTGCTCGACCTCAAGGCCGACGCGGTCACCCCGACCGAGCTGATGAACGCGATCCTGAAGGCTCGGGTCGAGCTGCTCTATCTCGGCGGGGTCGGCACCTATGTGAAGGCGCCGTTCGAAAGCCACCTCGACGTGGGCGACAAGGCCAACGACGCCCTCCGCGTCGACGCCACCCAGCTGCGCTGCAAGGTGATCGGCGAGGGGGCCAATCTCGGCGTCACCCAGTCGGGCCGCATCGTCTTCGCCCGCGCCGGCGGGCGGATCGACACCGACGCCATCGACAATTCCGCCGGGGTCGACACCTCCGACCACGAGGTCAACATCAAGATCCTGACCGGCCTGGCCGAAGGGGCGGGGCGGCTGGACCGGCCCAGCCGCAATGCGCTCCTCGCGTCCATGACCGACGAGGTCGGGACCAAGGTGCTGCGCCACAACTACGACCAGACCCTGGCGCTGAGCCTGTTGCAGGTCACCGCCGCGGAGGACCTGGAATCGCAGAACGCCTACATGGCCCAGCTCGAGGCCAAGGGCGCGCTGGACCGGGCGCTGGAGCGCCTGCCCGACAGCCATACCGTCGCCGACCTGGCACAGGCCGGCCAGGGCCTCAGCCGGCCGGAGCTCTCGGTGCTCCTGGCCTATGCCAAGCTCGACCTTGTCGACCAGATCATCGCCAGCCAGGGGCCGGACGATCCCTATTTCGTCGCCACCCTGCAGAACTATTTCCCCAAGGCCCTGGGGCCCTTCGCCGACGAGATGAAGCGCCACCGGCTGCGGCGCGAAATCATCGCCACCGTGGTCGGCAACGACATGGTCAATATCTGCGGCCCGACCTTCCCCTCGCGCCTGCGCGAGGCGGTCAAGGGCGACGCCCGCACCCTGGTGGTGGGCTACGCCGCGTCCAAGGAGATCCTGCGCTTCGACGAGGCCTGGGAGGCGGTCGCCGCCCTCGACGGCAAGGCCCCCGCCGCCGCCCAGCATCAGATGTTCAAGCAGCTGGCCTCGGTGCTGCGCGCCCAGACCTTTAGCCTGGCCCAGCGCTCCGGCGGCCGGGGTCTGGTGGGCCAGGACGCGGCGATCAAGGTCAGCGACGTCACCGTCAAGCGCCTGATGGACTTCTACCGTCCTCGGGCCGACGAGCTGCGCCACGACCTGGTGGGCGTCCTGTCCTCGTTCGAGCAGCGCAACCTGGCCAAGCGCGTGCGCGCCCTGGTCAAGGACGGGGCGCCGGAGGACGTGGCCCGCCAGGTGGCCATGCTGCGGTCCCTGACGGTGATCTGCGACCTGGCCGACCTCGCGCGTGCGGCCGACTGGCCGGTGGTGGCTGTGGCCCGCATCTATCACCAGGCCGGGGCCAGCTTCGGTTTCGAGCGGGTGCGCCAAGCCGCCGCCAGCCTTCCCGGCCGCGACAGCTTCGAGCGCCGCGCCGTGCGGCGCCTCGGCGAGGACCTGATGGCCGAGCAGGCCGCCCTGACCCGGGTGATCATGGCCTTCTCCGCCGGATCGCAGGCCGGCGAGGACGCCGCCCGCGCCCGCAGCACCGTCGCCTCCTGGTCGTCCCTCAACGCCCAGGCCGCCCAGGCCGCCCGCGACATCCTCAAGGATGTCGAGGAAGCCCCTGGCGGCTGGAGCTTCGCCAAGCTGACCATCGCCAGTTCCGCCCTGCGCGAGCTGACGGTAGGGGTGAAGTAGGGCCAAGCGGGCCGCCGCGCGCGGCCCGCGCCACTTTTCCTCTTCGCAACACAAGCTTCGCCGTGCAACCTCCCGGCGCGGCGGCGTCAGAAAGACCGCCGGCAACGGGAGGCGATCCGACATGCACAATCTTCTGGCGCTGGTCACCCTGGCCATGCTGCTGCTGTTCTTCTGGATGGCGATTCGCGTCGGCGGCGCGCGGGCCAAGTTCAAGGTCGACGCCCCGGCCACCACCGGCCATCCCGAGTTCGAGCGCCATTTCCGCGTTCAGGCCAATACGCAAGAAGGCCTGGTGGTGATGCTGCCGGCCCTTTGGATCTTCGCCCTGGCGCTCGACGCCCAAACTGGCGGCAAGCTGGGCGACGAGATCGGCGCGGCGCTGGGACTGGTGTGGATCGTCGGTCGGGCCATCTACATGACCAGCTACGTCAAGGATCCGTCGAGCCGCAGCGCCGGTTTCGGCATCCAGGCGCTGGCGACCATGGTCGCGCTGCTGGGCGCCTTCGGCGTGGTCGCCTGGAGCCTCGCGACGCACGGAATATGACCGGATTGTTTCTGAGCGGAGCCATATTGCGGCCCCGCTGATCTGGGACAATCAAACTCCAGTAGGCCTGTGCGAGAACCCTCGCTGGGGCGTTGGGGAATAAAAGATGCGACACGACAAGGACGCACGCCGATGAAGAAAGCCCTCCTCGCCTTTGCGGCGATCGCCTGCCTGGGCGCAGGCCTGGCCGGTTGCGAGACCGCCACGCCCTACCAGCCGCTCAAGCCCGGATCCCAGCAATCGGGCGGCTATTCCGAATTCCGCATCGAGCCGGACCGATGGAAAGTCACCTTCCGCGGCAACGGCATGACCGCGCGCGAGACGGTGGAGACCTATCTGCTCTACCGCGCCGCCGAGCTGACCGTGAACCAGGGCTATGACTGGTTCGAGACCGTGCAGCGCGACACCGACAAGCACACCGAAACCTATGCCGACCCCATGGGGCCCGGCCCCTATGGCTGGCGGCCCTACTGGCGCTATTGGGGGCCCGGTTATGGCTGGCGCGGCTGGGATCCCTACTGGGGTGGGCCGTTCTGGGCCGACCAGATCGACATCCATACGGTCGAGAAGTACGAGGCCTCGGCCGAGATCGTTATGGGCCATGGGCCGAAGCCCACCGACCACAAGCGCGCCTTCGACGCCCGGGCGGTGATGACCAACCTTTCGCCCAAGATCGTGCGCCCGACCCCGTAACCGGACGCTCCCGCTTCGCCGATGCGGAGCGGGAGCGTCCGTTGCGACCTTGAAACTGGCTTGACCCGACCGTAGGGGCGGTGAAGAGTTATTAAGGCTCTTCACGGCTCGGCGGTGCGCGCGGGTGTGTCCGGAACTCCTTTGAAACTCGTTCGTTAGAGCCGCGACGGCCGGATTGTGTGCTGTGCGGGCGTATGGCGGCGTTTGCGCCAATTTTGTTTCTCAGTTGCAAAAACTCAGTGCGTTGGCGCGCCGCTCCGGTTGGGCGGCGAGGCGTATGTGCGTGGATCGGACAGAGAACCGGCAGCGGGAACGCCATGACCATCACCACCTACTACTCGGTCTCCACCGAGGCCCAGCTCAATGCGGCCATCGCCGCCATCGACGTGGGCGGAGCCTCATCGGCGCCCTCGACCAGCTATGCGATCGTGATCACCACCGACCTGGTGCTGTCATCGGCCATCACCCGGATCAACCTCGCCTCGGGCGACACCCTGACCATCACCGGGAACACGGGCAGCGAGAGCCCGAGCGTCAACATTGACGGCGGCGCCACCTATCGCGGCTTCGTGGTCCAGGCGGGGACCGTGACCCTGGACAGCCTGAGCCTGACCAACCTGCAGGCCACGGGCGGCGCCGGCGGCGCCGGGGCCTCGGCCGGCGGCGGCGGGGCGGGCCTTGGCGGGGCGGTGTTCGTCGGCGCGGGCGCGGCGGTCGACCTGACCAACGACAGCTTCAGCGGCGACGGCGCGCAGGGCGGCGCTGGCGGCGCGATCACGGCCTCGGGAACCGGCGCCGGGGGCGCGGGCAGTCCCGGGACCGGGTTCGGCAACGGCGGCGCCGGCGGCGCAGTCGGGGGCTTCGGCGGCGGGGGCGGCTCGGGCGCGGCCGGCGGCTTCGGCGCCGGCTCCAACGGGGGCGGCGGCCTGGGCGCGGGCGGCGACCTCTTCGTGCAGCAGGGCGGGACCCTGACCATCGGCGCCGGCTCCAGCCTGAGCCAGGGCCAGGTCGCGGGTGGTGCAGGCGGCCACGCCTATGGCGGCGGGATCTTCATCCAGGGAAATTCCAGCATCACCCTCGGCGCGGCGACCATCACCGGCGTGATCGCCGACCAGTCGGGCTCGGGCGGGACCGGCGTGAACGCCGGCGCCGGGAGCTTGCTCACCACCGGCGGGACGGTGCTATCGGGCGCCAACACCTTCACCGGCGGGATCCAGATCCGGGCGGGGACGCTGTCGCTCGAAGCCAAGGGCGCGGCAGGCGGCGGGGCGATCACCTTCGCCGCCGCCGGCGAGACCCTGATCATCGGCGCCGGCGACGCGCCCGCCAACGTCATCAAGGGCTTCGCCTTCGGCGAAACCATCGACCTCGCCGGCATGGGGGCGGCGACCTCGGCGACCATGACCGCCGGGAACAAGCTGGTGGTGCAGGGCGGCGGGACCAGCCCCGTGACCCTCAGCCTCGATCCGTCGGTGAGCTACGCCAGCGACACCTTCCTGCTAGCCTCGGACGGGAGCGGCGGAGCCAAGCTCACCTTCGTGCAGTCGACCTTCAACGTGGCCAGCGAGAGCGACCTCAACACCGTGCTGTCCGAGATCGACGCCGGCGGCGTCTATGCGGCGCAGAACGTGCGCTATGTGATCAATCTCGCCGCCGGGATCAGCCTGACCAGCGACCTCGACGCCATCAACCTTCTGGGCGGCGACAGCCTGGTCATCAACGGCGCCCACCAGACCCTGGACGGCGGGGGCGCGCACCGAGGCTTCTTCGTCTATGCCGGCAAGGTCTCGATCAACGACCTGACCATCCAGAACGCGGTCGCGGCCGGCGGCGCGGGCGGGGCAGGGGCCTTGGCTGGCGGCGGCGGCGCCGGGCTCGGGGGCGGCCTCTTCATCGCCTCGGGCGGCTCGGCCAGCCTCAGCGACGTGGCCTTCCTGAACGACCAGGCCATCGGCGGGGCCGGCGGCGGAACGGGGACCGGCTATGGCGGCGGCGGCGGCCTCGGCGGCGCGGGCGGCGCGGGCTCGGGGATCTATGCGGGCGGCGGCGGCGGTATCGGGCTGAACGCCCGTGGCGGCGCCCATGGTCTCAATGCGGCTGGGAGCGGCGTCGTCCTGGGCGGCGGATCGGCGTCCGGCGGCGCCGGCCAGGGCAACCAGGGCGCCGGCGGGATCGACGGCGGCGGCGGCGGCTCGGGCGGAACCTATTCCGGCAGCGGACGCGATCCGCGATCCTATCCCGGCGCGGGCGGTTCCGGAGGCGTCGCCGCCAACGCCAATTTCGGCGGCGGCGCCGGCTCGGCCGAGCACGCCGGCTTCGGTGGCGGCGGGGCGGCCTACAACGGCGCGGTCAACGGGCCGGCCTATGCCGCCAGCGGGGTCGGCGGCTTCGGTGGCGGCGGGGCCGGAGGCCAGGCTGGCGGCTATGGCGGCGGGGCCAGCACAGGTGCGGGCGGCGGCGGCGGCCTGGGCGCCGGCGGGGCGGTGTTCGTCCAGCAGGGCGGCTCGCTCACCATCACCAGCGGCTCGGAAACCGGCGGATCGGCGACCGGCGGCGCCGGCTCCGGCGGCTCGGCCTCGGGCCAGGGCCTGGGCGGCGGGCTGTTCCTGCAGGGCTCGTCCAGCCTGACCTTCGCCCCGGCGGCGGGCCAGACCGTCACCATTTCCGACGCCCTGGCCGACCAGGGCAGCGGGGCCTTGACCATGGCGGGCGCGGGAACGCTGGTGCTCAGCGCGGCCAACAGCTTCACGCGCGGGATCTACATCAAGTCGGGAACCGTGACCCTGGGCGCCGCCGGCGCGGCGGGGACGGGGGTGATCAACTTCGCCTACGGCTCAATCGCCACCCTGAACGTGACCCACGGCGCCCTGCCCTCGAACATCATCTACGACTTCCTGCCGGGCGACGTGATCGATCTTCAGGGCGTAGGAACAGCGACTACGGCTGCGCTGGGATCGGGCGACGTGCTGCAGATCACCGGCGGCGGTGTCAATCTCAACCTGCAGCTCTTCACAGGGCTCAGCTATGTGGGTGAGAGCTTCGTCGCCGCGTCGGACGGCGCCGGCGGGACCAGGATCACCGCCACCACCACGAACAACGATCACCCGCCGCACATCTATGGCGGCGGCCAGACTGTGACCGGGAACGACCACACCGCCTTCTTGCCGCTCAGCGGGATCAGCGTGGCCGACCTCGACACGACCCAGACCGAGACGGCGACCCTGACCCTGTCGGCGACCGCCAACGGGACCCTGTCGAACCTGGCCGGCGGGACCTACAGCGCCTCGACCGGGGTCTACAAGGTCAGCGGGACCGCGGCCCAGGTCACCGCGGCCCTCCAGGGCCTGGTGTTCACCCCGACCGACCACCAGGTCGCCGTCGGCCAGACCGTGAAGACTGTCTTCAATCTCTCGGTCACCGACGGGACCATGTACGCCAGCGCGACCGACACCGCCGCCGTCACGGCGCTGAACGACCCGCCCGTGATCAGCGGCGCCGGGAATTTCGTCATGGGCGGGCTCTTCACCGTGCCGATGACGCCGTTCCCGGGGATCAGCGTCGCCGATCCCGACCATGCCGCCAGCGAGACGGTGACCATCACCCTGACCGATTCCTACTATGGCGGGCCGACCGACCTGAACGGGACCCTGTCCCTGCCGACCCAGGCCTCGGGCGTGACCCTGACCAAGACCGCGGCGGGGACCTACGTGCTCTCGGCTGGCTCGCCTGCGGCCATCACCCAGGCGATCGACGCGCTCAGCTTCACCCCGATCAGCCACCCAAGCGTTCCAGGCTTCACCGTGACCTATATGGGGCTTTCGGTCTCGGACGGGACGGCGACCACCACGGCCCAGAACACCATCCAGGCCGGAGCGCCGGTGATCTCCGGCACGGTGGCGGGCCAGACCACCCGGGACAATGTCTCGATCGACCCCTTCGCCCACGTGACCCTGACGGACTCGCCGGGGGTGAACAGTCTCCAGACGACAATCCAGCTGGACGACGCCTCGGGCAATCCGACCGACGCCAACGGAACCCTGTCGGGCGCCGGCCTGACCCATGCGGGGGTGGGGATCTATACCCTGACCGCCAACACCCCGGCGGCTGAGAGCGCGGCTCTCGACGCCCTGGTCTTCACCCCGACCCTGCACCAGGTGGGCGCTGGGCAGAGCGTCACCACCCAGTTCGTGCTCGAGGTGTTCGACGGCGCCACGACCTCGGACAACGGCAACACCACGGTGACCGCCCAATCGACCAGCGCGGCTGTGGTCAGCGGGGTCCGCCTGTTCGCCCAGACGGCCAGCCAGCTTGCGCCAGCGGCGCAGGGGGCGAGCCTCGCCGCCCATGGCCAGCCCTGGACGGCCATGCATGCGCCCCTCCTCGCGCCGGCGGCGTAAGGAGGGGCTTCTTATGCTTACCGCGGGGCCATGCGGATGGCGCCGTCCAGGCGCACGTCCTCGCCGTTGAAGTAGCCGTTGGTGATCATGGTCAGGGCCAGCTGGGCGTATTCGGTCGGGTCGCCCAGGCGCTTGGGATAGGGCACGCTGGCGCCCAGGGCCGCCTTCACCGCTTCCGGAGCCGCGGCCAGCAGCGGCGTGTTGAAGATGCCGGGCAGGATGGTGTTGACGCGGATGCCGTCGCCGGCCAGGTCGCGGGCGATCGGCAGGGTCATGCCCACGACGCCGCCCTTGGACGCCGAATAGGCCGCCTGGCCCATCTGGCCGTCCTCAGCCGCCACCGAGGCGGTGTTGACGATCGCGCCGCGATCGCCGTCTTCCTGCGGTTCCAGGGTCAGCATGCCGGCCGCCGACTTGGCGATGCAGCGGAAGGTGCCCACGAGGTTGATCTGGATGATCAGGTTGAAGGCGTCGAGCGGGAAGTGCTTGATCGCCCCGGTCTGCTTGTCGCGGCTGGCGGTCTTGATGGCGTTGCCGGTGCCGGCGCAGTTGACCAGGATGCGCTCCTGGCCGATGGCCGCACGGGCCTTGGCGAAGCCGGCGTCCACGTCCTCTTCAGAGGTCACGTTGACCTTGCAGAACACGCCGCCGATCTCCTTGGCCACGGCCTCGCCCTTGGCCTCGTTCATGTCGAAGATGGCGACCTTGACCCCGAAGCTGGCCAGGGCGCGGGCGGTGGCCTCGCCGAGGCCCGAGGCGCCGCCGGTGACGACGGCGGAGACGGATGAGTCGAGTTTCATGGACTTTGCTTCCTCCAATGGCGTTAATTGCGCGGATCGCGAAAACCGATGGAAGGGGTTTAACGAGGATGGGCGCCCACGCCAACGATGACCCAACGGCGCCCCTCGCACTATTCTTTTCCGCCGACCGGCCTGCGACCGACCTGACCTTCTGATGAGCTTCTCCACCCTCCTGATCGGCCTCTCGGCCGCCGCCGGCGTCGGCTATGTGTTCCTGCTGGAGCGCCCGCCCGGCGCCTTGCGCACCCTTGTCAAGACCCTGGCCGTGGCCGCGCTGGCGGCGCTGGCCTATCTGCGCGACGCTCCGACCGGCCTCGTGGTCGCCCTGGCGCTGAGCGCGGCCGGCGACGCCTTCCTGGCCGGCGATCCCGACCGCTGGCTGCCGCTGGGGCTGGGCGCCTTCCTCCTGGCCCACGTCGCCTATGTCTGGCAGTTCCTGCACGACGGCGGCGGGCGTGCGGCTCTGGCCGCCGAGCCGGTGCGGGCCGGCGGGGTGATCATGGCCTTCGCCGCCGGGATCATGATGCTGGCCTGGCTCTGGCGCTCGCTGGGGGCGCTGAGGCCTGCCGTCGCAGTCTACGCCCTGGCGCTCTCGGCCATGGTCGCCGCCGCCTTCACCCTGCCCAAGTTCCTGGCGCCCGCCATGGCCGGGGCGGTGATGTTCATGGCCTCGGACGCCATCCTGTCGGCGGAGCTGTTCAAGGGCCTGCGTTCGCGCCTCTCCACCCACGCGGTCTGGGGGCTCTACTATGGGGCCCAGGCCGCCATCGCCTACGCCTATCTGAGATAGGGGCAGGGCATGGCCGGGGCCCTGAGGACCGAAGACCTGTCGAGCCGGCTGGCCGGGCCGTTCGACGTGGTGGTCGAGCCGGGCGAGGCCCTCGCCGTCACCGGCGCCTCGGGGGCGGGCAAGAGCCTGTTCCTGCGCATGATCGCCGACCTCGATCCCAACCGGGGCGAGGTGTTCCTGGGAGATGTCGCCCGCTCCGGCCTGCCGGCGCACGACTGGCGGCGGCGGGTGGTCTATGTGGGCGCCGAGACCGGTTGGTGGTCGGACGAAGTCGCGGCCCATATCGCGCCCGAGCATGCAGCGAGCGCCGCCGACCTCGCCGCGCGCCTCGGCCTTGCGACCGAGCTCTTGAGCGCCAAGGTGGCGCGACTGTCCACCGGCGAGCGCCAGCGCCTGGCCCTGATCCGCGCCCTGGTCCGCGCGCCGCCGGCCCTGCTGCTCGACGAACCCACCGCCGCCCTCGACCGCGACAGCGTCGGCAAGGTGGAGGACCTGCTGGCCGAGCGCCTCGCTGCGGGAACGGTCCTGGTCCTGGTCACCCACGATCCCGGCCAGGCCCAGCGCCTCGCCCGCCGCCACCTGGTGATGAAGGCCGGCAAGCTGGTCCAGCCGTCATGAACCCGATCCTCCTGACCCCGCTCGACCTGACCATCGCCGCGAGCCTATTGGCGATCGACGCGGTGATCTCCCTGGCCCTCGGCCTCGGCCTGCATCAGCGCATCGTTGTGGCGGCCGTGCGCATGGTGGTGCAACTCGTCGCCATCGGCTTCATCCTGCGCAAGGTGTTCCAGCTGGCCAACCCGGCGGTGACCGGCCTGATCATCCTGATCATGGTGGTGATCGCCGCCCGCGAGGCCGCCGCCCGGCCTGAGAAGAGGCTGAAGCACGCCGCCGGCTTCTGGATCGGCCTGGGCTCGATCAGCAGCGCCACTCTGCTGACGGCCCTCTTCGCCCTGACCACGGCGCTGCGGCCGCATCCCTGGTACGACGCGCGCTACGCCGTGCCCCTGGCGGGCATTCTGTTGGGCAACATTCTCAACGCCACCAGCCTGGCGCTGGACAGCTTCCTGGGCTCGATCAGCCGGGAAAAGGCGGGGATCGAGGCGCGCCTTTGCCTCGGCGCAGGCTTCTGGGAGGCGATCGGCCCGCATGTGCGCGAGGCGATCCGCCGGGGCCTGGTGCCCCTGGTCAACCAGATGTCGGCTGCCGGCGTGGTCACCCTGCCCGGCATCATGACCGGCCAGATCCTGGCTGGCCTCGATCCGATCGAGGCGGTCAAGTACCAGATCCTGTTGATGTTCCTGCTCTCGGGCGGCAGCGCCCTGGCCGCCGTCGGCGCCGCCTATCTGGCCGCCTGGCGCCTCACCGACGCACGCGAACGGCTGCGACTGGACCGGCTGGCCTGATTTCTCACGCCACCCGCGCGCCCTTCATCGCCAAGGCCTCGCGGATGGCCTCGGCCAGCTCCTCCAGGTGGAAGGGCTTTCTCAGCACCGGCCAATCGTTGCCTGGGGCCAGCTCCGCCAGCCGCCCGGCCGCATAGCCGGTGGCCAAAAGGATCGGCAGTTCGGGCCGCAGGCGCGAGGCCAGCACAGCCAGGTCTACCCCGCTCATGCCGCCGGGCATGACCACGTCCGACAGCATCAGGGTGATCTGATCGCCCCGCTTGAGGATCGCCAGGGCTTCCGGCCCGTTCTCCGCCGACAGCACCCGATAGCCGCATTCTTCCAGCAGGCTCTCGGTCAGGGTGCGAACCCCCTCGTCATCCTCGACCAGCAGCACGGTCTCGCCGGTCTGGCGGCGGGCCTGGGTCGGGACATAGACCGGCGGTATGGTCAGCTCGCGCGCAGGTCCCTCGGCCGCCGGCAGATAGACGGTGATGGTCGCCCCCTCGCCGGGCGGGCTCTCGACCGTCACAGCCCCGCCGCACTGGCGGGCGAAGCCCTGCACCTGGGCCAGGCCCAGGCCGCTGCCCTGGCCGATCTCCTTGGTGGTGAAGAAGGGCTCGAAGATCCGCTGCATCACCTCCGGCGGGATGCCGGTCCCGGTGTCGGTCACCGCGACCTTCAGATAGCGGCCTTCCTTCAGCCCCTCGATCTCGCCGGGCGCCATGCGGGCGCGGCTCGCGACGACCTTGATCGACCCGCCGGGCGGGGTGGCGTGGGCGGCGTTGACCACCAGGTTGAGAAGGGCCGCCTCGAACTGGGCGCCGTCGAAGCGGGCCGAGCCGGCGTTGGGCGCCACCTCGACCGTCAGGGTGATCATCTCGCCGGCGGCGCGGCGGATCATCGGCTCGATCTGGCCCAGGATCTCTGAGGCCTTGTGGATCTCGAGCTTGATTTCGCGATGGCGGGAGAAGGCCAGCAGCTGGCGGGTGAGCCGCTCGCCGCGGCGACCGGCGGCCAGGGCGGCCTCGGCCAGGCGCTTGACCCGCTCCGGCTTGTCGACCGCGCGCAGGATCATGTCCAGGCCGCCGATGATCACGGTCAGGATGTTGTTGAAGTCGTGCGCGACCCCCCCGGTCAGACGGCCCAGCGTCTCGACCCGCTGGGCCTGGGCCAGGGCGGCCTCGGCCTTGGAGCGCTCCTCGCGCACCTGCTCCAGCGCCCGGGTGCGCTCCTCGACCCGCGCCTCCAGCGAGCGCCGGGCCTCCATGGCCGCGGTCACGTCACGGAAGGTCAGGGCCACCGAATCCTCGATCCGCACGCCGCTGGAGGACATCCAGTGCTCGGCGCCGTCGACCATGATCTTGAAGTCCAGCTTGTCCGGCTTGCCGGTGCGCAGGATGTCGACATAGCGCTGGAACAGCCCGCCTGCCGCGTCCTCGGGGTACACTTCGCTCAAGGTCCGGCCGACCAGAGGACGGCTGGCGGCTGGCGCCATGCCCTCGGCGGCGGCGTTGGCGTGAACCCAGCGGAAGTCGACGATACGGCCCGCCCTGCGCATCGGCTCCAGCATCACGAAGCCGTCCAGCGAGGCCTCGTGCGCCAGGCGGAAGCGCTCGTCGGCGGCGGCCGCGCGGAAATAGGAGGAACGGGCCACGTCGCTGACCGCCACCATCAGGCCGGCGGTGATCACGAACATGATGGCGGTCACGGCCTCCGGCCGGTCCATCGGAATGTGATGCATGGCCGGCAACCACAGCCACCAGACCACCAGGGTCGAGAGGATCAGGGCGAACACGCCGGACCGCTTGCCGCCATAGAGCGTGGCGATCAGCACCGCTGGGTAGAAGACCGGGAAATTCGGCGAGGCCGAGACCCAGACCGCGGCCGCCCAGCGGATCAAGGTGGCGAGGCCGACCAGGCCGACGGCCAGCACATAGCCGCTCCAGCCGCTGGCTGGCCTGATGCTCCAGGGTAGGTTGAGTCTTTGCAGGATGCGGCCCCTTTTCCCGTAAGCTGCCAAATCCCCCCAGCCTCCGTTAGTTCCATACCGCAACCTGCGGCATTCTGGCAGGGTCCTGGAGGGCGGCGGATTGTCCCGGCTCGCCAATTTCAAAAATGCGTAGTCAAACTCCGCATTCTGTGCCAGCCTACCTTGCGTAAGCGTCCGACAAGCGGCGCCGCCCCTGGGAGAGGATCATGGCTGACTTGCGTGAGATCTATGCGATCGAGCCCGACGGCTCGCTCTGGTCGGTGCCGCAGAACTACGACGTCAATTTCAATTGGGATTACGACGACGGACGCGTGGCCATGGCCGGCCTCTATCGCAAGGGCGTGGAGATGCAGTGGGACGCCGCCACCCGCATCGACTGGTCGCAGGAGCTGGACGAGGAAAACCCGGAACAGCTGCCGGAACAGATGCTGCCCATCGCCGGCATGGCCCGCTACGAAGCCATGTCGCGCCAGGAGAAGGCCACGGTTCGCCGCCACTTCCAGGCCTGGCAGATCTCGCAGTTCATGCAGGGCGAGCAGGGCGCGCTGATCTGCGCCGCTAAGATCGTGACGCAAGTGCCGGACACCGACTCCAAGTTCTACGCCGCCACCCAGACCATCGACGAGGCCCGCCACGTCGAGAGCTACAAGCGCCTGCTGCAGAAGTTCGGCGTCGCCTATCCCATGACCAAACCCCTGCAGGAACTGATCGACCAGGTGCTGCGCGACAGCCGCTGGGACATGACCTATCTGGGCATGCAGGTGGTGATCGAGGGCCTGGCCCTGGCCGCCTTCCAGCAGATCCGCGACCACGCCCAGAACCCCCTGGCCGCGGCGGTCAACGCCTATGTCATGCAGGATGAGAGCCGCCACGTCGCCTTCGGGCGCCTGGCCCTGCGCGACTACTATCCCCAGCTGACCCAGGCCGAGCGGGACGAGCGCGAGGAGTTCCTGCTGGAGGCCTGCTACCTGATGCGTGACCGGTTCGATGCGGTCGAGGTCTGGAAGCGCCTCGGGCTCGACCCGGCCGAATGCGCCGCCCACATGTACGACAGCGGCTTCATGCAGATGTTCCGCTCCAGCCTGTTCACCCGCATCGTGCCGATCGTGAAGGACATCGGCCTGTGGGGCGACACCATCCGCAAGGGCTACGAGACCATGGGCATCCTCGGCTATGCCGACACCGACGTTCAGGCCCTGCAGGACGCCGACGAGGACATAGCCAAGAGCTTCGACGCCCGCAGGGCCTATGTCGACAGCGTGATCCAGCGCGCCGGGGCGCTGGAGACGGCTTGAACAAAAGCCCTTCCCCCTCGATGGGGGAAGGGTTCTTGGCCAATCAATCTCTTGACCCCATGCCCACGCTCACGCACCCAGGCCGCATGAAGATGCGTGAGCTGGAGCAGCGCAGCGGGGTCGGGCGCGAGACGATCCGCTACTACATCCGCATGGGCCTCTTGCCCGAACCGGCGCGGCCCAAGGCCAATGTCGCCGACTATGGCGAGGAGCATGTCGGCCGCCTGGCGACCATCAGGCGGCTGCAGGCCCAGCACTACCTGCCGCTGTCGTTCATCAAGACCCTGCTCGAACGCCCGGGCCATGGCGAGGCCATCGGCATTCCCGGCTTCGACAGCCTGCTCCTGGGGCGGCTCGGGATGGTGGTCTCGGGTCCCGGCTCGACCTGGGCCGAGGCCCCGGCCGCGACCGGCCTGCCGTTCGAAGACCTGGAGATCCTGGCCAAGGACGGGGTGATCTCCCCGTCGGGCCAAGGGGAGGAGCGGCGGCTCGACGCCATCGACCTGCGCATCGCCGAAGGTTGGGGCCGGATGCGCGCCGCCGGTTTCACGCCGGAGGCCGGCTGGTTTCCGCAGGACATCAAGATCCACGCCGACGCCATGCGTGAACTGGCCGAGCTGGAGATCGAACGCTTCTTCACCCGCGTGCCCGGCGGCCGCTCGCCGGAGGAAGCCGCCGAGCTGGGCCGCGCGGGCATCGAGATCGTCAACGACATGATCAGCCTCCTGCGGGTGAAGTTCCTGCTGGAGGCGCTCAGGCGACTGCCCGGAAACTGAGGCGCGTCAGCCCACCGGCTCGGCCCTGTTCGCCGCCAGGCTCCGCCGGACCTCCGCGAGTATCTCGTACGAGCGCACCCGCGCGGCGTGGTCGAACACCTGGCCCGCGGCCATCAGCTCGTCGGCCTGGGTCAGGCGCAGCACCTGTTCGATCTTGGCCCGCACCGTCTCCGGTCCGCCCACCGCCGCATACTGGAAGGTGTGCTCCAGGCCAGCGATCTCGGACGGCGAGGCGATCTGGGCGATGTCGTCGACCGGCGGCGGCATCAGGCCGGGCGTGCCCCGGCGCAGGGACAGGAACTGCTGCTGCTGCGAGGTGGCGAGGCGCCGCGCCTCGGCGTCGGTCTCGGCCGCGATCACCCCGATGCAGACCAGGACATGCGGCGCCTCCAGCGCCTCGGACGGGCGGAAATGGCTGCGATAGACGTGCAGGGCCTCCATCAAAAGGTCCGGCGCGAAATGGGCGGCGAAGGCGAAGGGCAGGCCCAAAAGGCCCGCCAGCTGGGCGCCGAACACAGACGAGCCCAGGATCCAGATCGGCACGTCCAGGCCCGCGCCCGGCACCGCTCGCACCGCCTGGCCGGGCAGGGCCGCGCGGAAATAGGCCTGCAGCTCGACAACGTCCTGCGGGAAGCGGTCGGCGGCCTCGGCATAGCGGCGCAGGGCGCGGATGGTGGGCTGGTCGGTCCCCGGCGCACGGCCGAGGCCCAGGTCGATGCGGCCCGGATAGAGCGAGGCCAGGGTGCCGAACTGCTCGGCGATCACCAGCGGCGGGTGGTTGGGCAGCATGATCCCGCCCGCGCCGACGCGGATGGTGCTGGTCCCGGCCGCCACGTGACTGATGACGAGGCTGGTCGCGGCGCTGGCTATGCCCGGCATGTTGTGGTGTTCGGCCAGCCAGTAGCGCTTGTAGCCCAGCCGCTCGGCGTGCTGGGCCAGGTCGCGGCTATTGGCGAAGGCCTGGGCGGCGTCCGACCCCAGGGTGACGGGCGACAGGTCCAGCACCGAAAAGGCGGGGCCGGCGGGCTCGGCGACGTCACGCATGCAAAGGGCTCCTGGACCAGAGGTCCAGAAGATTGGGAGCCGCAGGCGGCGGCGCAATCCGGGCGTCGCAATTGGTTGCGATTAGCAATGCACGGCGCCGATCCGGCCGCTCAGGCCACCGCCGCCTTCAGCTTGCCCCAGACGTGGTAGTCGACCAGCACCTTGGTCAGCTGGCCCTTGGCCTGGTAGGCCTTGAAATCGTGGATCATGTCCAGGCCTAGCGTGCAGAATCGCACCGTCACCGCCCTCGGCGGGCAGCCGACGCTGGGGGCCGAGAACAGGGCCGCGTTGATGTCGGGATTCTTGGCCGTGATCAGGGTCGCCAGGCGAATGGCCGAGGCCGCACCGGTATGATGCTGCAGGCGCGGGGCCTCGGCGAACATCTCCTGGCCGAGGGCAGTGACCTGGGCCAGGGTCATCGACCCAACGGACTGCGCCACTGCAGGCTGGGTGAGCTGCTGCAGGTCGATGTTCAGTATGACGTCGTTCATCAGGAACAGCATGGCTACTCCTGGCAAGCTCCAAGTTTTCGGATGACCTCAGCCTAGCGGCGGACCGTTAATAGGCGGTTTTCCGGCCTGCGCCGCGCCTGTGGAAAACGGCGGCTTCATGCCCAGATCGGGCGCGCCTTAACCTAGCCTCGCCACGCCTCCTTAAGCCTGGCTCGCGTAACGTCGGTCCGTTGGCGCGGCGTCAGAACGCGTCGCGACGCAAATGGCCGGCCGACCCAACCCCCGGGTCGGCCGGCCGCACCGGCGGCCCGGCGTCCACAGCTTCGGTCAAGATCGGACTCGACAAGCGGCGAACTTGCGGGAATATGAGTTCCCTGTTCGTTCCGGACGCCGCCATGCTCACCGAACGCTTCGACTCCGCTTTCGACGCCATGACCCGCTGCCGCGCCCAGGTGCTGTTCTTGCTCGACTGCTACGGCCGCGGCGGCGAGGAACGGGTCGCGATCGAGCGCCTGCTGGGCGCCCTGGACGCGGTGTCCGAGAGCTTCGCCAGAGCGTCCCGGGCAGGGACGCCGCCCCGGGGGCGCGAGGCGCACGACCTACCCTAGCGGCCTTGCAGTCGCCCAGGCCTTCCGCCGTCTTCTGGACGCCCCCGGAAAAGTACTTTACAAAATAAAGTTCTCTGCAATGATCCACCAACCTCATCGCGGAGCCACGCCATGAACGAGCAGATCTCAGTCCTCAAGAACGACCTCGCCTTCATGCGGGCGCTGGCCCAGGAGGGGCGCACGCCGCCGCCGCTCGGCGGTGCGGTGCTGGTCAGCGCCGGGGCGTTCTATGGCTTGGCCAGCGTGGTTCAGTGGGCGGCCATGGTGCGGCTCTTGCCCCTGTCACAGAGCATGGTTGCAGGGTCGTGGCTCTTGGCCACTGTGCTGTTCATGATCTGCCTATTCTTCCTGAAGCGCCGGCTGGCCAGGACCGCCAGCGCCCAGACGCCGGGAAGCCGCGCTGTGGGCTTGGCCTGGGCCGGCGTTGGCTGGTCGATCTTCGCTCTGTTCGCCGCGGTCGCGATCGTCTGCTGGCGCACGCACAGCGGCATACCGACACTGCTGTTACCCTCGATCATCCTGGCTCTCTACGGCGCGGCCTGGACCGTGGCGACGGCGGTCTCCGGCCTGAAATGGACGCGCCTAGCCGCAGCCGGCAGCTACGCCATGGCGCTGGTGACCGCCTGGATGAGCGTCGATCCTTCGGTGATGCTGGTCTATGCCGCCGCCCTGGTTCTGCTGGCCGTGATCCCGGGCATCGTCCTGATGCGCCAGCCGGCCAGCGCCGCCTGAGGCCGGCCATGGACGGTTTCGACATCGATCAGATCGACGAGGTGATCCACGGCCGCCTGAGGCTGGGGGTGATGGCGTACCTCGCCGGCGCCGAGACCGCCGAATTCAACGCCCTGAAACAGCGGCTCTCAGCCACCGACGGCAACCTGTCGGTCCACCTGAGGAAGCTGGAGGAGGCCGGCTATGTGGCTATCGACAAGAGCTTTTCCGGCCGCAAACCCCTGACCCGGATCAGCCTGACACCCGAAGGCCGCACCGCCTTCGTCCGCTATTTGGACGCCATCGGCAAGCTGGTCGACCAGGGCGGGTGAGAGGCTTGGACAACTGCTGACATACCCATCCTGCGCCCGGCGCGAGACTCGCCTATATCTGCGCCCATGAGCGAGGAGACCGAGACCGCCGCCCTGACCGGGCCGGAGCTGATCAAGGACTACGTCAAGCGCCTGCCCGACGCGCCCGGCGTGTACCGGATGCTGGGCGAGGAGGGCGAGGTCCTCTATGTCGGCAAGGCCCGCAGCCTGAAGAAGCGGGTCGGGCAGTATGCGCAAGGCCGATTCCACACCCAGCGGGTGGCGCACATGGTGCACCTGACCCGGGGCATGGAGTTCGTCTCCACCAAGACCGAGACCGAGGCCCTGCTGCTGGAGATCAACCTGATCAAGCAGCTGAAGCCGCGCTTCAATGTCCAGCTGCGCGACGACAAGAGCTTTCCCGAGATCCTGATCCGTCGCGACCACCGCGCGGCCCAGATCAGGAAGCATCGCGGCGCCCACACCATCCCCGGCGACTATTTCGGGCCCTTCGCCTCGGCCTGGGCGGTGAACCGCACGGTGAACTGCCTGCAGAAGGCCTTTCTGCTTCGTTCGTGCTCGGACAATGTGTTCGAGACCAGGACGCGCCCCTGCATGCTGCACCAGATCAAGCGCTGCAGCGCGCCGTGCGTCGACCTGATCAGTGCGGAGGATTACGACGCCCTGGTCGAGCAGGCGCACGACTTCCTGCGCGGCAAGAGCCGGGCGGTGATGACCCGCCTGTCGGAAGAGATGACCGCCGCCGCCGAGGACCTGGAGTTCGAGCGCGCCGCGCGCCTGCGCGACCGGATCCGCGCCCTGTCCTCGGTCAGCCAGGAGCAGTCGATCAATCCCCAGACCCTGGAGGAGGCCGACGTCTTCGCCGTCCATTCCGAGGGCGGCCAGGCCTGCGTGCAGGTGTTCTTCTTCCGCGCCGGCCAGAACTGGGGCAACCGCGCCTATTTTCCCAAGGTGGCCAACACCATCGAGCAGGCCGAGGAGGGGGCCGGCATCCTCGACGCCTTCCTGGGTCAGTTCTACGACACCCAGGCCGTGCCGCGGCTGATCCTGGTGAGCCACGAGCCGCCGAACCGCGAACTGCTGGCCGAGGCCTTCTCGATGAAAGCGGGCAGGAAGGTCGAGATCGCCCTGCCGGTGCGCGGGGAAAAGGCCGAGTTGGTGCGCCACGCGATGACCAACGCGCGCGAAGCCCTGGGCCGCAAGATGGCCGAAAGCTCGGCCCAATCGACCCTGCTGAACGGGGTCTGCGAGGCCTTCGGGCTTGAGGCCATGCCGGAGCGGATCGAAGTCTATGACAACTCGCACATCATGGGGACCAACGCCGTCGGCGGCATGATCGTGGCCGGGCCGGAGGGCTTCCAGAAGAGCCAATACCGCAAGTTCAACATCAAGAGCACCGAACTGACCCCCGGCGACGACTACGGCATGATGCGCGAGGTGCTGCGCCGCCGCTTCGCCCGCATGGTCAAGGAGGAGGAGGCCGGCGAGGCTTCACCCCGCCCCGACCTGGTCCTGGTGGACGGCGGCAAGGGCCAGCTGGACGCGGCGCTGGAGGTGATGGCCGACCTCGGCGTCGATGACATCGCCATCGTCGGCGTGGCCAAGGGGCCGGATCGCGACGCGGGCCTGGAGCGGTTCTTCATTCCCGGCAAGACCCCGTTCATGCTCGAGCCCAAGAGCCCGGTGCTCTACTACCTGCAGCGCCTGCGCGACGAGGCGCACCGGTTCGCCATCGGCACCCACCGGGCGCGGCGCAAGATCGAGATGACCAAGAACCCGCTGGACGAGATCGAGGGGGTGGGGCCGGGCCGCAAGCGCGCCCTGCTGCACGCCTTCGGCTCGGCGCGGGGGGTGTCACGCGCCTCGGCGGCGGACCTGGCCAAGGTCGAGGGGGTCAGTGACGCGTTGGCCCAGCGGATCTACGAGCATTTCAACAAGGCGTAACTTCGGCGGCTCTGCTAGGAGTGCAGCGCATGAAGCAGCACCTGCCCAACATCCTGACCATCGCGCGGCTGGTCCTGTCGCTCGGCATGTTCTTCGCCCTGGCGGCGATCGGGGCGCAGGTCTGGCCGGACCAGGCGGCCTGGCTGGTGCGGTTCTCGGTCGCCGCCTTCGTCGTCGCCGCGGTCACCGACTTCTTCGACGGCTGGCTGGCGCGCAAGTGGGGGGTGGTCAGCCTGACCGGCGCGATCCTGGACCCGATCGCCGACAAGATTCTGGTCTGCGGCGCCATCCTGGGCCTGCTGGCCGTGCGCGCGCCGGGCGTGCTGGTGGCGGGGACGGTGATCCTGTTCCGTGAATTCGCCGTCTCGGCCCTGCGCGAGGTCCTGGCGCCGCGGGGGATCAAGCTGCCCGTGACCTTCCTGGCCAAGACCAAGACCACCCTGCAACTGGTGGCGCTGGGCGCGATCATGGTGTTGTGGTTCTGGCCGGCCTGGGGGCTCGCCCTCGATCTCGGCGCCCTGCGGCAGGCGCTCATGGCCGCCGAGGGCCTGTTCGACTTCGCCGCGATCGTCACGGTATGGACGGGCGTGGAGTATGCGATGGCGGCGCGCAAGGCGCTGGCGTCCGGCTAGGGTCGCCAGGCGCCGCTCGACCAACCGCGACGTTGATCTCGATCAAGGTTCCAGGGGCGATGGCAGGCGATCAATCCGCCTCAATCTGGCCCAAGCCCATGACCTTGGCGACATCGCCTGCGGGAAAGCTCCTGAACTGGACCGGATTGCGGCCAGGGTCCTGGATCGCCTATCTGACGGCGGCGCTGATCGTGGCCGTAGCCCTGGCCGTGCGCCTGGCGCTGGCCCCCTGGATCGTCGGCGCCCAATTCATCACCTTCTTCCCGGCGATCATCGTCACCACGTTCGCCTGCGGAACCGCCGCCGGCCTGCTCGCCGTCGCGCTCAGTGCTGCGGCCGCATGGTTCATCATGGGGGCGGAGGGCGTGACGCCGCAGGAGTTCAACGCGCTGTTGCTGTTCGCCCTGGTCGCCGGCCTGGATGTAGCTATCATTTCCGCGCTTAGAATGGCGAACACGGCGTTGCGGACCGCGCTGGCCCAGGTGGAACGACTGAACACGGAGCTGGGCGCCAGCGCGACGACCTTCCGCGACCTTCTGGAATCCGCGCCCGATGCGATGGTCATCGTCGACCGGAAGGGCCGCATCAGCTTGATCAACGCCGAGACCGAACGGCTTTTCGGCTTCGAACGACAGGACCTGCTGGGGCGACCGATCGAGCAGCTGATGCCCGAGCAACACCGCGAACAGCACCGAATTCATTTCGCCGAGTTCCAGGCAAACCCGAGGGCGCGGCCCATGGGCGAAGGGCGCGATCTCTTTGGCCAGCGCCCGGATGGAGGCGCGTTTCCGGTCGAGGTCGGCCTCAGTCCGTTGCACGCCGATCGTGACGGCGGCGTCATCGCCGTCATCCGCGACATCAGCGAGCGCAAGGCGGCGGAGGCGCGGCAATCGCTGTTGCTGCACGAACTGAATCATCGGGTGAAAAACACGCTGGCGATCGTGCAATCCGTCGCCAACCAGACGCTGAACGCCACCAACGATCCCGCGGCGTTTCGCAAGGCCTTCAGCGGGCGGCTCATGGCGATATCAAAGAGCCATGACCTGTTGACCCGCAACGACTGGACCGGCGCGGACGTGCGCGAGATCATCGCCGAGCAATTGGGCCCCTATCAGCACGCGGCCGCCGACCGTTTCGACCTGTCCGGACCAACCGTGCGGGTGGGCGCGAAAATCGCCATGGCGCTCGGGATGATGCTGGGCGAACTGGCCACAAACGCCGCCAAATACGGCGCCCTGTCGGTGGACGCCGGACGCGTCGGCGTCAGCTGGCAGCTCAAGGCGGACGCCGGCGGGAAGATGCTGCAGTTGACCTGGCGTGAAATCGGCGGTCCCGCAGTCGCGCAGCCGTCAAGGCGGGGCTTCGGATCGCGCCTGATCGAGCGCGGCCTGAGCCATGAATTGGGCGGCAGCGCACGAATGACCTTCAATCCGGCCGGTCTGGTCTGCGAATTGGAATTCCCGATCGACGGTGAAAACCCGGCGGCGACGCTCGCCTCGTTCAGCCCTCAGGCAGCGGAATGATGTCGTCCTGATCGTTCGGCGGCAAGGCCCAGCGGCCGGCCTTCCAGTCGGCCTTGGCCTGTTCCAGGCGCTCCTTGGACGAGGAGACGAAGTTCCAGAACAGGAACCGCTCGCCTAGCGGCTCGCCGCCCAGCAGCATCACGCTGGAAGGCTCCAGGGCGGTGAGCACAACCGTCTCGCCGGGCGCAAACACCAGCATCTGGCCGACGCCATAGGCATGGCCGTCCACCTCGACCTGCCCTTTGGCGACATAGGCGGCGCGCTCGGGATATTCCGGCTGCAGGCCTGCCTTGGCGCCCGCTTCCAGTTCCCAATGGACATAGAACATCGGCGAGGAGGTCTTGACCCTGGCCTCGGCGCCGAAGGCCTTGCCGGCGATCAGCCGCGCCCAGAGACCGTCGCCCTGATAGGTCGGCAGGTCCTCAGGCCCGTGGTGGGCGAAGGCAGGGTCGGTCTCCTCCAGCGCCTGCGGCAAGGCGACCCAGGCTTGGATGCCGTGCAGGGCGCCGCCGTGCTCGCGCAGGGGACCATCGAAGCGTTCGGAATGGCTGATGCCGCGGCCGGCGGTCATCCAGTTGACCTCGCCGGGGCGGATCGCCTGGTCATAGCCTAGGCTGTCCTGGTGGCGGATCTCGCCGGCGAACAGGTAGGTGACGGTGGAGAGGCCGATATGCGGATGCGGTCGCACGTCCATGCTGCGCGGCGCCGGGCCGGCCAGCTCGACCGGCCCCATGTGGTCGAAGAACACGAACGGCCCGACCATCCGCCGCTTGGCGAAGGGCAGGACGCGGCCGACTTCGAAGCCGCCGAGGTCGCGGCGGCGCTGGTCGATGACGATTTCGATCATGTCTGGCTCCTCAACCGGAGCCTAATCTTCGATATGGGGACTGACCAGCCGCAGCGGCACCGCCGTGGAATTCTTCACGCTGCGCACGACGATGCGGCTTTCGATGTTGGACACCAGGCCCAGCGACAGCAGCTTGTCGCGCAGGAAGTCGTCGAAGGCGTGCATGTCGCGGGTGACGATGCGCAGCTCGTAGTCGGCCGCGCCGGTGACCGTGGCGCACTGGGCGACCTCGGGCCAGGGCAGCACGGCCTGTTCGAAGGCCTCAAGGTTCTGCTTGGTGGGCAGGGTCAGCTTGACCGTGCAATAGACCTCGAAACCCAGGCCCAGCTTTTCGCGGTCGAGGATGGTCACCCGGCGCTGGATCACGCCGGCGTCCTCCAGCCGTTTGATCCGCCGCCAGCAGGGGCTGGAGGACAGGCCCACCTGATCGGCGATCTCGGCCACGGACAGGGCGGCGTTGTACTGGATCAGATCGAGAATCTTGGCGTCGATCGCATCGAGCGTTTCGGGCAAGATTTATCTCCTGGGACGTCGCGGCCGAATGGTTCGTGCGGAAAAAGCCTGGAATCAGTCTATTCCGCAACCAAAAACTTCGAACATCGCTGTCGGTCGCGCCCCAGATCATGGAGCTATCGCACAAGGTTGCTTGATTGTGGCCCCGTGGTGCGACATCAGCGGCGGTCTGCAGGATCATCGGCAGGGAGACCAGCTTGAGCGTGAACCAGTCCCAGGCGGCGTTCGATTTCGACGCAGTGATGGTCGGCGCCGGCGTGGTGGGCCTGGCCTGCGGCTACGCCCTGGCCCGGCGCGGCCTGATCGTGGCGGTGATCGAGGCCGAACGGGCGATCGGCCAGGGCGTCTCCTCGCGCAATTCCGAGGTGATCCACGCCGGGCTCTATTATCCGACCGGCTCGCTGAAGGCCCGGCTGTGCGTGCAGGGGCGGCGGATGATGTACGCCTTCCTGGACAGCCACGGCGTGCCCTACGCCAAGTGCGGCAAGCTGGTGGTGGCGACGGAAGACGCCGAGATCGAGCGGCTGGAGGCGATCGAAAAGCAGGCGCACATCAACGACGTCGAGGGCATCGCCCCGCTCAGCGCCGCCCAGGCCAGGGCCCTGGAGCCGGAGCTGAAGGCGGTCATGGCCCTGACCTCGCCGGAGAGCGGCCTCGTGGACAGCCACGGCCTGATGCTGGCCCTGCAGGGCGAGATCGAGGACCGCGGCGGGGCGGTGGTGGTCGCCACGCCCTTCGAAGGCGCGGAGCCTCTCCCCGGCGGCGGCTTTACGGTCCGCGCCGGCGGCGAGGAGCCGGCCGAGCTGACCTGCCGCTATCTGGTGACCGCGCCCGGCCTCTCGGCCCAGGCCTGCGCCCGCCATATCGAGGGCTTCCCGCAGGAGACCATCCCGCCCCTGCACTATGGCAAGGGAATCTATTTCGTGCTGCAGGGCGCGCGCCCGCCGTTCCAGCAGCTGATCTATCCGCCGCCGATCAAGGGCGCGCTGGGGGTGCACTACCGCAAGGACCTGGGCGGCCAGGCGCGGTTCGGCCCCGACCTCGCCTATGTGGACAGCCTCGACTACACGGTCGATCCGTCCAAGGCGGCCGACTTCGCCGCCTATATCCGCCGGTTCTGGCCGGGGCTGCCCGAGGGCGCCCTCAGCCCCGACTATGCCGGCATCCGGCCCAAGCTGCACGGGCCGGGCGAGCCGCAGCCCGATTTTCGCATCGACGACGCCTCGGCGCATGGCCTCGACGGCCTCGTCACCCTGTTCGGCATCGAAAGCCCGGGCTTGACCTCCTCCCTCGCCATCGGCGAGGAGGTGGCCTCACGACTGGGCCTGAAGGAGCCTTAGAGCCGATGGATATCGCCACCCTGAGGGCCCGGGCCAATGAGGTGCTGGCGGACGCCACGATCCCCGAGCTGCCGAACCACTACCGCGGCAAGGTGCGCGACAACTACGACCTGCCGGACGGGCGGCGGATCATCATCGCCTCGGACCGGATCAGCGCCTTCGACCGCATCCTGGCGGCCATCCCCTTCAAGGGCCAGGTGCTGACCCAGACCGCCCGCTGGTGGTTCGAGCAGACCGCCGACATCTGCCCCAACCACGTCCTGGCCTATCCCGACCCCAATGTGGTGATCGGCCGGACCCTGACCATATTGCCGGTCGAGATCGTGGTGCGCGGCTATCTGGCCGGGACCACCGGCACCTCGATCCTGACCCTCTACAACAAGGGCCAGCGCGAGATATACGGCCATGTCCTGCCAGATGGGATGAAGGCCAACCAGAAGCTGCCGGCGGCGATCATCACCCCCACCTCCAAGGCCTTTGACGGCGGCCACGACGAGCCCCTGACCGCCGAGCAGATCATCGAGCAGAAGCTGCTGACCCCCGAGCAGTGGCAGACCCTGTCGCGCTACGCCCTGGCCCTGTTCGCCCGCGGCGAAGCCCTGGCCGCGAAACAGGGCCTGATCCTGGCCGACACCAAGTACGAGTTCGGCGTCGACGCCGCCGGGACCATCATCCTGGCCGACGAGATCCACACCCCCGATTCCAGCCGCTTCTGGTTCGCCGGCAGCTACGACCAGCGCTTCCAGGCCGGCCAGCCGCCCGAGAGCTTCGACAAGGACTTCGTGCGCCGCTGGGTGGTCGAGCGCTGCGACCCCTACAAGGACCCGATCCCGGAAATTCCGCCCGAGGTCGTGGTCGAGACCGCCGCCGTCTATATCCAGGCCTACGAGACCATCACCGGCCAGGCGTTCCAGTTTCCGCCCGAGGGCGCGGCGCCGCTGGAGCGGATTCGAGAGACCCTGGCCCAGTTCTTCTGAGCTATCCGCCGATCCCCAGGGTCTTCAGGTATTCCGGCAGCCGCCGATCCCAGGTGAAGGCCCGCGCCCGCGCCTGGGCCGCGTCGCCCAGCCGGCGGCGCAGGGCCTCGTCGTCCAGAAGCCGCCCCAGCGCCGCCTCCACCGAGGCCGGGTCTGCGCCGTCGCAGAGCAGGCCCACCTCGCCGTCCAGCACCGCGGTCGCCGCCCCGCCCTCGCGCCCGGCCACGCTGGGGGCGCCGTACCAGCCTGCCTCGACATAGGTCAGGCCGAAGCCTTCCACAGAATCCCCCTCCTTGCGCACCGGCATGGAGAAGACGTCGCAGGCCGCCAGCAGGCCGGCGCGCAGGTCGTCGTCCACGCGGCCGGTGAAGCGCACCCGCGCCTCGACCCCCAGCTCCGCCGCCAGAGCCTTCAGCCGCCCAGCGTCCTCGCCGCCGCCAGCCACCACATAGACCAGGCCCGGATGCCGCTGCGCCAGACCGGGCAGGGCGCGCAGGGTCATGTCGACGCCCTTGCGCGGCTCCAGCCGGGCCAGGGTCATCAGCACCGGCCCGCCGCCGGCGATCACCTCGGCCGCTCGCTTGATCCCCTCAGGTGAGGGCTCTGGCTGCGGCTCGATCGAGGCCTGGATCAGCACCACGCGCTCGGGCCGGCCCTTGAGGAAGGGCCGCACCCGGGCGGCGGTGTAGAGGGAATTGGCCAGGATGGCGTCGGCCCGCGCCAGCGCCGCCTCGATCTTGGCTCGCTTGCCCGGCGAGACCTCGTCCGGCTCGGGAAACTCGGAGCCGTGGGCCAGGACCGAGATCGACCCCAGGCCCTCCGGAATGGCCGCCACGCTCTTCCAGGAATCGGCGAACACTCCGCGCACGGCTTCGCCGCGGCGCGCCCGCCTCACCGCGGCGTGCTTGCGCCAGCGCCGCCAGGGCTTCGGTCCGTCGAAACGCTGGATCGGATAGGCTTTCGCGCTATCACCCGCGGCGTCCCTGGCGTCGCCGTCGGCGAACACCCGCACGGCATGTCCCTGCGCCGCCAGATGGTCGGCCAGCCCGGTCATGGCTCCCTCGATCCCGCCGACGCTGGGGAAGAAGCACTGAGTGACGATATAGATCATGGTGAGAATCGGTCCGGCGGCGGGCCGCGCCAATCTGTCCGATCCAGGAAGTGGTTCCAACCCGCTTGAAGAGCCGCGATCATGCCCCTATAAACCCGCGCTCGCTGCGACGGCAGACGCGTGCGGCTGGGTAGCTCAGATGGTTAGAGCGGTGGATTCATAACCCACAGGTCGGCGGTTCGATCCCGCCCCCAGCTACCAGGCCCAACTTTGGGCCTCGGTCTTTTCTACAGGCGCCCCCCAATCTTCAATCCCCGGCTGGTTCCGGGGCCGTTGATCGGTGTCAATGCCGCCGGCGGGGGGCTGCGCATCCTGCCGCCAGGATTCAATCCTCGGAGGGCGCCAGCGTGTCGTCACCGAAAAACCTGAGGCCCTGAAGCACGATGAACGGCGCTTCGCCCAGCGACGGGGCGGCGGAGTCGCTGGCCGGCTTCGTTTGGCGCACGCGCTATCGCGCCCCTGGTGAAGGCAGCCTTGACGACACCTTGCGCCGCGTCGCGCGCGCGACGGCCGCCGCCGAACAGGATCGGCAGGGCTGGGAGGCGCGCTTCTACGCCGTCCTGAAGGATCTTCGCTTCGTCCCCGGCGGTCGGATCCTGGCCGGCGCAGGGCGGCCGGGCGGCGCCACCCTGCTCAACTGCTTCGTCCTGCCGGGGCCGGGCGCCTCTGTCGAGCGCTGCATGGCCAGCCTTTCCGAGGCGATGGTGACGCTCTGCGCCGGCGGCGGCGTGGGGATCGACTTCTCGGGAGCGCCGCAGCGCGGAGCCGCCGTCGCGGACGGGCCTGCCGCGCCGGGTCCTGTCGCGCTGCTCGCGCTCTGGGACCAGGCCTGCGCCGTGCTCCTGGCCGAGGCGCAGCGCCGCGGCGCCATGATGGGAGCCTTGAACTGCGCCCATCCGGACGTCGAGACCTTCGCCGCCGCAAAAGGCCGCCCGGGCGCGCTCCCCCGCTTCGACCTGTCGATCGGGATTACGGATGGGTTCATGGCGGCGGTGGAGGCCGACCGGGCGTGGACGCTCCGGTTCCCCATCGCGGCCGGGGGGCGAGCCCCAGGCCGCCTGGTCCGTGCGAGGGACCTGTGGCGCCACATCATGACCTGCGCCTACGAGACCGGTGAGCCCGGGGTCCTGTTCCTCGACCGGATCGACGAAGCCAACAATCTTCGTGGCCAGGAGCGGATCGCGACCACCAACCCCTGCGGCGAAATCCCGTTGCCGGACTATGGCGGCTGCACGCTCGGATCGCTGAACCTGGCGCGCTTCGTGAAAGACCCGTTCACGGAACGGGCGCGGCTCGATCTGGCCGGTCTCGCGCAGACCGCCGCGACAGCCGTGCGGCTGCTCGACAACGTGATCGACCTTTCCCCTTATCCCTTGCCGAAGCAGGCGGAGGCGGCGCGGTCGAGCCGGCGCGTCGGCCTCGGGATCATGGGCCTGGCCGACGCGCTGGTCATGCTCGGGATGCGGTACGGCGAGCCCGCATCCCTGCAGGCCGCGGCCGAGATGATGCGGGCCATACGCGACGCCGCCTATGGAGCCTCGATCGGCCTGGCGCGCGAGAAGGGGGCTTTCCCCGTGTTTCAACGCGACGCCTATCTGGCGTCGCCATTCGTGCAAGCCCTTCCGCCCGGCGTCCGGGACGGGATCGCCGAGCACGGCATACGCAACAGTCACCTGCTGGCGATCGCGCCCACCGGCGCCATCAGCCTGCTTGCCGGCGCCGGCTCCAGCGGACTGGAGCCGATCTTCGACGAGGTCCGCTCGCTGACCGTCGCCGGCGATGACGGCTCCGCGCAGGCATTCCAGGTCCTCGATCCCGCCGTGGCCGCGTGGCGCGCCATGGGGCGGTCCGCCAGACCGCCCGGCTATGTCGAGGCCAGGGAATTGTCGATCGCGGCCCATCTCGGGATGCAGGCGGCGCTGCAGCCCTTCGTCGACAACGCCATCTCGAAGACGGTCAATGTCGCGTCCGACCTGCCTTTCGAGGCGTTCCAGGACATCTACCGGGATGCGCACCGGCTTGGTCTCAAGGGCTGCACGGTGTTTCGGGGCTGCGCGGCGCGCGCGTGCGAGGCTTGAGCCAGGTCAACGCCAGGGAACCGAGGATCGGTCACCGTCCTTCGGTAGATGCGAGGTGAAGGGCCGGCGGCGACGGCGCAGGAGGCGGCTATGGCGGGCGAGGATCCGCGGCGGTGGATGTGGGGCCAGGCGCTTGAAATGCTGGCTAGAGCCGATCGCCTGCACCGGCAACTGTTCGAGCCGGCTGCGCCGGGCGCATTGCTGCCGAGCTGGGAGCCGCCCGTCGACGTGCTCGAGACCGAACGCGACGTGTTCGTGATCGCCGCCCTGCCCGGGGTCGGCGAGCGCAGCCTGACCTTGGCGATCGAGGGCGCTGTGCTGCTGATCCGCGGACAGCGGACCCTGCCGGAGGAACTTCGTACGGCTGCGATCCACCGGATGGAGCTGCCGCAGGGCTGCTTCGAGCGGCGCGTTCCGCTGCCGCCCCGCCGCTATGACCAGGTGCGTCACCACGTGCGCGACGGCTGCCTGGTGATCAGCCTTCGCAAGCTCGCCTGAGGAGGCCGGACATGGACGACGTCAACACCGTCGAACCTGGGCAAGGCGCGCAGTCGATCAATCCGCCGCCGGCCGACGCCTTCATCGTCATTCCGGTTCGCAACACCGTGCTGTTCCCGGAGATGGTCACCCCGATCACCATCGGCCGCCCGGCCTCCGTCGCCGCGGCCCAGCAGGCCGTGCGCGAGCAGCGCCAGATCGTGCTCGTGCTGCAGCGCGATCCGCAAACCGCCGAGCCGAAGCGGGAAGACCTCCACGAATACGGGGTCATCGCCAATGTCCTGCGGTATGTCGTGGCTTCGGAGACCGAACACCACCTGGTCTGCCAGGGCGTGCAGCGCTTCCGCATCACCGAGACCGTCGAAGGCTGGCCGTTCCTCGTAGCCCGCGGCCTGCACGTCCCTGAGCCGGAGGGCGGCGGCGCCGAGGTGGAGGCCAGGTTCGTCAACCTTCGCCGGCAGGCGCTGGAGATCGTGGACCTGATTCCTCAGGCCCCTCAGGAACTCCGCCAGACCGTGGCGTCGATCAGCCGGCCCGGACTGCTGGCCGACATGGCGGCCAGCTACATCGACGTAAGCCCGCAGGAAAAGCAGGCGATTCTGGAGACGATCGAGCTGGTTCCGCGGCTCGACCGGATCGGCGCGCTTCTCGCCCATCAGCTGCAGGTGCTGCGCCTGTCCCAGGAGATCGGCGCCCAAACCCAGGCCGCGCTCACCGAACGCCAGCGCGAGGCGCTGCTGCGCGAGCAGCTCGCCACCATCCAGCGTCAGCTTGGCGAAGGCGAGGGCGGCGGCGCGGACATCGCCGAACTGGAAGCCGCGATCGAGCAGGCTGGCATGCCCGAAGAGGTGCTGGCCCAGGCCCGCAAGGAATTGCGCCGGCTGCAAAGGACTCCCGAGGCGGCGGCCGAGCATGGCGTCATCCGCACCTATCTCGACTGGCTGATCGAGCTGCCCTGGGCGGTCCCGGTGTCAAAGCCGATCGATGTGGCCGAGGCGCGCCGGATCTTCGACGCCGACCACTACGGCCTGGAGAAGATCAAGCTGCGCATTCTCGAATATCTGGCGGTGAGGAAGCTGGCGCCGGAGGGCAAGGCGCCGATCCTCTGCTTCGTCGGCCCGCCCGGCGTCGGCAAGACCTCGCTCGGACAGTCGATCGCCAAGGCCATGGGGCGCAAATTCGTCCGCGTGAGCCTGGGCGGCGTCCACGACGAGGCCGAGATCCGCGGTCACCGCCGTACCTATCTGGGCGCGCTGCCCGGCGACATCATCCAGGCGATCCGCAAGGCCGGCGCCCGCGATTGCGTCATGATGCTGGACGAGATCGACAAGATGGGGACAGGCATCCACGGCGATCCGTCGGCGGCCATGCTCGAGGTGCTGGACCCCGAGCAGAACTCGACCTTCCGCGACAACTACCTGGCTGTGCCGTTCGACCTTTCCCAGGTGGTTTTCATCGCCACGGCCAACATGCTGGACACGGTCTCGGCGCCGCTTCGGGACCGCATGGAGATCATCTCCCTTGCGGGCTACACCTCCGGGGAGAAGCTGGAGATCGCCAGGCGCTATCTCGTGCCGCGCCAGCTCGAGGCGAACGGGCTGAAACCCGGCCAGGCCGAGATCGAGGACGCCGCGCTCACGCGGATTGTCGCCGGCTACACCCGCGAAGCCGGGGTGCGCGGCCTGGAGCGCGAGATCGGCCGGGTGATGCGCAACATCGCCATGCGGGTCGCCGAGGGGGCGGCCGAGCATGTGCGCATCGGCGAGGCCGACCTTGAGGCCGTGCTGGGCGCGCCGCGGTTTGAGAACGAAGCGGCGATGCGCACCTCGGTGCCGGGCGTCGCCACGGGCTTGGCCTGGACGCCGGTCGGCGGCGACATCCTGTTCATCGAGGCGGCCAAGACCCCAGGCGCCGGCAAGCTGATCCTGACCGGTCAGCTCGGCGAGGTCATGAAGGAGAGCGCCCAGGCCGCCCTTAGCCTGGTCAAGACCCAGGCGCCCATGCTCGGGCTTGATGAGCAGGCCTTTGAAAGGATGGACGTGCATGTCCATGTCCCGGCCGGCGCCACCCCCAAGGACGGGCCCAGCGCGGGCGTGGCGATGTTCGTCGCCCTCGCCTCGCTGTTCACGGGCCGCACGGTGCGCAGCGACACCGCCATGACCGGCGAAATCAGCCTGCGCGGTCTCGTGCTTCCGGTCGGCGGCATCAAGGAAAAGGTGGTCGCCGCCGCGGCGGCCGGTGTCACCCGGGTGATGCTCCCCGCCAGGAACAGGCGCGACTTCGATGAAATCCCCAAGGAGGCGCGCGACATGCTGGAGTTCATCTGGCTGGAGCACGTGCAGGAGGCGGTCTCGTCCGCGCTGTCGCCGGCGCCACCTCCCGACCTGGGCGCCGAGAAGGCGCTGAGCGGGCCGCTCGACTGATGGCCAGGCGGCGCACCCAATGCCGGTATGGTCGGGCTGACTGGCCCGGCCGACGGATTGAACCCCTGTTGAGCCGATGGGAGTTTCCATGAGCGAACAATCCCTTGAGGAGAAGGCGCGGCGCGTCGTCGAAGGCCTGGGGCACGGCGCCCCTGTGAGCGTCTCGGTCCTGGACGCTGTCGCGACGCTTTCGGGCCAGGTTCCGGACGAGGAGACCCGGCATCGGATCGAGCAAGGCCTGCTGCAGCTCGCCGACGTGCGGAACGTGCGCAATCACCTCGAAATCGCTCCGCCCGGCGGCCCGCTCCGCAGTCAGCTCCTGACCCTCTTGGAGCGCGAAGGCGTGGCCCTGCCCAGCCTGCAAGTCCAGGCGCAGGAGGGGCTGATCGTGCTCACCGGGCGCGCCGACCACTGGTTCGACCGTGACGCCGCCGAACGCCTGGCGTGGACGCTCGGCGGGGTTCGGGACGTGCGCAACGAGATCACCCTGCCCGAAGGCGCCGCGACGCCGGAGAACGGGGACGACGAGGGCTTGCCGGACTGACGGCGGGTCGAGGCTGGCCATGTATTTTCACGACCGAACCGACGCGGGGCGGCGCCTGGCGAAAGCCCTTTTGAAGTATCAGGGGCAGGATGTGGTCGTGCTCGCCCTGCCGCGAGGCGGCGTTCCGGTCGCAGCGGAGGTCGCACGCGCGCTCGGGGCTCCGCTGGATCTCGTCCTGGTCCGCAAGATCGGCGCCCCATTCGACGAGGAACTGGCGATTGGCGCGGTCGCGGAAGGCGCGCCGCCGATCATGGCGCGCAACGAGGCGGTCATCGCCGCATGCCGCATCGGCGAACAGGAATTCCAGCAGCGGCTCGAGCGACAGCTGGCCGAGATGGCGCGCCGCCGCCGCATCTATCTCAGCGGCCGCCCGGCCATCGATCTCAGTGGGCGCATCGCCATCCTGGTGGACGACGGCGTCGCCACCGGGGCCACCACGCGCGCCGCGCTGCGGGCCACACGTCAGCGGCGACCCGGCAAGCTCGTGCTGGCGGTTCCGGTCGGGGAGGCGGACGTGATGGCCGCTCTCGCCGAGGAAGCCGACGAGGTGGTCTGCCTTCAGGACCATCTCGTGGGAGGCGGTGTCGGCCCCTGCTACGACGTGTTCGGCCAGGTCAGCGACGCGGAGGTGAATGAGCTCCTGGAACGGCTGGCGCCGCCGGACGGCGCCCCTTGATCTGTAGCAATGCGGCTGGCTTCGGGCGCCGCAGGGTAGCAGGCAGGAGGCGCCAGCCATGCCCTACATCCGCGAATTCTCCTCGCTCCGCCTGACCGACACCCCGCTTGTCGGCGGCAAGACCGCGGCCATCGGGGAACTGGGGCTGCTCGCCGCCGACGGGGTCGAAACCCCTGCCGGCTTCGCCGTCACGGCCGAGGCCTATCGCGATTGCCTGGAGCGGGCCGGCGCCCTGCCGAAGCTGCATGCCCTGTTCGACGACCTCGACCTCCGCGACCTGGCCGAGCTGGGCCGGCGCGCCGAGCGTGCGCGGGCCATCGTCTACGAAGCGGCGGCCGACGAGCGACTGTGTGCGGAAATCCGCGACGCGTGGCGGGGGATGAAGACGCGCTGCGGGCCTGGGCTGGCGGTCGCGGTGCGAAGCTCCGCCACCGCCGAGGACCTGCCCACGGCGAGCTTCGCCGGCCAGCATGACAGCTTCCTCCACATCACCGGCGAAGCCGCGCTGATCGAGGCCTGCCGCCGCTGCTTCGCCTCCATCTTCAACGACCGAGCGATCGTCTATCGCGCAGACAACGGCTTCGACCACTTCAAGGTCGCGCTTTCGGTGGCGGTGATGAAGATGGTCCGGGCCGATCTGGCCTCGAGCGGGGTCGCCTTCACCCTGGACACCGAGTCGGGCTTTCCCGATGTCGTGTTCCTCACCGGCGCCTATGGGCTGGGCGAGCCCATCGTTCAGGGCCGGGTGGATCCCGACGAATTCCATGTGCACAAGCCTACCCTGAGACAGGGCTACCGCGCTGTCCTGCGGCGCAAGCTGGGCGAAAAAGCGATCAAGCTCGCGCTCGTCCGGCGCGGCCTGAACGCCAGGACGATCGAGCGATCCGTCTCTCCAAGGGACCGCCGGCGCTTTTGCCTGGCCGACGAGGAGGTCCTGCGGCTGGCCCAGATGGCGATGCGGATCGAGGACCACTTCTCGCGCCTCGCCGGCGAGCCTCGAGCCATGGACATCGAGTGGGCGAAGGACGGCCTCGATGGCCGGCTCTATATCCTCCAGGCCCGTCCTGAAACGGCGGCGGCCCGCCGGCCCGCCGACGAGATCCAGACCTGGCGCCTGACGGGGCGTGGCGAGCCGCTGGTCCAGGGGCGCGCGGTCGGCGCGGCGATCGCCGCCGGGCGCGTGCGCGTGGTCGGCTCCGCAAAAGACCTGGCCGATTTTCAGAAGGGCGAGGTTCTCGTCGCGACCACCACAAGCCCGGACTGGGAAGCGGTCATGAAGCAGGCCGCCGCGATCGTGACCGATCGGGGCGGGCGAACCTGTCACGCCGCCATCCTGGCGCGCGAGCTCGGCATACCGGCCGTGGTCGGGACCGGCGAGGCGACGGCGAGGCTCTCATCGGGGCAGGCGGTGACCGTATCGTGCGCCGATGGTGAAAGCGGGCGGGTCTATGCCGGCGAACTGCCGTTCGTGGTCGAGAAGACCAAGGTGGCGACCCTCGAACCGACCCGCACCCAGGTGATGCTGAACCTGGCCCATCCCGACCAGGCGTTCCAGCACAGCCGCCTTCCCGTCGCCGGGGTCGGGCTGGCGCGGATGGAATTCATCATCGGCTCCGCCGGCATCCATCCCATGGCCTTGGCTCATCCGGAGCACGTTGGGTCGGCCGCCGCCCGCAGGAAGATCGCGCAGCTCGCGGCCGGCTTCGCCTCGCCCGGCGACTATTTCGTCGAGCGGGTCTCGGAAGGGGTGGGGACCATCGCGGCGGCCTTCTATCCGCGGCCGGTGATCGTGCGGTTGTCCGACTTCAAGACCAACGAGTACGCCGCGCTCCTGGGGGGGCGCGACTTCGAGCCGGCCGAGGCCAATCCGATGCTCGGCTTTCGCGGCGCCGCCCGCTACGCCCATCCGGCCTACGCCGACGGCTTCGGCCTGGAGTGCCGCGCGCTGCTCCGCGTCCGCGAGGTCATGGGGCTGAAGAACCTCGCTATCATGGTTCCCTTCTGCCGAACCGTGAAGGAGGCTGAGAAGGTTCTGCAAAGCCTGGCCGCCAACGGCCTCGTCCAGGGTCATGACGGCCTTGAGATCTATGTGATGTGCGAGATCCCCAACAACGTCATTCAGATCGACGCGTTCGCCGCGCTGTTCGACGGGATCTCGATCGGCTCGAACGACCTGACCCAGCTGGTTCTGGGCGTCGATCGGGATTCCGAAACTGTGGCGTTCGAATTCGACGAGCGGGACCCGGGCGTGCTGGAGTTCCTGCGGCAGGCGGTGGTCGGCGCGCGCTGCAATCACCGCCACGTCGGGATCTGCGGCGAGGCGCCCGCGAACGATCCCGAGATCGCGCGCTTCCTGATCGAGCAGGGCGTCACCTCCATCAGCGTCAACCCCGCCAGCGCCCTGTCGATGATGCGGCTGGCGGCTTCGGTCGAGCGGGAGGCGGTGGGCGCGCCGACTTGAGACAAGGCCGACATCGGTTGTCCGGACGATAGGCCGGCGCCCTCACGAAGGGTTCGGCCAGCCCTGATGACAGCACTCAGCCGAAATCGACGGCGCCGAGCAGCATGCTGATCCGCCCTTCGCCCCACAGGGGGAGAAGCAGCCGCGAATAGGCTTGGCCGGACGCGGCCTCGCGCCGATATCCGGTCGGCGTCCCGGCCTCGACCGTCGCGCTGCATTGCGCGCGGAGGTATTCGAACGGCCGATCGAGCGTGGTCTCGTCCAGGAACAGCCCCGCCAGGCCGTCCCCAGCCAGTTCGGCCCCCACCGTGCTGAACCGGAACCGTTCCGGCCGCTCGAACACATCGACCAGAAGCAGCTGCGGCGCCAGATCGGGCAGGTCGGTCAGCCTGGCGTCGTCCGAGAATGGCATGGACGCATTGCCCCGCAGCAGGCCTCGCCAATAGGCGTCGACCCGGGCCAGGGCCGGAGAGAGCTGGGACGGGACGGGAAACGGGTGCTTCATCGGTCTGGCTCCGGACGCCTCCAGAAAGAGAGGCCGAGACGAAGCGTTACACCGCTCCCGCATGGGCCGAATTGACCCTTCTCAAGGAACCTCTCGCGGAGCGCATCAAGCTCGCCGTTGGAGGCCGTCATGACATCAATCGCCACCCTGACGATGAACCCGGCCGTCGACGTCTCGGCCGAAGTCGAGCTCATCGAGCCGGTTCGGAAGTTGCGATGCCAACATGAGCACCGCGATCCGGGCGGAGGCGGCGTCAATGTAGCGAGGGTCGTCCATCGCCTCGGCGGCAAGGTGGTCGCCGTCTACCCGGCAGGCGGACCCGCGGGAGATGTCTTGAAACGCCTAGTCGAGGGCGATGGCGTGGAGAGCCGCGTGATCACGATCGCCGGCGACACGCGCGAGGATTTCAACGTCACTGAACGAGCCAGCGGCCAGCAATACCGCTTCGTTCTGCCTGGCCCCAGCCTCTCCGGCTGGGAATGCAGGAGCTGCCTCGAGGCGTTTGCGGTTCTGGCGGACGAAGCCGGCCTGATTTGCGCCAGCGGCAGCCTGCCGCCGGGGGCGCCGACCGACTTTTATGCGCAGGTGGCGCGGATGGCCGCTGAGCGCGGCGCCAGGCTGGCCCTGGACACGTCCGGCCACGCCTTGAAGGCGGCGCTGGGCCCCGGCGTGTTCCTGATCAAGCCGAGCATCGGAGAGCTGCGCGACCTGGTCGACGCTCCCTTGGAGGACCTGGACGCCATGATCGGCGCCTGCCAAGGCCTGGTCGACAGGGGCGCGGCGCGGATCGTCGCCCTGACCCTGGGCGCGGAGGGGGCCCTGCTGGTCACGGCCGGGCAGGTGCTGCGCGCCCCACCGCTGCCGGTGAAGCCGGTCAGCACGGTCGGCGCCGGCGACAGCTTCCTCGGCGCCATGATCTTCGCCCTGTCTTTGGGCCATGATCTCGAAGAGGCCTTTCGCCATGGCGTCGCCGGCGGTTCGGCGGCGCTGCTGGCCGAGGGCTCCGACCTGTGCCGCCGCGAGGATGTGCTCGGCTTTCTGCCTGACGTGGCGATCGGCGCCGTTCGCCCGACGGCCGCAGCGCCTTGACCCGCCTCAAGGCGGGGTCGGCGAACCTCGTCCAACAAGGTCGCCTATCGCGGGGCTCGCAGATGGCCGTCCACAACGCCGACATCGTCGCGCTGTTCGAGCGCCTGGCCGACCTTCTGGAGATCGAGGAGGCCAACCCGTTCCGCGTGCGGGCCTACCGAAGGGCGGCGATGACCTTGCAGGACCTTCCGGAAAGCGCGGCCCAGATGGTGGCTCAGGGCCGCGACCTCACCGAGCTTCCCGGCATCGGAGATGATCTAGCCGCCAAGATCAAGGAGGTGGTCGAGACAGGGCGGCTGCGGTTGCTGGGCGAGGTCGAGGCGCGCACGCCCTCGACTCTCGCCGCTCTCACCTCTGTCCCCGGGCTTGGCCCCAAGCGGGTGCATCAGCTGTACGAGCAGCTCGGGATCTCGACCCTGAAGCAGCTGGAGGCCGCGGCGCGGGCTGGCAGGCTTCGCGGCTTGCCGCGTTTTGGCGCGGCGCTCGAGGCCAAGGTCATCGAGGCGGCCGGCCGCCAGGCCACCAGGGAGCGCCGCCTGCGCATTTCGACGGCCGAGGATTTCGCCCGCGGCCTGGAAACCTGGATGAAGGCCGCGCCCGGCGTGGGACAGGTCGTGGTCTGCGGCAGCTATCGGCGGCGGCGCGAAACCGTCGGCGATCTGGACATCCTGGCGACCGCCGAGGCGGCCGCGCCGCTCATCGCTCACTTCACGCGCTATGACGAGGTGGCGCAGGTCGTCTCGCAAGGCCCGGTGCGTAGCGCCGTGCGGCTGAAGTCGGGGCTGCAGGTCGATCTGAGGGTCGTGCCCGACGAGAGCTACGGGGCGGCGCTCGTCTATTTCACCGGGTCGAAGGCGCACAACATCGCCCTTCGTCGCCGGGGCCAGGAGCGGGGGTTGAAGGTCAACGAATACGGGGTGTTCCAGGGCGACAGGCGCCTCGCCGGGGCCCGGGAGGAAGACGTCTACCGGGCGCTGGGGCTGGATTATGTCGACCCGGTCCTGCGCGAGGACCGCGGGGAGATCGAGGCGGCGGCGAACGGCGATCTGCCCAGGCTTCTCACCGCCCGTGATATCCGGGGGGACCTGCACGCCCACACCAGGGCGTCTGACGGCAAGAGCAGCCTTGCCGAAATGGCCGCGGCCGCCGCGGCCCTGGCATACGAGTATGTGGCGATCACCGACCACAGCCGGCACGCGACGATCGCCCATGGCCTGGACCCCGCCCGGCTGGCGGCCCAGATCGACGAGATCGACCGCCTGAACGAGACGCTTCAAGGCATTCGGGTCCTGAAGTCCTCGGAGGTCGACATCCTGGCGGATGGTCGGCTCGACCTGCCCGATGCCCTTCTGGACCGGCTCGATCTGGTGGTCTGCGCGGTCCACTACCAGTTCGGGCTGGATCGCAGGGCCCAGACCGAGCGGATCGTCCGGGCCATGGACAATCGGCGCTGCAACATCATCGCCCATCCGTCAGGGCGGCTGATCGAAGAGCGCCCGGGCTATGAGGTGGATCTGGAGCAACTGATCGAAGCGGCCGCTGAACGAGGCTGCTTCCTGGAATTGAACGCCCACCCGAGCCGCCTGGATCTCGACGACGTCAACTGCCGCTTCGCCAAGGCGCACGGGGTGAAGATCGCCCTCGGGACCGACGCCCATTCGACCATCGGCCTTGGAGCCATGCGCTACGGCGTCGACCAGGCCCGCCGCGGCTGGCTGGAGCCGGGCGACGTGCTGAACACCCGCCCTTGGCCTGAGCTGAAGAGGCTTCTGGCGCGCTAGCTGCGAAGGCCGCTCCCCCTAGCGCGTCCGTACGGCTCCGCTGATGCGGATCAAGGCGGAACGACCGAACGCCGTCTTCAATGCCTCTGTCACCGTCGGGAGGCAGGCTGGCGAAGCGAAGCGGTGAAACGGCCATCAGGCCGCGAATCCGCCGAGGGCGACGAACCAGTTCGCCTGTAAACCGCAGTGGTCGGGCCCATGCGTTCCAGTCCCGAGCGCCCCATGAGGAGACTCAAGGGTGGAAGGGCTGGGCGCTTGGGCTTGCTTTCGTTCCGCGCCTCGCGACGGGATGAGTTGTATCAAGGCGCGAGTACTCGGCGTATGGTCGATAAATCTCAACGCGCGTCTTAACGCAGCGGAGCAATACGGTCGATTCCAGGCCGGCCCAGCGGAAAAACGAGTGACCGGCATGATTACATTCCGAGTCGTCAAGGAAGAGCACGGATGGTCGGTCAGGACAGGCGAGCAGATGTGCACGCCGTTCTGGGCCAAGGAATCCGCCGTGCGCGAGGCCAAGCGGATGGCCGACGCCATTCGCAGCCACGGGACCTGCGCCGAAGTGCTGGTGGAGGGCCTCGCGCCCGGTGACCAGCCCAGGCTGATCAGAGGCGCCAGCGTCGCGCGGCTTGCCGCCATCCTGAACAACCAAAGGTGAAAGCCGTCGGGGCTGGCGAGTTGTAGGCTGTCGGCGGACGTGAATGACCACGCTGTTAGGTACAGAAGGCTTCGACCAGACGAGCGGCCCGCGCCAACCGCGAACGGCGGCGGCCCTGCTGGAGATGCTGCGCGCACGCCTCCGTGAAAGCCCCTCCTGGGATGACGGTGCGCCGATCAGGGCCGAACTGTTCAGCGTCGAACGTCTGGAGGAGCACGCCAGAAGCCTCGCCGCCGCACAGGACGTCGACCGGACGGCCGCTCGCGGCGCCAGTCTGGCGGCCAGGCTGGACGACAACGAAGCCATACTCCAGGCCGCCTATCGCGACGTCGTCCAGGCCATAGACGAGGGCGCCGCGATCACGCCGGCGGCCGAATGGCTGGTCGACAATTTTCACGTGATCGAAAAGCAGATGCGGGAAATCCGTTCGGATCTTCCCGCCGGCTATTATCGGCAGCTCCCAAAGCTCGCATCGGGCCCGTTCGTCCGTTACCCGCGGGTGTTCGGCCTGATCTGGGCCTTCGTCGCCCACACCGACAGCCTGTTCGACCCGGACGCGTTGTGCGCCTACCTGCGGGCCTATCAGCAGGTCCAGCCCTTGATGATCGGCGAACTTTGGGCGGTGGCCACGACCCTGCGCATCGTCCTGGTCGAGAATCTGAGGCGGATCGCTCGGCGCGTCATGGACAGCCGAGCCGGGCGCAGCGCCGCCGACGCGCTGGCCGACCGATTGCTGGGATCGGGCGGGCGCGCCGCAGAACCGGCCAGCGCCGTTCTGCCGCCCATTGGGCGTGCGCGCTTCAGCGACGCCTTCCTTGTGCAGCTCACCCATCGGCTGCGCGACCAGGACCCGGGCATCGCGCCGGCCCTGGTCTGGCTGGACGAGCAACTCGCCGTTCAGGGCGCCACCGCCGAAGCCGTCGTCCGCGATGAACATCAAAGGCAGGTCGCCGGAAGCATCACCGTCCGCAACATCATCACCAGCATGCGGCTGGTCAACGATGTCGATTGGACCGAACTGTTCGAGCGGGTCAGCCCGGTGGATGACGTCTTCCGCGACGGCGACGGGTTCCTGCTGATGGATTTTCCCACGCGGGACCTCTACCGGAGGGCGGTCGAGGAGCTGGCCAGGGGATCGCCCCTGACCGAATTGCAGGTCGCCGCGGCCGCCGTGGCCTGGGCCAAGCGCGCCGAGGAGCAAGGCGGCGCGGGGGAAGACGACCGCCGGGCCGAACCCGGCTACTATCTGATCGCCGCCGGCCGCGCGGCCTTTGAACACGGGATCGGCTTTCGCCCGCCGCTGGCGGCCTGGCCCGCCCGGCTCTACCGTACGCTGGGGATCGGAGGCTATGTCAGCGCAGGCGCGATCGTCGCGGCAAGCTTCCTCGCATTGGCTTTCTCAGTGCTCGTGGCGTGCGGCCTGCCGGGGCAATGGCTGCCGCTGTTCGCCCTGCTCGGCGCCGTGCCGGCGATCGACCTCGCCGTAGCCCTGGTCAACTTCACCGTCACGCGAGGATATCCGGCGACCTTGCTCCCGGCCCTCGAGCTGGCCGGCGGGGTTCCGCCTGAATTCCGCACCATGATCGCGGTTCCGGTGCTGTTGTCGAACCGGGAAGACGTAGAGGAGCAGATCCGTCAGCTGGAGATCCACTACCTCGCAAGCCCGGAAGGCGAGCTCTATTTCGCCCTGCTGTCCGATTGGCCGGACGCCGATTGTGAACAGCTGGGCGATGACGACGATCAGCTGCAGGCGGCCAAGGACGCGGTCGCCGCTCTCAACAGACGCTACGGTCCCGCCGCAGACGGCGATCGTTTCCTGCTGCTGCACCGGCGTCGCTGCTGGAACAAGACCGAAGGCCGCTGGATCGGCTGGGAGCGCAAGCGCGGCAAGCTGAGCGAACTCAACCGGCTGCTCTGCGGCGACCGCAGCACCACCTTCATCGATCCGCCTCGGGTCCCCGAAAACGTCCGCTACGTCATAACCCTGGACGCCGACACCCGCCTGCCGCGCGAGACCGTGCGGCGCCTGATCGGCAAGATGGCCCACCCGCTGAACCGGCCGCGGTTCGACACGGAGCGCCGTCGGGTCGTCGAGGGCTACGCCGTGCTCCAGCCCCGGGTGACCGCGGCCCTCCCGGTTGGCCACGAAGGCTCGCTTTTCTTGCGCCTCTTCTCCCGCGCGACGGGCATCGACCCCTACGCGGCTGCAGTGTCCGACGTTTATCAGGACCTGTTCGGGGAGGGCTCCTACACCGGCAAGGGCATCTACGACGTCGAGGCGTTCGAGGCCGCCCTGCGCGGCCGGGTCCCCGACGAGACGCTGCTGAGCCATGACCTTTTCGAGGGCGTGTTCGCCAGGGCCGGGCTCGCTTCGGACGTCGAAGTCGTCGAGTCGTTCCCCGCCCACTACGACAAGGCTGCGCTGCGCCACCATCGCTGGGTGCGCGGTGATTGGCAGCTGACGCCCTGGATCCTGGGCCTCGTCCCCAAGACCGAGGCTGGCGCGGGTTCGACTGGGCTGCCGGCGATCGGCCGCTGGAAGATGCTGGACAATCTTCGCCGCTCCCTGTCGTCACCCTCGATCGTCGCCGCGCTGATCTTCGGCTGGGCCTTCCCCCTTCCGGTGGCGGCGGCCTGGAGCGGCTTCGTCTTGGCGACCATGGCCATCCCGCCGGCCCTGCCCCTGTTCGCCGATCTCGTCTCGCGAAGGCCGGGGGTGACGCTGCTCAGCCACTATCGGGCGCTGGGGGCGGAATCCCGCCTTGCCGTGCAGCAGTTCCTATTGATGATGGTGTTCCTGGGACACCAGGCCTGGCTGATGGCCGACGCCATCCTGCGGACCCTGGTCAGGCTGTCCCTGACACGGCGCCATTTGCTGCAATGGACGCCGTCGGCGCAGTCGGCCTTCGCGGGCAGGCCGGGCGTCGGGCCCTACTACCGGCGGATGGCCGGCGGGATCGTCGTGGCTTTCCTCGGCGTCGCCGTGGCGGCGATCTGGAGCCGCAACACCCTGCCGCTCGCCGGCGCTTTCGCCCTGGCCTGGACCCTGTCGCCGGCCGTCGCCTTCTACGCCAGCCAATCGCCGCAGGTCCCCGGCCGCCGGCCTCTGGCCGACCCGGACGCGCGCGCCCTGCGCCTGATCGCCCGCAGGACCTGGCGCTTCTTCGAGACCTTCGTCACCGACGAACACAACCAGCTGCCGCCGGACAATTTCCAGGAAACCCCGGAGCCGGTCGTCGCCACGCGGACCTCGCCGACCAATATCGGCCTCTATCTGCTGGCTATTGCAGTCGCTCGCGACTTCGGCTGGCTGAGCACGGGCCAGGCGCTCAACCGGCTCGAGGCCACCCTGGCGACCATGGACCGGATGGCCAAGCACCGGGGGCATCTGCTCAACTGGTACGACACCCGCGACCTCAGGCCGCTCGATCCGCCCTATGTGTCGTCCGTGGACAGCGGCAACCTCGCCGGCCATCTGGTCGCGCTGGCCAACTGGTGCGAGGCGGCGGGCGCGAAGCCTCAGCCGGCTTGGGCCTATCTGGATGGCGTCGCCGACGCGCTGGAACTGTTGCGCCAGGACGCCGAACGGCTCATGCGGCGCCGGGCGGGCCAGGAGATCGGCTCGCGCCGGCTGGACGAGGCCATCGGCCAGGTCGCAGGCGCTCTGGCCGCCATTCGCCTCGCCGGCTCGGGCGCCGACCTTGATGCCGGCTTGGCCGAACAGGTCCAACTGCTGGTCGACACCGTCCACGATATCGCGCTCGAAGACCCGGACGAGTCGATCGCCGACCTGGTGTTCTGGGCCGCCGCGGTCAGGAACGGCGTCGCCGTCCACAACCAGGAAGTAGGTGGCGATCCGGCGGCTGACCTGACGCCCCGGCTCTCAGGCGTCGCCGGCAAGGCGCGCGCCATGGCGCTTGGAATGGAATTCGGCTTCCTCGTCGATTCCGACCGCCTGTTGCTCTCGATCGGCTACCGGGTCGCCGAGGGGGCGCTCGATCCCAACTGCTACGACCTCCTGGCCTCGGAAGCCCGCCTCGCCAGCTTCTTCGGCATAGCCAAACGAGACCTTCCCGCCCGCCACTGGTTCAGGCTGGGCCGCGCCGTGACCCCGGTCGGCCGAGGCGCCGCCCTGATCTCCTGGTCCGGCTCGATGTTCGAATACTTGATGCCGAGCCTGGTGATGCAGGCCCCGGCCGACAGCCTGATCGAAGAGACCAATCGGCTGATCGTCCAGAAGCAGACTCAATATGCAGTCGCCCCGCGCGCGCCGTGGGGTGTCTCGGAATCGGCCTACAACGCCCGTGACCTCGACTTCACCTACCAGTACTCGAACTTCGGCGTTCCTGGCCTGGGCCTCAAGCGCGGCCTCGCCGACAGTTCGGTCGTCGCGCCCTACGCCACCGCCCTGGCCGCCATGGTGGATCCCACCGCCGCCGCCCGCAATTTCGAACACCTGACCGCGATCGGCGCGCAAGGGCGGTTCGGCTTCTACGAGGCGCTGGACTTCACGCTGCAGCGCGCGCCTCCCGGCGAACCCATGGCGATTGTGCGGGCCTACATGGCCCATCACCAGGGCATGACGGTGACGGCCATCGCCGACGCCCTGATGGACGGCATGCTTCGGCGGTGTTTCCACGCCGAGCCGATCGTCCAGGCGACCGAGCTCCTGCTGCAGGAAGCCGTGCCGCGCGAGATCACGGCGACCCCGCCCTCGGTGTCCGCGACCGCCTCGGCCGCCCACGTCCGCCAGGCGGACGAGCCCGGGCTGTGGCGCAACGCCAGCCCCCATGGCGCCAGCCCCGCCACCCAGCTTCTGTCCAACGGCCGCTACACCGTCATGTTGACCGCCGCCGGCTCAGGATACAGCGCTTGGCGGGACCTCGCCGTGACCCGCTGGCGCGAGGACGCCACCTGCGACGACTGGGGCTCTTACCTCTTCCTTCGCGACGCATCGACCGGCGAGGTCTGGTCGCCGACCTACCAGCCTCTGGGTCCAGAGCCCTCGCACTACGAGGTCGTGTTCAACGAGGACCGCGTCGAATTCGTCCGCCGGGACGCCGACTGGTCCAGTTCGATGGAGGTGCTGGTCTCGGCGGAGGATGACGCGGAAGTGCGCCGCCTCACCATTTCCAATCTCAGTGACGTCCAGCGGGAGCTGGAGGTGACGTCCTATGCCGAACTCGTCCTGGCGCCCCAGGCCGCAGACCAGGCGCACGCGGCCTTTTCCAAGCTGTTCGTCGAGACCGAGCATCTTGCGGGCCTCGGCGCCCTCGTCGCCCACAGGCGGCGGCGCTCGCCGTCGGATCCAGACATCTGGGCCGCGCATCTCGCGGTGGTCAGGGGGGAGACCGTCGGCGTTCGGGAATTCGAGACCGACCGGGCGAAATTCCTGGGCCGCGGCGGCGGGGTGCGGGCGCCGGCAGCCGTCCGCAGCGGCCGGCCGCTGAGCGGATCGGCGGGGACGGTGCTCGACCCGATCTTCGCGCTTCGCCGCCGCGTCCGCGTGGCGCCCGGCGCGACCGTTCGGCTGGATTTCTGGACCATGGTCGCCGGTTCGCGCCAGACGCTGCTGGGGCTGGTCGACAAGCATCACGACGTCGGCGCCTTCGACCGCGCCGCCGCCCTGGCCTGGACCCAGGCGCAGGTCGAACTGCACCACCTCGGCGCCGGGCGGCCCGAGGCGGGCTGGTACCAGAGGCTCGCCGCGCACTTGATCTATGCAGTCCCGACCCTGCGCGCCTCTTCCGACGCGATCACGGCCGGGGGCGGCAGCCAGCAGGGCCTGTGGCCGATGGGCATTTCCGGAGACCTGCCGATTCTCCTCGTCCGCATCTCCGAGGTGGAGCAGCTGGCGCTGGTGCGCGAGGCGCTCCTGGCGGTCGAGTACTGGCGCATGAAGCGCCTGGCGGTGGATCTGGTCATCCTCAATGAACGGGCGGCTTCCTATGTTCAGGACCTGCAGGTGGGGATCGAGACCCTGGTGCGCGCCAGCCAGTCCCGGCCGCAGTCCGACGGCGATCGGCCGCCAGGCGGGATTTTCATCCTGCGCGCAGACCTGATCGCGCCCGAGCAAGCTCGCCTACTCGCCTCCGTCGCCCGCATCATCCTGGTCGGCGACCGCGGTCGGCTGGTCGATCAGCTGGAGCGGGCCCCCGAGGCGCCGCCGGCCCCGCGAGCCCAGCCCCGGCCCTCGCCGACCCCGTCGGAGCTGCAGCTGGCGCGGCCGGCCCCCGGGGTCGAATTCTTCAACGGACTGGGCGGCTTCGTCGAAGACGGGCGCGAATACCTGATCGTACTTGGGCCAGGCCAGGCGACGCCGGCGCCCTGGATCAACGTCATCGCCAATCCCGTGTTCGGCTTCCAGGCGCCGGCGGAGGGCGGCGGCTACGCCTGGTCGATGAACAGTCGCGAGCACCAGCTGACATCCTGGTCCAACGACCCGGTCTCGGCGAGACCCGGCCAGGCCTTCTACCTCAAGGACCTGGACCGCGGGGAGCTCTGGAGCCCGACGGCGACGCCGATCCGGAACGAGGCGGCGACCTACGAGGCGCGGCATGGCTGGGGATACAGCCGCTTCCGCCATACCTCCAACGGCATCGCCTCCGACCTGCTTGAATTCGTGCCTTTGCACGATCCGATCAAGATTTCACGGCTGAAGCTGCGCAACCTGACCGGCCGCAGGCGGCGACTGTCCGTAACCGCCTATGCGGAGTGGGTGCTCGGCTCGGCGCGCCCCGGGGCGGCGCCGTTCATCCGGACACGGATCGATCCGGCCAGCAACGCGGTTCTGGCCGACAATCCTTGGAACGCCGCCTTCGCCGACCGTGTCGCCTTCCTCGACCTGGCAGGGAGGCAGACGAGCTGGACCGGCGATCGGCGGGAATTCATCGGGCGCAATGGGGGGCTGGAATTTCCCGCCGCCCTGGCCTCCGCCCAGCCTCTGTCCGGCCGGGTGGGTTCCGGCCTTGACCCCTGCGCGGCCCTGCAGGCGCAGATCGTGATCGAGCCTTATGGCGAGATGGAGATCGTCTGCTGCCTCGGCGACGGCGAGGACGAGGCCGGCGCCCGTGAACTGATCGCGCGCTACCGGGCCGCGGATCTCGACGGCTGTCTGGCCGATGTGCGCCGGTTCTGGGACGACACGGTCGGCCAGATCCAGGTCAGGACGCCGGACCGTTCTATCGACGTGATGCTGAACGGCTGGCTGATCTATCAGACCCTCGCCAGCCGCGTCTGGGCCCGCTGCGGCTTCTACCAGGCCAGCGGCGCCTATGGGTTCCGCGACCAGCTGCAGGACGGCATGGCGCTCGCCTCCATCTGTCCTGAGCAGACGCGGGAGCACCTGCTGCGGGCCGCGGGCCGCCAGTTTCCAGAAGGTGATGTCCAGCACTGGTGGCTGCCGCATTCCGGCCAGGGTGTGCGGACGATGATCTCTGATGACCGGGCCTGGCTCGCCTACGCCGCCGCCCACTATGTCAGGACGACGGGCGACTGGGCGGTGATGGACGAGCCGGTCCCCTTCATCGACGGCCCGCCGCTCAATGAGGGCGAGCACGACAGCTTCTTTCAGCCCGAACCGGTCAACCGGACGGCCAGCCTTTTCGAACACTGCGCCCTGGCCCTGGACGCCAGCCTCGCCGTCGGCCGTCACGGGCTGCCGCTGATGGGGACCGGAGATTGGAACGACGGCATGAACCGCGTGGGCGAAGGCGGCCAGGGCGAGAGCGTCTGGCTCGGCTGGCTGCTCTATGCCGCGCTGGAGGCGTTCGCCGGGATCGCCGAGCGGCGCGGCGAAGGCGGACGCGCCGCCATCTGGCGGGCGCACATGGGCCGACTGCAATCCGCCTTGGAGACCGAGGCCTGGGACGGCGACTGGTATCGCCGCGCCTGGTACGACAACGGCGCGCCACTGGGTTCGGCGTTCAGCGAAGAGTGCCGGCTGGACGCCATCAGCCAATCCTGGGCGGTGCTGTCCGGCGCCGCGCTGCCGGAGCGGGCCGCACAGGCGATGGCCGCGGTCGAACGCGACCTGATCCTGCCTAATGACGGGGTGGCGCTGCTGTTCACTCCGCCCTTCGACCGGACGCCGCTCGACCCCGGCTACATCAAGGGCTACCCGCCTGGCCTTCGCGAGAATGGCGGGCAATACACCCACGCCGCCCTATGGTCGGTGCTGGCTTTCGCCGAACTCGGCGAGGGCGACAAGGCGGCCGCCCTGTTCTGGCTGTTGAACCCGGTCAACCACGCGCGCACGCGCGCCGACATGCACCGCTACAAGGTCGAACCTTACGTCGTCGCCGCCGACGTCTATTCGGCGCCGGGCCACGTCGGGCGGGGCGGATGGACCTGGTACACCGGATCGGCGGGCTGGATGCAGCGCGCCGGGGTCGAGGGGATACTGGGTGTCCATATCGAGGGCGACCGGCTTCGCCTGGATCCCTGCGTGCCGAGTTCCTGGCCGGGATTCCAGGTCACGCTGCGCCGCGGAGCCTCGTGCTACGAGATCGAGGTGTCGAACCCGTCCGGGGTCCAGCGCGGAGTTCGCACCGCGACCCTGGACGAGACAACGTTGGAAGCACGGCCGCTCCTGGTTCCCTTCGTCGATGATGGGCGCGTGCATCACGTGCGTGTCGTCCTGGGATGAGGCGCATGAGAGCCGACGCCAGTCCGCTGCTGATCGATCTCAACGCCAGTGACGCGCTTCCGCCCCTGTCTTGAATGCGATCGCGCCGGTCGGCGCCGCCCACGGCGCAGTCGGCTTCCGAGGTTCGCGGGGTGGTCCGTCGCGGCGCGTAGACGATGTTCCTGGCGAAAGCGGCGGCGAGCAGCAGGCGCCGGCTCCCCGGCGGACCGGCAGTGGCCGCCCGATCCATGCCTTCAGCTTCGCGCCTAGGACGACGCAAAGGGTTCGGCCATCTCCAACACGGAGCGCCGAACCCGAGCCGGCGCGCTCGCCTCGCTCCATCGCGGCTAGCGTCAATGGCCCGACTGCACTGCGCCCCGCCGCTCCGCCAGCATCAGCTGGAACAGCTGGGCGGCGGCGCGGGCGCCGACGATGGCGGCGACGGCCCAGGAGACCAGCAGCACCACCCGCGCCAGGCTGTGGACGACGAAGATGGTGGCGGCGATCAGGACCAGGGGCAGGCCGGCGAGCAGGGCTTGAGCCAACATGGGAGGCGCTCCTTTGAAAGCGGCAGGACGGCCTTGCCGCCCTATGGGAAGAGATTAGGTTGCGCCTGCGTCAGAAACGGTCGCAAGGAATTGCTGTGAGGCACGAAAAAGCCGGCCTGCTGCTCGATCTCGCCCGGCGCCTCGCCGCCAGCGCCGAGGGCCTGACCCTGGACGAGATGGCCCAGGCGATCGGGGTCGGGCGGCGCACGGTGGAGCGGATGCGCGACGCGCTCTGGAGCCTGTTCCCCAACCTGGAGGAAGTGGAGGACCCGCCGACCAAGCGCTTCCGCATCGCCGGCGGGCTGGACGGCCTGTTCCAGAACCCGACACCGGAGGAGCTGGTCGAGCTCAGCAAGGCCGCCGACGCCCTGCGCGCCGCCGGCGCCCCGGCGCGGGCGGCGGCGCTGAACGCGCTGGAGGCCAAGGTCCGCTCGGCCATGCGCGGGGCGGCGCTGAGGCGGGTCGGGCCGGACGTCGAGGCCCTGATGCGGGCCGAGACCATCGCGGTGACCGCCGGCCCGCGGCCGTTCGAGGACGAGGCGGTGATCGGCGCCATCCGCGAGTCGATCAAGGCCCTGCGCGCGCTGGAGTTCCGCTACGAGGGCGGTTCAAGGCCGGGCGAGCGGCGGCGGGTGGCGCCGTTCGGGATCATGTTTGGCCACAACAACTATCTCGTCGCCGCCGAGTTGGGATCGCAGACGCCGCGCACCTTTCGCTTGGACCGCATCGCCGACCTGGAGGTGCTGGAGATCACCGCGGCGGCGCCCGAAGGCTTCGACCTGCAGGACTTCGCCCACCGCTCGTTCGGCATCTACCAGGGCGAGGGTCCGGAGGCGGTGGTGCTGCGGATCGCGCCGGAGCGGGCCGACGACGCCCTGCGCTGGCGCTTCCACCCCAGCCAGACCGCCGAGCTCCAGGCCGACGGATCGGTGATCGTGCGCTTCACCGCCGCCGGCATGCTGGAACTGGCCTGGCACCTGTTCACCTGGGGGCCGGCCGTGCGCGTGCTGGCGCCGGAGAGCCTGCGGCAGGTGATGGTCACGGAGCTCGAAAAGGCGCTGGCGGCGCATGGACCCCCACCCCCTTGCGGGGAGGGGGCAGGGGGTGGGGGTGTCAGCATCGAGGCTGCCGGGCGGGGCGATCCATTGATCAAGACCTGAGCCGACACCCCACCCCAACCCCTCCCCGCAAGGGGGAGGGGCTCTACTGGCCGTAGCGCGCGATATAGGCCAGCGCGCTCGGGGTAAGTTCGAAGGCGCCTTCCTCAGCGGCGCTCTCGTCCCAGGGCTCGTCGGCGAGGGCCATGGCCGGTTGGCCCGCGCGGACGTCGTCGACGATGCGGAAGATCTCGTCCTCGCGCTCGTCCCAGATCACCGAGACCTCGAACAGGCGATGCGCCTCGCGCCCCAGGGGGCCGCTGATCACCGGATCGGCGATGCGGCGGGAGCTGAGGCTCAGCCTGACCCGGCCGGCGCCCATCGGCTCCTGCACATCGGCATATTGCAGGATGGCGTTGATCAGGTCGCCCGAGGGCGGACGGCGCTCGACCTGAACCTTCGCCGCGGCGGTCCGGCGGCTGTGCGAGGCGGTGCGTCCCTTGGCGTAGGCGGCGTAGGCCATGTCGATCTCCTTTGGCGCTGGGCCAGTGAGGAGACCTTAGAAAGCTGATGCGTCAGAATCGGTCGTATCGCTACGGCATGCTTGACGGCTCGCGCCCGAGCGGCGATTGCGCTGGCGACCCTTGCCGATCCGGGCCTGATCCACCACGTGCGGTGAAGCGTAAGAGGCGGCGCGCGGAGACCATGGAATGACGAAGCCCACCCAAGCCGAGGCTGAGGCCGCCGTCCGCACCCTGATCGAATGGGCGGGGGATGATCCCAGCCGCGAGGGCCTGCTCGAGACCCCCAGCCGGGTGGCCAAGTCCTATCGCGAGCTGTTCGCCGGCTACGAGGTCGATCCGCGGCAGTATCTGGAAAAGACCTTCGAGGAGGTCGGCGGCTATGACGAGCTGGTGATCCTGAAAGACATCCGCGTGGTCAGCTTTTGCGAGCACCACATGCTGCCGGTGATCGGCCGGGCGCACGTGGGCTATCTGCCGACCAATCGGGTCGTGGGCATCTCCAAGCTGGCGCGGGTGGTCAACGGCTTTTCCCGCCGCCTGCAGATCCAGGAAAAGCTGACCGCCGAGATCGCCGAGGCGATCCAGGACATCCTGCAACCCGCGGGCGTCGGCGTGGTGATCGAGGCCGAGCACAGCTGCATGACCCTGCGCGGGGTGAACACCGCCGGCTCGATGTTGATGACCAGCCGCCTCCTGGGCGTGATCCGCGACGACCCGCGCACGCGCCAGGAATTCCTGCGCCTGGCCCGCAGCGACGGCGCGCCGCTCCGCTGAACCATTTGACGGCGCCGCCGGTCGCCGACACTCTGCCCAGGTCACGACTTGGGGGAGTATCGAGCGCGTCATGCCTAACCGACCGGCGAGTTCGGCGCAGCGGCCCCTGGCCCTGGTGACCGGCGCCTCGGCGGGCCTCGGCGCCGCCTTCGCCCGGGCCTACGCCGCCAAGGGCCATGACCTCGCCCTGGTCGCCCGCCGGGCCGGCCGGCTGGAGGCCCTGGCGCGTGAGCTGAAGGACGCCCACGGGACCCAATCCCTGGTGATCCCCGCCGACCTGTCCGAGCTCGACGCCCACATTCCGGTGCTGGACGCCATCGAGGCCGAGGGCCGCCATGTGGACGTGCTGGTCAACAACGCCGGCTTCGGCATTCCCCAGAGCTTCACCACCGTGCCCTGGAGCCGCCAGCGCGAGTTCCTGATGACCCTGGTCGTCACGGTCTGCGGCTTCGCCCACGGGGTGATCCCGGGCATGGCCTCGCGCGGCCGCGGCTCGATCATCAACATCGCCTCCCTGGCCGCCTTCTCGCCCGGCGTGGCGGGCAACAGTCTCTATCCGGGGGCCAAGAGCCTGGTGCTCAAGTTCAGCCAGGCGCTGGATGCGGAATATCGGGAGCGGGGGATCAAGGTCACCGCCGTCTGCCCCGGCTTCACCAGGACCGAGTTCGGCGAAAAGGCCGGGGTGCAGGAGATCATGGACCAGGCGCCGCGCATGTTCTCCCAGACCGCCGAGGAGGTGGCGCGCGTCACTATCGCCGCCAATGAAGCCGGACGACTGGTGTTCGTGCCCGGCCTGCACAACAAGATCGCGGCCCTGCTCATGCGGCGCCTGCCGCAAGGGCTGGTCCGCGCAGCCATCGCCGCCGGCTCGGCGAAATATCACCTGGAGGAATAGACCCGTGGCGGACGCCTTCGACATCATCATCATCGGCAGCGGCGCGGGCGGCGCGACCCTGGCTCAGCGCCTGGCCCCCACGGGCAAGAAGATCCTGATCCTGGAGCGCGGCGAGCACCTGCCGCGCGAGGTCGAGAACTGGGACCCCAAGACCGTCTTCATCGACAAGAAGTACAACACCAAAGAGCAGTGGTACGACCTCAAGGGCAAGCCGTTCGTCCCGGCCACCCACTATTGGGTCGGCGGCAACACCACCTTCTATGGCGCGGCCCTGATGCGCCTGCGCAAGGGCGATTTCGAGCGCACCCAGCACGCCGGCGGGATCTCGCCCGAGTGGCCGATCAAGCTCGCGGACATGGCCCCCTACTACGACGAGGCCGAGCGGCATTGGCGGGTGCACGGCGCGCGCGGCGTCGACCCCACCGAGACCGGCGACGAGCCGCCCTACGCCTATCCGGCGATCAAGGACGATCCCGGCATCGCCAAGCTGCGCGTCCACCTGGAGCAGCAGGGCTGGAAGCCGTTCTCCCTGCCGCTGGGCGTCGACCTGGACCAGGAGCACCCGGTCACCTCGGCCTGCATCAAGTGCAAGACCTGCGGCGGCTATCCCTGCCTGGTCAAAGCCAAGTCGGACGCCCGAACCCTGGCCATCGAGCCGATCCTGCATCTGCCCAACGTCACCCTTTTGACCGGCCGCAAGGTCGTGCGGCTGGAGACCGACGGCGCCGGCAGGAGCGTCACCGAGGTGGTCTGCGAGACCGAGCATGGCGAGGAGCGCTGGAACGGGGACATCGTCGCCCTGGCCGCCGGGGCGGTGAACACGGCGGTGATCCTGCAGGCCTCGCACAACGCCGCCCACCCGAACGGACTGGCCAACGGCTCCGACCAGGTCGGGCGCAACTACGCCTTCCACACCCTGACCGCGATGGTCTCGCTGACCGCCGCGCCGGTGGACACGGTGTTCCCCAAGACCCTGGCGGTGAACGACTTCTACTGGAACGACCCGCGCGGCGGCTTCGACCTGCCGATGGGCCACATCCAGATGCTGGAATACATGTCCGGCAAGACCCTGGAAGGCCAGGTCTCCGACTGGCTGCCGCCGGCCCTGGCGCCCGACCACCTGATGGACGCGATGGCCCACCGGATGCTGAGCATGCTGGTGATCTCCGAGGACCTGCCCATGCCCGACAACCGCGTGCGGCTGGGCCGCGACGGGCGCATCAACCTCGACTACACCCACAACAATCTCGAGGGGCACGAGCGGCTGGTGAAGACCCTGGATGCAGCCCTCGACGGCTTCGTCGACCGGGCCCACCCGATCTCGCAGCACCACTTCGACCTGAGCTCGCTCTTGCCGCTCTACGGCACGGCGCACCAGGTCGGCACCACCCGCTTCGGCCACGACCCGAAGAGTTCGGTGCTGGACGTCAACTGCAAGGCGCACGAGTTGGACAACCTCTATGTGGTCGATTCCAGCTTCTTCGTCTCCAGCGCCGCGGTGAACCCGACCCTGACCATCGTCGCCAACGCCATGCGGGTCGGCGACCACCTGAAGGAGCGGCTGGGATAGGCTTTATGCGTGGTTCGAGACGCGTCCCTTTCGGGTCGCTCCTCACCATGACGAGGTTTGTTAAAGCCCACTCAAATCAGTCATGGTGAGGAGGCCGCGTTAGCGGCCGTCTCGAACCACGCCCCCGAACTATTCCCCGCTCACCGCGGTCCACGGCACGGCGTGGGCGCGGCCAGAGCCCAGGGCCACCACCACCGGCGCGCCGGCGAACAGACCTGCGAACGCCTGATCACGCACGTTGAGCCCGCCGGCATAGGCGCCGAAGGCCGGCAGGATCACCCGGCGGCCGTCGGTGACGAAACAGCGCCTGCGCACGCTGCGCCCGCGCGCCGACACGCGCGCGCTGGGATGCAGGTGGCCGGCCGCCTCGCCGGACGACGGCCCCGCCAGGGGCTCGTGGCGAAGGATCATGGAGCCGACGGACAGTTCATCGGCCACCTCGCCCGGCAGGCGCCGCGGCCCGTCGGCGTCGTGATTGCCCACCACCCAGATCAGGATGCGGCCCCGCGCGATCGCCGCCACCTTGGCCTCGTCCTTGGCCGCCATGCGCGCTTCGGCGCCGCCGTCATGCAGGGTGTCGCCCAGCAGCACCACCGCCCGCGCCGACAGGGCTTCGGCCTCGGCCGCCAGGCGCCTGAGGGTCTCGCCGGTATCGTAGGGCGGCAAAAGCTGGCCACGGGCGGCGAAGGCCGAGCCCTTCTCCAGGTGCAGGTCGGCGGCGACCAGCATCCCTTCCGCCTCGATCCACAAGGCGCCGGAGGGGCGCAACAGCGCCTCGACCCCCGCCACACCGGCGCGGACCCCGCCGCAGGGGCTAGACGCGAACTGGCTGACCCGCACAGCTGCGCTCACGCCAGGGCCTCGGCGATCAGGGCGTTCAGCGAGGCCGCCTCCAGGATCATGTCGCCGGCTCGCCCGGGCACGCTCTCGCGGCCGATCTCGACCAGGGCCGGCACGGCGAAGGGCGACAGCTTGGGCAGGTTCAGCACCCGAAGCCGCCCCTTGACCCGTTTCAGCAGGTCGCCCAGGCGCGCGATGTCCAGCTGGCCGGTGGCGGCCTCGGTCCGGGCGCATTCGAGCAACAGGTGGTCGGGCTGGTGGCGGCGAAGCACGTCGTAGATCAGATCCGATGAGAAATTCACCTGTCGGCCGGACTTCTCGTGCCCCGGAAAGCGCCGTTCGATCAAGCCCGAGATCAGGGCGCACTGGCGGAAAGTGCGCTTCATCATGAAGCTCTCGTCCAGCCAGGCTTCCAGGTCGTCGCCCAGCATGTCCTCTTGCAACAGGGCGTCGAAGTCGAGCCCGTCCATCGGCTCCAGCGCCCAGATGCAGACCGAATAGTCGTTGGCCACAAAGCCCAGCGGCCCCACCCCCAGCCGGTCCAGCCGCCGGGTGAGCAGCATGGCCAGGGTGGTGTGGGCCAGCCGCCCGTCGAACGGATAGGCGATCATGAAATGCCGCTTGCCGTGCGGAAAGGTCTCGACCAGCAGTTCGTCCGCCTGCGGAATGCCGGCATGGTCCTTCTGGGCGTGCAGCCATTCCTGGACATCGAACGGCAGGGCGCGCCAGGCTTCCTCGTCCTGGATCATGCGGCGCACGCGCTTGGCCAGATAGGTCGACAGCGGAAACTTCGACATGCCGAAGCTCGGGATCCGGGGCTCCGGATCATTGGAGCGGGTGACCAGCACGTCGGCGCCGACAATGCCCTCGAAGCGCCAGATCTGGCCGCCGAAGACGAAGGTGTCGCCGCTGGTCAGGCCCTCGACATAGTATTCCTCAAGCTCGCCCAGCTTGCGGCCGGGCACGCCGCGCCGGCCCATCAGGCGCAGGTTCAGGATCGCCGCCCCGACGATGGCCCCACAGTTCAGCCGGTGGCGCAGGGCCGTCTCGCCGTTGCGCACCCGCCAGAGCCCGTCACGCCCCTGAACGATGCGGCGGAAGTGATCGTAGGTCTTCAGGGCGTAGCCGCCGGTGGAGACGAACTCGAGCACCCGGTCGAACATGGGCCGCGTGACGTCAGCGAAGGGTGCGGCGGTGGTTATCTCCGTGAACAGATCATCGGCGCTGAAAGCCTCGCCGCAGGCCACGCCCATGATGTGCTGGGCCAGCACGTCCGGCGCGCCGGTGCGGATCGGGTCGCCATCCAGGGCGTTCTCGGCCACCGCCTCGCGCGCGGCCTGGCATTCCAGCATCTCGAAGCGGTTGGCGGGCACCAGGAGGGCCCGCGAGGGCTCGTCCAGCCGGTGGTTGGCGCGGCCGATCCGCTGCACCAGGCGCGAGGAGCCCTTGGGCGCCGCCAGCTGGATGACGATGTCCACCGCCCCCCAGTCGATGCCGAGGTCCAGGGTCGAGGTGCAGACCACCGCGCGCAGGTCGCCCCGGGCCATGGCCGCCTCGACCTTGCGCCGCTGCTCGGCCGACAGGGAGCCGTGGTGCAGGGCGATCGGCAGGTTGTCGTCGTTCAGCCGCCACAGCTCCTGGAAGGCGAACTCGGCCTGCCAGCGGGTGTTGACGAAGACGAGGGCCGTCTGCGAGCGGCGGATGACGTCATAGACCTCGGCCATGGCGTGCTGGGCGGTGTGGCCGGCCCAGGGCACGCGGTTTTCCGACAGCAGCACGTCGATCACCGCCGGCGCGCCGGGCTCGCCCATCACAAGATCAGCCATGGCCGGCGCCGGGGTCAGCCAGCGGCGGATCATGTCGGGATCGTTGACCGTGGCTGATAGGCCCACCCGGCGCATCTGCGGCGCGAAGCTCTGCAGCCGGGCGAGGCCGAGGGAGAGCAGGTCGCCGCGCTTCGACGAATGGATGGCGTGGATCTCGTCGATCACCACGCACCTCAGGTCCTCGAAATAGCGCCGCGAGCCCTCCCAGGCGCAGAACAGGGCCAGCTGCTCTGGGGTGGTCAGCAGCATGTCCGGCGGGTGGAGGCGCTGGCGCTGGCGCTTGGCCACGCTCATGTCGCCGGTGCGCGCCTCGATGGTGATCGGCAGCTTCATCTCGGCCGCCGGGGCGCGCAGGTTGCGCTCGACGTCCGTGGCCAGAGCCTTCAGCGGCGAAATGTAGAGGGTGTGCACGCCCGGCGGCGTATTAGGCTTGGGCCGCTGGCTCAGCTCCACCAGGCTAGGCAGGAACCCGGCCAGGGTCTTGCCGCCGCCGGTAGGCGCGATCAGCAGGGTGTCGCGGCCCTCCTGCGCCTTCTGCAGCATGGCCAGCTGATGCGCCCGCGGCCGCCATCGCCGCCCGTCGAACCAGTCGGCGAAACGCGGTGGCAGAAGCGTCAGGGGCGCGGCGCCGTCCATGGCTGACGGCTATAGCATGTTCCCGGTTTGTTTTGGGAGGGGCGACTCAGTTTGAAAACAGCGCAGCGGCGGCAAGGACAAGAAGCGCAATCGCCGCGAGGAGGCACACCGTCCGCCCAACCGCAAAGGCGCGAGGGGCGCTGCGGCGATCAATCCAGCCGCGCCGCCCCGGGAGAGAGCCCTGGCGCCCAGAGTAGTGAAAAGCCCAGAGCTGAAGTGCCGCGACCGCCATGAGTCCGGCAACCTCAAGCAACCTTGGTACGGGAAACACTTGCCTGCTCCATTCCTGTCGAGGCCGTCTTTGGCGGCAAAAATCGCCGCCTCTTAGTTCGCCCGCGAAAGAGACGCCGCCTTGGCCGCTTCGGCTTCCGCCCGTTTCCGCTCCACGTCCGGCAGGCCCAGCACCGAGGGCGTCACAGGGCGGCCGGTGGCCTCGGCGACCAGTTCGGCGGTGCGGTCTTCGACGGCGGCTTCCAGGCGGGCCATGAACTCTTCCTTTTCCAGGCCCATGGGCAGGGGTTCGAGGAACTCCAGCACCGCCTTGCCGGGATGCTTGGTCCAGTTTTCCTGGGTCCAGAACAGGCCCAGGGAGGAGGCCACCGGCACCACCGGCATGTCGAAGTCGCGGGCCATGTAGTAGACGCCGGTGCGGTAGCGGAACCGCACGCCGACCGGGGCCAGGTGGCCTTCGGGATAGATCAGGATCTTGCGGCCTTCCTTGTGCGCGTCGGCGGCCTTGCGGCTCAGGGCCGCGCGGGCTTCGGGGCCGCCGCAGTTGTCGACCACGATGGCGCCGATCTTCTGCAGCACCCCCTTCATCAGCGGGAACCGCTCCAGGTGGTCGCCGGTGACGAAGGCCAGGTCGTCGAACTGGGCGTAGATGGAAAAACCGTCGCCGTAGGAGGCGTGCTTGGGGGCCAGGATGAAGGCGCCCTGCGGCAGGTTCTCGCGCCCGCGGACCTCGATCTCGATGCCGGCGTAGAACCGCATGGCCCAGACCATCCGCTTCACATAGAGCGAGATGACCCGGCGCACGAGGCCGCGACCAGGCGTCAGCGCCGCAAACGCCGCGGTCAGGGTGTAGAAGACCGAGATCACCCCGAAGGCGATGTTGAACAACAGGCTGCGCATGTCAGGCTCCGGCTGCGGCCTTCAGGCGGGCCGCCAGGTGAAGGGTGCGACGAACGACGGTCACGGCCGCCAGCAGGGCGATCAGGCCGAGGCCTGCGCCCAGGATCTGCCCGGGCCGGTTCAGCAGGGGTTCGGCGATCGTGGCCAGGGCGGCCAGGGTGAGGATGGCCATGCGCTGGGGCTTGGCCCCCGGCCCGGAGAAGTCGGCCGGCTGGCCGAGACCGCGGCCGAGCTCGCGCACGTATGCGGTCAGGATGGCGAGGGCGGCGGCGAGCCAGGCCAGCGGTTCGGCCCAGGCCGCGCCCGCCAGGGCTGCGCCATAGCCGGCCCCGACCAGGAACAGAGCGTCGGCGATTCGGTCCGGCAGCTCGTTCCAGATCGGCCCGGAGGGTCCGCCGCGGCCGTGCTCCACCGCCACCATGCCGTCCAAGAGGTTGCAGACCAGCCTGAGCTGGATGGCGGCCGCAGCGGCGAGCAGGCAAGCGGCCCTCGGTGCGCCGGACGTCAGCCCCGAGGCCAGAAAGGCGCCCGCCCCCGCTGCTGCGAATACGACCGCCCCGGCCGAAACCATGTCCGGCCGCACGCCGGTCCGAGCCAGGGCCGCCGCGCTCGCGCGCGCCCAGCCGGTGTCGCGTGATTTCAGGGGCCGGCGATTGTCGAGGCCCTGGCTCACGCAGGTCGCCCCTGCGCAGCAAGCTTGGCCAATCGACTCGGAACCGTCATTCTCCCCGCCCAACGCCCTTGGGTTGTCTCATACAGCGCCATGCTCAAGCTAGCCGCAAACCTTTTCGTGAACATGCCCCGCCCGCTGCTGGTCGGATTCGGCGGGGTCTATGCGGCCCTGATCCTGGGCGGGCTCGCGGCCCTGGTCCTGCCGATGCTGAGGCCCGGCGGCGATTTCACCAACCTGCGCCAGCGGGTGGGCTCGTGGTGGGTGATGATCCTGCTCCTGACCGGCGCCCTTTTGCTGGGCTGGCAGGCGACGACATTGCTGTTCGCCGCGGTCTCGTTCATGGCCCTGCGCGAGTTCCTGTCCCTGGCCCCGGCGCGGCGTGAGGACCGGCTGGTGATCTTCCTGGCCTATCTGACCATCCCGATCTCGTGCCTGTTCGTGTTCATCAACGCCTACATGTTCTACGTGGTGTTCGTGCCGGTCTATGTGTTCCTGGCCGTGCCATTCCTGATGGCCTGCATCGGCCAGACGCGGGGTTACCTGACCTCGACCGCAGTTTTCCACTGGGGGGTGGTGACCTGTGTCTACAATCTCGGCCACATCGCTCTTCTGATGCTTGTACCGCGCTGGGACGCGCCCCAGGCCGGGGCCACGGGCCTGGTCTTCCTGCTGCTGGTCGCCACCGAGGCCAACGATGTCTTCCAGTACGTCACCGGAAAGCTGTTCGGCCGCCACAAGATCACGCCCAAGGTCAGCCCCAACAAGACCTGGGAGGGCTTCATCGGTGGCTGGATTCTGACCGCGGGCCTGATCCTCTGGGCCGCGCCCTGGCTGACGCCGCTGAAAGGGCCGGGCCTCTGGATCATCGCCGCCAGCCTGCCCTTGGCCGGGTTCGCCGGCGACGTCACCTTCTCGGCGATCAAGCGCGACCTGGGGGTCAAGGACACCTCGCACCTGATCCCGGGCCATGGCGGCATATTGGACCGGGTCGACAGCCTGACCTTCACCACGCCGCTGTACTTCCATCTCCTCGCCTATTTCGCCCTGCAGACCTATTGATCCGTCCATGGCCTGGCTGCGCCTCCTCTTCCTGATCTTCCTCGCCCGGCCCCTGGCCCGGTTCCTGACCGGCGCCGACGTGGTGCGGCGCGAGAAGCTGCCGACCAAGGGGCCGGCGATCGTGGTCGCCAACCACAACAGCCACATCGACACCCTGCTGATGCTGGCCCTGTTCTCGCCTCAGGCCCTGATGCGGGTGCGGCCCGCGGCGGCGGCCGACTATTTCCTGGCCGACCCAGTGGTCGGCTGGTTCTCGCGCAACATCATCGGGATCGTCCCGGTCGAGCGCGGCAAGGCCGGCCAGGGCGTCGACGTGCTGGCGCCCGCGCGCGAGGCCCTGGCGAGGGGCGACATTCTTTTGATCTTTCCCGAAGGCACCCGGGGCGCGGCGGGCGAGGATCTGGCGCCTCTGAAGAGCGGCGTCGCGCGCCTTGTCGCCGCCGCGCCCGAGACACCGGTGATCCCGGTCTGGATCCAGGGCGCGGGCCGCGTCCTGGCCAAGGGCGAGCACGTGCCCGTGCCGCTGACCTGCTGCGCCCTCGTGGGCGACCCGATCCGCTGGGGCGGCGATCGCACCGCCTTCATGGCCGAACTGAAGGCGGCGCTCGAGGCGCTGAAGGCCGAGGCGCCGCCGCTGAGATGGGCCGACGCGAAAGACGTCTGACTGGTCTATTGGCGACAATGTTCCGGTTTCGTTTCGGCCGAACTCAGGCTAGGACTGCCGTGTGAACGCCGTCTCGCCCGCCCTCGATCTCGCCCCAGCCCTGGTGGTGCTGCCAGGGCCGCGCGCCGCGGTTTGCGACGCAGCAGGCGCCAAGCCGCTGACCGCCGACGAGGCGCGGCGGTTGGCCACCTCGGCGCCGGTGGTTGTGGTCCATGCCGGCCTGACCGCCAAGCGTCTGGACCTGCAGGCGCCGGCTCGCTCGCCCAACATCTTCGACGCCCTGGAGTTGTTCGCCTTTGTCCGACCGGCGCGGTTCTGCGCCCCGTCCGCCGCCGGCCTCGCCCTGGCGCTCGGCATGGCCGAGCCGCGCGGGGCGGCGGACCAGGCGGTCGCCCTCAGCGAAGCCTGCCGCGGCCTGCTGGACGAGCTGGCCGCCAGCCCCTGGCCCAACCGCGAAGAGGCCCTTGCGACGGCCGAGACCCTGGCCCGGGCCGGCTGGGCCTGGGGCGCGGCGGTGATCACCGCCCTGCGCAGCCAGGCCGTGCGCGACGTGCGCCGCTCGAGCGGCCTAGACGCCTGGACCCGCATTCCCGAATGGGAGGACCAAGGCCCGGTGGGCGAGCCGGGCTCGAAACCGATCGAGCCCGAGGCCGCCCGTGAGCGCCTGGCCGAGCTTCTGGCTCGCGCCGGCCTCGACGAGGCGCGCCCGGCCCAGGCCGAATTCGCCGCCGAGGCGGCCGAGGTGTTCCGCCCCCGCGACCGCGAGGGCGAGCCCAATCTGATGCTGGCCGAGGCCGGCACCGGGGTCGGCAAGACCCTGGCCTATCTGGCGCCGGCTTCCCTGTGGGCGGAGACGAACGGCCCCTCGGTCTGGATCTCGACCTTCACCCGCGCCCTGCAGCGACAGATCGAGCGCGAGAGCCACAGCCTTTATCCCGACCCCGAGGTGCGCGCGAAGAAGGCGGTGGTGCGCAAGGGGCGCGAGAACTACCTCTGCCTTCTGAACCTGCAGGACCAGGTCAACGCCGCCATGCTGGGCAATGGCGACCTGGTGGGGACGGCGCTCGCCGCCCGCTGGGCGCGAGCCAGCCGCGACGGCGACATGACGGGCGGCGACTTCCCCGCCTGGCTGCCCGGCCTGTTCGCGGTCGGCCCGACGGCCCAGGCCAGCCCCGCCAACCTGGTGGACCGGCGCGGCGAGTGCGTGCACGCCGCCTGCCCACACTATCGGGCCTGTTTTGTCGAAAAGGCGGTGCGCGGCTCGCGGCGCGCGGACCTGGTGATCGCCAACCACGCCCTAGTGCTGAGCCAGGCCGCCTTCGACGGCGCCCGGGCCGCGCGGGGCCTGAAGACCGATGTCGAGACCACCGCCCCCAAGCGCATCGTGTTCGACGAGGGGCACCACCTGTTCGACGCCGCCGACGCTGCGTTCTCAGCGGCCCTGTCTGGCGCTGAGGCCGCCGAGCTGCGCCGCTGGATCCGCGGGCCGGAGGGGCGCGGCCGGCGCGGGCGCGGGTTGGAGACGCGGCTGGGCGACCTCGTGGGCGACCGGGAAGATGCGCGCCACGCCCTGCACGATGTGATCCGCGCGGCCTCGTCCCTGCCGGGCGAGGGCTGGAGCGGGCGCATCACCCCGCCCACTGGCGAGGCCAACCCGATCGGCCCGATCGAGGCCTTCCTGACCGCGGCCCTGGAGCAGCTGCGCGCCCGCGCTTCCCCCTCCGAGATCGGCCAGGAATGCGCCGCGCGGCCGGCCCTCGATCTGGTTCGTGAGACCGCCGCGGGCGCGGCCAAGGCTCTGGCCGCGATCGAGGCGCCGCTGATCGCCCTCGCCCGCCGGCTGGAGGATCTGCTGGACGAGGAGACGGACGAACTGGCCATGGGCGACCGCGCCAGGATCGAGGGCGCCCTGCGCGGCCTCGACCGGCGCGCGCGCATGACCCTGCCGGCCTGGCGCTCCATGCTGCAGGCCATAGCCGAGGACGCCGAGGACGATCCCGACTTCGTCGACTGGTTCGAGGCCAGCTATCTCTATGGCCGGGTGATCGACGCCGCCTGCCGCCGCCACTGGGTCGACCCCACCGAGCCGCTACAGGCCGCCGTGCTGGCGCCGGCCCACGGCGTCCTGGTGACCAGCGCTACCCTGGCCGATTCCACCCTGGACGACCCCTTCGCCCTGGCCGAGATGCGCACCGGCGCCGCGCGCTTCCCCGACCGGCCCAAGACCCTGCGCCTGGCCTCGCCCTTCGACTACGCCGCCCAGTCCCGCGCGTTCGTCGTCACCGACGTCGGCCGCGACGACCCGCGCCAGGTGGCGGCGGCCATGCGCGAGCTGTTCCTGGCCGCCGGCGGCGGGGCGCTGGGCCTGTTCACCGCCATCCGCCGGCTGCGCGCGGTCTATGACCGGATCGCCGGGCCGCTGGCCGGCTCGGGCCTGGCCCTCTACGCCCAGCACGTCGATCCGCTGGAGGTGGGCGCGCTGGTGGACATCTTCCGGGTGGAGCAGGACGCCTGCCTGCTGGGCACCGACGCGGTCCGCGACGGGGTCGATGTGCCGGGCCGATCACTGCGGCTGCTGGTATTCGACCGGGTGCCCTGGCCCCGGCCGGACCTCTTGCACAAGGCCCGCCGCGGCCGCTTCGGCGGCAAGGCCTATGACGACGCCCTGGCCCGCGCCCGCATCGCCCAGGCCTTCGGCCGCCTGATCCGCCGGGCCGACGACAAGGGCGTGTTCGTCATGCTGGACCCCGCTGCCCCTACCCGCCTGTTCTCGGGGCTGCCGGAAGGCGTGAAACTGGAGCGGGTCAGCCTGGTCGAGGCCATCGAGGCTACGGCCGAATTCCTCGGCAAGGGCGGTTAGCCCGCCGCCAGCGCCCGCTCGACTCCTTCGATCAGACCGCGCGGCGTCACCGGCTTGGCGATGTGCAGATCGGCGCCGGCCTCCAGCGCCTCGTCGCGGTGATGGGCCATGGCGTTGGCGCTGAGGACGGCGATGGGCGTGCGGGGGCGGCCCGGCTCGGCGGCCTCCAGCGCGCGGATGGCGCGGGTGGCGGCCAGGCCGTCCATCACCGGCATCTGCAGGTCCATCAGGACGAGGTCGAAGGCGCCGGTGCGGAAGGCCTCCAGCGCCTCGGCCCCGTTCTCGGCCACGGTCACCTCGGCCCCGACAGGCCCCAGGATCAGCGACACCACCTTCTGGTTGGTCGGATTGTCCTCGGCCAGCAGCACCCGCAAGGGACCGGTGTCGCGCACCGAGGCCTGGCCGGGCGCGGCCTCGCCCGCCGCCACGGCCTGGGCCTGGTCGTAGTCCTGCAGCGGCATGGCGCGCGGCAGGGGCGCGCGGAAGCTGAAGCGGCTGCCCTCGCCCGGGACCGACTGCGCCTCGATGCGCCCGTCCATCATCTCGGTCAGGGCCTTGCAGATGGAGAGCCCCAGGCCCGTGCCGCCGAAACGGCGGGTGATCGCCCCATCGGCCTGGCTGAAGCGGTCGAACAGGCTTTCGGCCATGGCCGGGTCGAATCCGATGCCGGTATCGCTCACCGACAGCATCAACTCGGCGGACCCGGTCATCTCCGCAGGTTCGACGACCCCGACCGTCACGCTGATCTCGCCCGCACGGGTGAACTTGACCGCGTTGGAGAGGAGGTTGTCCAGGATCTGCTTGATCCGGACCGCATCGCCGATGAAGCGGCCGCGCGCGGTCGGCCCGCGCTCGACGCGGAAAGCCACGCCCTTGTCGTCGCAGCGGATGCGGGCGACTTCCAGCACGCTGTCCAGCGCCGCCTCCAGGTCGAAGTCGCTGGCCTCCAGTTCCAGCCGCCCGGCCTCGATCTTGGAGATGTCCAGGATGTCCGAGACCAGCCGCTCCAGCGTGGCGCCCGAGGCCTGAATCAGGTCGACCATCTCACGCTGCTGCGGCGTCAGCTCGGTATGGGCCAGGGCGCCCAATATGCCGATCACCCCGTTCAGGGGTGTGCGCACCTCGTGACTCATATTGGCCAGAAAGTCGCTCTTGGCGCGGTTGGCGGCTTCGGCCGCCTCCTGCGCCCTCTTCATCGCCGCCTGGGCCGCCTCGCGCTCGGTGACGTCACGGCCGATGCCGAACAGCCGCTCGCCCGACAGTCGGGCGCGCCATTCGATCGGCCGGTAGCTGCCATCGGCGCAGCGGTAGCGATTGGTGATGGTGATCTCGTCCGCCGTGCTCCCGAGGCCGCGTACGCGCTCGCGGGTCGGCTCGATATCGTCCGGATGGAGCAGGGTGCGAAAGTCCTGTCCGACCACAGCTTCGGGCGCATGGCCCAGCATCCGGGTCCAGGCGCGATTCACTCTCTGAATCTCGCCCGCCAGGTTGGATATGCACAGAAGGTCAGTGGAGACGTCGAAAAACATCTCCACCTCTTCCATCGACGCCCGCTCGGCGGCGGCGGCCTTGCGGGCGCGGGCCTCGCTTTCGGCCAGGGCCCCGCGCGCGGCGTCGCGATCGAGGGTGATGGCCGCCAAGTGCGCCGCCGCGGCGATGGCGCCCATATCGCGCTCGTCGGGCCGGGCGGGCCGACGCTGGTACATGGCGAAGGCGCCCAGCGGCCGCCCGTCAGCGCCGATGATCGGCTCCGACCAGCAGGAGGCCAGGCCCGCCTGGGCGGCCAGGTCCTTGTAGTCCGCCCAAAGCGGGTCGTTGGCGATGTCCTCGACGATCACCCGTTCGCCCCGATACATGGCGGTGCCGCACGAGCCCGCCTTGGGCCCGACCAGCACCCCATCGATCGCCTGGCTGTAAAAGGCCGGCAGGCTGGGCGCCGCCGCCGATGCGATCTGGCAGCCATCCCTCAGCAGCAGGATGCTGCACAGCACTCCGGGATGGGCGGCCTCGACCCCGGCGATGATGGCGCTGAAGATTTCGGATGTCGGTTCGCCGGCTGCGATGCGCATGGCGATCTTGGTTAAGAGATCGGCCCGTTCGAACTTGCCGACGTATGCGAGATCGGGATTTTGGGCTCTGACCGCGGTCATAGCAAAGATCCAGGCGCGTAAGTGCGCGCCCGACTTTTATGCAAGACTATGACTTGCCAAGTCATGAAGCCCTGATCCCGATCCATGCGCCCCTATTGGAGGCACAACCGGCGCAGGAAATCTCTGCGACCTATCGCCCTTGACCGAGCGGAAGGTTGAAGATCAGACGCCCTTTCGGTTCCGGCCGAAGTTCGGCTCGGCGCTTTCCTGGCCGGCGGCGACGATGCCACGGCGGATGGCCCGGGTGCGGGTGAAAAGAGCCTCCAGCTTGTCGCCCTCGCCCCAGCGTATGGCGCGCGAGAGGGCCTGCAGGTCCTCGTTGAAACGGCCGAGGATCTCCAGCACCGCGTCCTTGTTCAAGAGGAACACGTCGCGCCACATCACCGGGTCCGAGGCGGCGATGCGGGTGAAGTCGCGGAAGCCGCCGGCAGAGTATTTCATCACCTCGCCCTCGGCCACCTCTTCCAGGTCTGCGGCGGTGCCGACGATGTTGTAGGCGATCAGGTGCGGCAGGTGCGAGGTCACCGCCAGCACCCGGTCGTGGTGGGCGGCGTCCATCAGCTCGACCTGGGCGCCCAGGGCGCGCCAGAAGCCGGACAGGCGCGCCACCGCCACGTCATAGGCGGGGTCATCCGAGGCCCGGGGGCAAAGGATGGTCCAGCGCCCTTCGAACAGCTCGGGGAAACCCGCATCGGGGCCGGACTGCTCGGTGCCGGCGATCGGGTGGCCGGGGATGACGAACACGCCAGCCGGGCTGGCGGCGGCCATGGCGTCGCCGATCGCGCCCTTGACCGAGCCCACGTCCGAGATGATCGCGCCGGGCTTGAAGCCGGGGGCCGCGGCTTCGCAGGCCGCGCCGATCGCCGCCGGTGGGGCGGCGAAGATCACGAGGTCGGCGTCCCTGACCGCCTCGATGGGATCGTCGGGCGTGAGGTCGGCCATGCCGAGCTCGCGCACCCGCTCGCGCACGGCCGGGTTGGCGTCGAAGATGACGATGGTCTCGGCCGCATGGGAAGCGCGCGCCGCGCGGGCCACCGACGAGCCGATCAGGCCGCAGCCGATCACCGCCAGCCGCGGGATGGGCTCGAAACTCATGCCGGCCGCCCCATGAACTCGGCCAGGTGTTCGACCACGGCGCGGTTGTGCTCTTCCAGGCCCACGGTGATGCGCAGGTGCTCGGGCAGGCCATAGCCGCCGACGCCGCGGGTCAGATAGCCCTTTGAAGCCAGGTAGGCCTCCGCCTCGGCCGCGGTCTTGCCCGGTGTGGTCGGGAAGCGCGCCAGCACGAAATTGGCCGCCGAGGGCACGACCTCCAGGCCGAGCCCGCCCAGCTGCTGGGTCAGGAACGGCCGCCAATGGTCGACCAGGGCCAGGGAGCGGGCCTGGAATTCCTCGTCGCCCAGGGCGGCGATGGCCGCCTCCTGCGCGGCGATCGAGGTGTTGAACGGCAGGCGGATGCGGTCCACCGCATCGGTCACCTCGGGCGTGGCGTAAGCCCAGCCGACCCTGAGCGCCGCAAGTCCATGCAGCTTGGAGAAGGTGTGGGTGACCACGACATTGACCGCCGAACGCGCAAGCTCCAGGCCGTCGGCGAAGGCCGGGTCGCGGTTGAACTCGGCATAGGCCCCGTCCAACACCAAGAGGACCCGCGGCGGCAGACCCTCGTGCAGGCGGCGCACCTCCTCGGCGGTGATCCAGGTGCCCGTCGGGTTGGCCGGGTTGGCGATGAACACCAGCCGGGTTCGGTCGTCGACCTCGGCCAGCATGGCGTCGACGTCGATCGTGTAATTCTTTTCCTTGGCGAACTTGACCTCGGCCATGTTGGCCCGCGCGCCGATGGCGTAGGCGCCGAAGCCGTATTCGCCCTGTATGATGTTGTCGCCCGGCTCCAGGAACACCTGGTTCAGAAGCGCAAAGATCTCATCGGTGCCGCAGCCAAACATCAGCCGCTCGGGTTCCAGGCCATAGCGCTGGCTGATCGCAGCCCGCAGGGCGTTGGCCCGGCCATCGGGATAGAGCCAGGTGCGGCCCGAGGTCGCCTCGAAGGCTTCCTTGGCCGCCGGGCTGCAGCCCAGGATGTTCTCGTTCGAGGACAGCTTGATTGGATGCTCGATGCCTTCGACCTTCGACTTGCCGGGGACATAGGGCTTGATGTCCAGGATGCCGGGCTTGGGGCGCGGGCGGTCGAGGGAGGCGTCGGTCATGGCAGGTCCTTGCGGCCGAAGCGTAAGGGCGGTGGTCAGAGGTCGAACGGGCGGGCGGCGGCGCCGATGATCCCGCTGAGGCGGCCCGGCGCGCGCGCCAGCCGCTCGTCCTCGCGCTGGTAGAAGCCGGCGAGGCGGAACAGCTTCAGCCCGCCATACTGCATCTCCAGGCTGGCGGCCACACCGTCCTGGCCCAGAGCCTCCTCGATAGACGCCGGTGAGCCGGGCGCATCGGTGATCCAGAAGGTGTCATCGTCGCCCGAGGGCTCGACGGCGATCTCGGCCACCGCCAGGGCCGAGGTCGGGCCGCGGGCGGAGAGGCAGGGCAGGGTGGCGAAGACGGTGAGGCTGGGCTCGGCCAGAAGGCGGCCCCACCAGGCGCTGGCCCCGTCCAGGGCCAAGATTGCGACCCCGCCCGGGGTTTTGGCGGCGGCCAGGGCGTCCTCCGGCTTGGCCGCCAGACGCAGCGGGGGGGCGTCGCCAAACCGCTGGCGGGCCAGCTCGACCGTGCGCGGCGTCTCGGCCCCGCCCCAGACGGTCAGGTGGAACGGCCCCTGTTGCGACAGGCTGTCCGAGATCAGTTCACGCCAAAGACGCACCGTGAGCGCGGCGCTTGCGCCCTGTCTCGGGGTTTCCAGCAGGCGGCGCAGCAGTTGCGCCTCGCGGGCGGGTCTCAGGCCGAACTTGCCGCCGTCGCCGGCCGCGCGCTTGGCCGCGGCCACCAGCTTGGCCAGGCCCGCGCGCTCATCCACCAGGCGCAGCAGCTCGGCGTCGAGCTGATCGATCCGCTGGCGGATTTCCTCCAATGTCGGCGCGGCTTCGCTCAAGCCCATCCCCGTCGTTCAAAGCGGGCGGACCATAGTGATTGCGCCGCCGGGCGCAATAGGCGGATGGCCGCGCCGGGGCGCAGTCAATAGACCCGCGGCGCCTTGCCGATCACGAAGGGGCCCAGGCGGATCTTGCCGCCCTCGAGGGTCAGGTCGGCGCGAGCAAGGCTGATCAGGCCGCCGGCCAGCCGCTGCGAGGCGCCGCCGGCGCGGCTGAAGTCCAGCGTCACCGCCCCGGCCAGATGGCCATCCTGATCCACCGAGGTTTGGCCGGACCAGGCGCCGACCCGGGCCTCGCCGGCGTCGATCTGGCCGTGCTCCAGGCTGACCGTCCCGCCAGCCTGGCTCCAGCGCCGGACCGCCGACGGCCAATCCCGCCCGCCGAGCTGGGAGACGTGGCTGAGGGTTTCGTCCCAGATGAGGTCCACCGGCTTGGCGTCGCTGATCCGCGCCAGCAGCGCGCCGGGGATCGGCGCCGCGCCCTTCAGCTGCAGCTGGAACTCGGCGCGGTCGCCCGGCAGGGGCCGCACATACAAGGCCAGCCGGTCCGCCCGGCTGATTGGCAGGGGCTGCCCGCCCGCCTGGGGCTCGAGCGTCAGGGCCTGGCCCTCCAGCGCCAGCTGCGGAACCGCCTGGCCGGACAGATGGGTGAAGCCGGCCTTGATCGCCTGGCCGTCGATGCGGATCGGCCCGCCCAGGGGGCGCGTCAGTGTCAGGCCCTGGGGCGCCAGCATCACCCAGCGGCCTGGATCGAAGGCGTAGGCCTCGGCGCGGATCTGCGGCGCGGCGAGGCTCCAGCCGGAGGGCTCGGCGATCCGGGGCTGATCCAGCTCGACCAGCAGGCGGAAGGGATAGCCGCCCACGGAGCGGCTGCTCCACGCCACCGTCCAGCCCTCGGCCTTCAGCCGCGCCGCCGTCTGGTCCAGCCGGTCGACCGCGACCTGGCGGATCGCCACCCAGGCGAGGCTCCAGCCCAGGGCCAGCACCAGCGCCAGGCCATAGGGCGCGTAGAGCCAGAAGCGGCTCGGCGGTTTACGAGGGCTCGTCAAGTCGGGCATGGTCTGGCGGACGCGGAAATTCGAGGACAGCTATGGTTGCGGGCGGTGGCGACGCACAAGGCGATCGCTGGGTGTTTGGCTACGGCTCGCTGATGTGGCGTCCGGGTTTCGACTTCATAGAGCGCCGCCCGGCCATTCTCCATGGGCGACGTCGCGCCTTCTGCATCTATTCCGTCCACCACCGCGGCACCTATGAGCGCAAGGGGCTGGTCCTGGGCCTGGCCCCCGGCGGTTCGACCCGCGGGGTGGTCTATCGCGTCCACGAGCCGGCCTGGCCTGAGACCTACGCCTATCTGCGCGAGCGCGAGCAGCCGACCGAGACCTATTTCGAGGCCTGGGTCCCGGTGCGCCTGCAGGACAATTCGTTGGTCCACGCCCTGGTGTTCCTGTCCGATCTCGACCATCCGCAATGGGCCGGGGTGCTGGACCTGGAGGTCCAGGCCCGCATGATCGCCGGCGCCAGCGGCCTTTCGGGCCGCAATGTCGATTATCTGCGCGACCTCGTGCAGCACCTTCACGAGGAAGGCATCGGCGACCGGGTGATGGAGCGGCTGCTGGCCCGGGTCGAGGCGCTGGAGGCCGAGGCGGCCTAGATCCCCGCCTCCAGCAGCGCGTTCGACGCCGCCTCCACCCGATTCTGCAGCTCGGCCATGAAGGCGCCGCGCTTCAGGCCCGCCGGGATCGGCTCCAGGAACTCGAACACCACCACGCCCGGGCGACGGATGATCCCGTGCGCCGGCCAGTGGACGCCGGAATTGGTCGCCATCGGCACGCAGGGCATGTCCAGGTCTCGATAGAGCGCCGCCACGCCGGGCTTGTAGTCGGGGGCCGCCCCGGGCTCCATGCGGTGGCCTTCGGGGAAGATCATCAGCTGGCGCTGCTCGGCCATGCGCGCGCGGCTGTCGGTGACCAGCTTCCTCAGGGCGGCGGCCTGGGCCTCGCGGTCGACCACGATCATTTTGCCCCTCAGGCAGTACCAGCCGTAGAAGGGGATGCGGGTCAGCTCCTTCTTCAGCACCAGGCAGGCGTCGTCCATCAGGGTGAAGGGGACCACGGTGTCGAGCATGCACTGATGCTTGGCGGCGATCAGGGCTGCGCCATGCGGCAGATGCTGACGTCCCCGGATTTCGACCCGCACGCCGCAGATCACCCGCAGCAGGGCGATGGTCGTCGTGCTCCAGACCTTGAAACCGAAGGTCAGCCAGTGGCGCGGCCCGACCAGGGTCGGCACCAGCAGCAGGCACATGATCACCGACCAGAGATAGAAGACGAGGGTGAACAGCAGCGAACGGATCAGGATCAAGCCGGGGCTCCGACGGTGGCGGCGGCCGCGTGGGGCTGGTCGGGCGCCGGGCGCGCCTTGCCGCCCAGGCTGATCAGTCCCTCGCGGAACAGGATGGCGAGGTATTTGTCGTATTCGACGATCATCCGCCGCGCGCCGGTCTCGCTGCGCCACCAGTGGTGGGCGTCGAGCTCGGTGGTGCGCACCGGATAGGGGGTCAGCCGCGCCTCGGGCAGGGCGCCTTTCAACTCCAGCATGGCGCGAGGCATGTGGAAGTCCGAGGTGACCACGATCAGCGAGGCGAAGCGGTGCTGGCGGGCCCAGCGGGCGGTCTCGCGGGCGTTGCCGACTGTGTTGGTGGCCTGAAACCCCAAGTCGACGCAGCAGTCATAATATCGGCGGGTGGCGCGGGCGACGCCGCGGATATCGGCGCGGCTGGCCGAGGGATTGACCCCCGAAATCAACATGCGCTGGGCCTTGCCGTCTTCCAGCAGGCGCATGGCCTCGGCGATGCGCGCGTCCGAGGCGCCGGTCAAGGCGACGACGCCGTCGGCCCTAGGCGGGTCGTTGGGCGGGGTCGAGCGGTCGACGCGCTGGGCGAAGGTCGCCAGCCCTACCGTCCACATCAACACCAGCAGCAGGATCACCGCTGCGCTTCTCATGCCATTCCCTTCAACAGCCCGATGGCGGTCACGCGCGCCGCCACCGCCGCGACCAGGGCGGCGACCAGCGGGCAGGGCAGGAGCATGATGAGGTCTGTCCAGGCCAGCGGCAGGACCGGCGTCAGGCCCTCGCCCCCGCCCAGGCCGCGCGCCACCAGCCCGATCATCGCCGCCAGGGCCGCGCCGATCAAGCCCGCCTCGAAGGCGAGCCCGGCGAAGCGCCCCTGGAACAGGGCGGCGATGAAGCGGTCTTCGGCCCCGGCCAGGTGCAGCACGCTGACCAGGTCGGCCCGGGTGGCCAGGCCCGCAAAGGTGGCGAACACGATCACCGCCATGGCGGTCAAGGTCAGCAGGACAGCCACAGCGCCGGCCGCCAGCCGCGCCAGGGCCCCCGCCCGGATCACGTCCTTCAGCCAGGCGCTATGGTCGTCGACGCTGGCGTCGATCCCCGCCGCGGTCAGGGCCTTGTTCATCGCATCAGCCGTCGCAGGCGCCTTGGGATCGAGGTCGACGCTGACCAGGCGCGGGATCGGCAGGTCCTCCATCAGGCTCTCGTCGCCCAGCCAGGGCTTCAGGAGCGCCTTGGCCTTGGCCGGCTCCAGGGCCTGGGCTTCGACCACGCCCTTGACCCCGGCCAGGGCTTCCGCGGCCCGGGCCGCTGCGGCGTCGGCGGTCTCGTCGCCCTTGGGCCGCACCACCACCGTCGCCGAGCCGGTCAGCTGGCCGCTCCAGCCCTTGGCCGCCCGGTCGGCGCTGAGCGCCGCCAGCACCGAGACGCAGGCCAGAAGGCACAGCACCGTGACCACGAACAGCAGCACCGCATCGCGCGCGTCGCGCGGCGGCAACAGCGGCGCCGGCTTGCGCGAAACCCGCTTTTTCGGCTTGCGGCTCATGGTCCGCCCTCGATGGTCAGCTGGCCGTCGTGGATGCGCATCACCGGCTTGCCCGAGCCGGCGATCAGGTCCTCGTCATGGCTGGCGACCACCACCGTCGCGCCCAGCCGGTTCAGCTCGACGAACAGGCGCAGGATGCGCACGGCCATTTCCTGGTCCACGTCCCCGGTCGGCTCGTCGGCCAGCAGCAGCTCCGGCCTCCCGACCACGGCCCGGGCGATGGCCAGCCGCTGCTGCTCGCCGCTGGACATGGCCTCCGGCAGGGAGCGTGTGCGGTGGGTCAGCCCCACCCAGGCCAGCAGCTCCTCGACGTCCGGCGTGTAGTCGGCCGGCTTGCGGCCGGCGAGGCGCAACGGCAGGGCGACGTTCTCGAAGGCGTCCAGATGCGCCAGCAGCCGCCGGTCGTGCAGCACCACCCCGATCCGTCGCCGCAGGTGCTGCAACTGGCTGCGCGGCATCCGCGCCACATCCTCGCCGAACAGGCCGATCAGGCCACGGGTGGGCTTCAGGTCCAGCTGCATCAGCCGGAGCAGCGTGGTCTTGCCCGCACCCGACGGCCCGGCCAGGAAATGGAACGAGCCCGGCGCCAGGTCGAAATTCAGGTCGCTGAGCGTCTCGCTGGAGCGGCCATAGCGCAGCCCCACCCCGGAGAAGCGCACAATCGGCGGCGGCGCCTCGAACGGGGCGGTTTCATTGTCGCTGATCGGGTCTGGGATGTCGCCGGTTCTGGACATGCTGGCCGAAATCGGCGACCTCGGGTGAGAGGGCGCTAAAGCATCCGATTCGAGCGCATGATACTGACCTGTCCCGAGTGCGCTACCCGCTATTTCGTGGCCGACGATCGCGTCGGCCCGGAAGGCCGCGTCGTGCGCTGCGCCAGCTGCGGAACCAAGTGGACGGCTCGCCCCGACGAGCCGCTGGAGCTGGATGCCGCCCATGATGAGGAAGCGCTGACGGTCGAGTCGCGGGATGAAGAGCCCGAACTGACCAGCCTGCCCGGCGAGGCGCTGCCGCGCGCCTTCCGCGAGCGCGCCCAGACCCGGGAGAAGGTGCGCGAAGCGGCCGCCGTCGGCGTGGTCTGGGCCAGCCTGCTGGTGGCGGTCACCCTGGTCGTCGGCCTTGCCGTCGTGCTGCGCCAGGACATCGCCCGCACCTGGCCCCGGACCGCCGGCGCCTACGCCCTGGTCGGCCTGCCGGTGAACCTGGTGGGTCTGGCGATCGAGAACCAGCACGCCCAGCCAGCCTTGCGCGACGGCCATGCAGCCTTGGTCATCTCCGGCCAGCTGCGCAACCTCAGAGGCCAGCCGATCGCCACCCTGCCCCTGCGCATCGCCCTTTTGAACGCCCAGGGCAAGGAGGTGCAGGTCAAGATCGCCGACCCCGGCGGGGCCAAGATCCCGCCAGGCGAGGCGCGGCGCTTCTCGGTGGACCTTTTGGACCCGCCGGTCAGCGCCAGCGATGTCGAGCTGCAGTTCATCACCGACGGCCGCTATCCGCATGTCGCCGCGCCTGTCGCCGCCCCGCCGCCGGTCCGCCAGTCCCTCCGCGGCCTGACCCAGCCCGGGCCGGCCGACGCCGGTTCAGCCGCCGAGGTGAGCGGCCCAGTCAAGGACGCCGCCCCGCTGCCGTCTTCCTCCCCCTATGCCCTGCCGCCGCAAAGCGCCGCCCCGGCAGGCCCCGCCCATGGCTGATCCCGAAGTGACCTTTCCCGTAGAACTGATATCCGAACGGGAGGTCGCAGCCCGTATCGAGACCCTGGCCGAAGCCTTGGCCCCGCGCGTCGATGACGACACCGTGGCCGTCTGCCTCCTGATCGGCGGCCTGTGGTTCGCCGCCGACCTGATGCGGGCCCTGGCGCGGCGGGGCCGGCATCCCCTGTTCGACGCCCTCTGGCTCTCATCCTATGCCGACGCGCGCAAGACCAGCGGCCGCATCGAGGTGCGCGCGCCCTTGCAATGGCCGGTCGCCGGCCGCCAGGTGCTGCTCCTGGACGACGTCCTGGACACCGGTCTGTCGCTGGAAGCGGCGGTGCGCATGCTGCGTGACGCGGGCGCGTCCGAGGTTCTGACCGCCGTCTTCGCCCGCAAGCCCTGGCCCACGGAACGCGCGGTCAACCCCGACTTCGTCGCCTGGGAGGCGCCGGCCCGCTACCTCGTCGGCTACGGCATGGACGACGCCGGCCGCATGCGCGGCCTGCCGGGCGTTGGGGCGATGGATTGAAGGAGGTCGACGGGGCGCTTCGCGCCCTTCGGCAAGGCTCAGGCGCTGACTGGCAGGCTTTCATTGGCCGCCGTGTGCAGGCGACGCAGCCAGCAGACCAGTTCATCCCCCTCGCGGACCTTGACCGCCAGGTGATAGGGCGACGCCTGGAGGCGCTCTTGGGCGACCTTGCGGGCCGCCGTGCGGTCACGCACGGTCGCCAGCTCGACGGTAGGGGCGTCAAAGCGCGTGTCTTCGATAGCCAGACAAATTTGAGGCATTTGTTCGTTTCCGATCCCTAGGCCGCGATTTCTGCCACCTTTTGTCGCGGGCGCGCAAGAGTCCTGATTCGGAACATAGTCAAGCTTGATTTTTACAGCCAGGTCGCCAGCGGCTCCCGCGCCAGCATGTCCGCATAGCTCGGGCGCGGCCGCACCACCGCCCAGGCCTCGCCCTTGACCAGCACCTCGGGGACCAGGAGGCGGCTGTTGTATTCGCTGGACATCGAAGCGCCGTAAGCCCCCGCCGAGAGGAAGGCCACCAGGTCGCCGGCCTTCAGCGGCGGCAGGATCCGCTCGCGGGCGAAGGTGTCGCCGGTCTCGCAGATCGGTCCGACCACGTCATAGGCCAGCGGCGCGGCGCCCCCCGCTTCAGGCTTCACGGGCACGATATCGTGATAGGCCTCGTACATGGCCGGGCGGATCAGGTCGTTCATGGCCGCATCCAGCACCAGGAACCGCTGTCCCTCGGGCCGCTCGTGCACGTGGATCACGCGGGCGACCAGCACCCCGGCGTTGGCGGCGATCACCCGGCCGGGCTCGAAGGCCAGCTGGATGTCGAGTCCGCCCAGCGCCCGCTTGACCACCTCGGCCAGGGCCGCCGGTTCGGGCGGGGTCGGCGAATGGAAATAAGGCACGCCCAGCCCGCCGCCGAGGTCCAGCCGCTCGACCGAAAGGCCCTCGCCCCGTAGCCGCTCGACCAGGCCCCGCATCTTGCCGTAGGCGGCTTCCAGGGGCTCCAGGTCGGTGATCTGGCTGCCGATGTGGCAGGCCACCCCGACCGGCTTCAGGTGGGCGTGGTTGGAGGCGTTGGCGTAGAGCCGCTCTGCCTCGGAGATCGAGACGCCGAACTTGTTGTCCGACTTGCCGGTGGCGATCTTGGCGTGGCCGCCGGCTGCGACATCGGGATTGACGCGGAAGGCGATCTGCGGTCGCGCGCCCTTCTCCGCCGCGACCTTGGCCAAGAGGTTCAGCTCGGGCTCGGACTCGACGTTGATCTCGGCCACACCGACATCGATGGCGAAGGCCAGCTCGGCCGCGGTCTTGCCGACCCCGGAAAAGACGATGCGTTCGGCGGAGATACCGGCCGCCAGGGCCCGGCGCACCTCGCCCTCCGAGACCGTATCGGCCCCCGCGCCCATCGCCCCCAGGGTCTTCAGGATCGAAAGGTTCGGGCAGGCCTTGACCGCATAGGCCACCAGCGGCTCGCCGTGGCCGGTTCCGCGCATGGCGTCGCGGAACACGGTGTAGTGCCGCTCAAGCGTGGCGGTGGAATAGACATAGACCGGCGTGCCGACCGCCTCGGCGATCGCGGCCAGCGAAACGTCTTCGCAGGCGAGCTCGCCCCCCTTGAGCTCGAAATGATTCATTGCGGCCCGGAGCCGGGGCTCGGGATGGCGCCCGGAGGGGCGGAGCCGAACGGGCTTGGGCCGGCGCCCGGGATCTGGGTCGAATAGGGCGCCTGGGTCAGGGGCGGATGGTTGGGGTCCGGAAGGTCTGGGGTGGTGGGCTGGGAATTGTCTTTTTTCGCCGCCTTGGCCTTGGCGTCGGCCTCGGCGCGTTTCTTGGCGTCGTAGTCGGCCTTGGCCTTGGCGCCGAACAGGGGCGCAGGCTGGTCCAGCTGGCCCGCCCGGCCGCAGCCGGCGAGGGCCAGGCTGGCGGTAAGAAGAGCCGCGAGGGCGAGGCGGGGGGTCATGAAAGCAAATCCTTCCAACGCTTGATCTGGGCGCGCACCTGCTCGGGCGCGGTTCCGCCATAGCTCATCCGGCTGGCGGCCGAGGCGGCGGGCGTCAGCACCTCGAATATGTCTGCTGTAACACGCGGCTCAAGGGCCTGCAGCTCCGCCAGGGGCAATTGGCTGAGATCGACACCCAGGGCCTCGGCCCGCTTCACCGCCGCGCCGGTGACGTGGTGCGCGTCGCGGAAGGGCATGTTCAGCCGCCGCACCAGCCAGTCGGCGAGGTCGGTGGCGGTGGAGAAGCCCGACCCGGCCGCCGCCGCCATGCGCTCGCGGTTGGGGGTCAGGTCGGCTGCCATGCCGGTCATGGCGGTCAGGCCCAGCTCCAGGGCGTCGAAGGCCTCGAAGGTCGGGACCTTGTCCTCCTGCATGTCCTTGGAATAGGTCATCGGCAGGCCCTTCATCACCACGCTGAGCGCGGTCAGGGCGCCCAGGATGCGGCCGACTTTGGCCCGCACCAGCTCGGCGGCGTCGGGATTGCGCTTCTGCGGCATGATCGAGGAGCCAGTGGAGAAGGCGTCCGACAGGCGCACGAAGCCGAACTGCGGCGTGGTCCAGATCACGATCTCTTCCGCCAGCCGCGACAGATGGGTCGCGCAGATGGCGGCCGCCGACAGGGCCTCCAGCGCGAAGTCGCGGGCGGCGACGCTGTCCATGGAATTGGCGGTCGGGCGATCGAAGCCGAGGGCGCTGGCGGTGCGATGGCGGTCGATAGGGAAGGGCGAGCCGGCCAAGGCCGCGGCCCCCAGCGGGCATTCGTTCATCCGATCGCGCGCATCGGCAAAACGCGAGGCGTCGCGGCCGAACATCTCCACATAGGCCATCAGATGGTGGCCGAAGGTCACTGGCTGGGCCGGCTGCAGATGGGTGAAACCCGGCATCAGCGTATCGGCATGAGCTTCCGCCTGGGCCAGCAGGGCGCGCTGCAGCGCCTGGAGCTGGCCGGCGCTGCGCTCGCAGGCCTCGCGCACCCACATGCGGAAATCCAGCGCCACCTGGTCGTTGCGCGAGCGGGCGGTGTGCAGCCGCCCCGCCGCCGGGCCGATCAGCTCCCGCAGCCGCGCCTCGACGTTCATGTGGATGTCTTCGAATTCCTCGCGGAAAGGAAAGACCCCGTCGGCCATTTCGCGCTCGATGGCCGCCAGCCCGCCCTGGATGGCGGCGGCGTCCGCAGGCGAAATCACCCCCACCGCCTCCAGCATGGCCGCATGGGCCTTGGACCCGGCGAGGTCCTGGGCCGCCAGGCGTTTGTCGAACCCGATCGAAACATTGATGGCCTGCATCAGCTCAGCCGGCTTGACGGAGAAGCGTCCGCCCCACATGGACTGGCCCTCAGGCGCAGGGCCGCGCGCCGGATCAGCGGTCGCGTCGGTGGGAGGCTTGGTCATGAGCGAAGTCCAGACAAAGGCGGCGGGAGCCAAGCCCAGGCGCGACTGGATCACCTACGCGCTCTGGGGCCTGTCCCTGGTGGGGGTTGCGGCGGTTCTATACGTGATCGTCGGCGCCCTGGGCAAACCCAAGACCGAGGCCGCCACCGACCTGAAGAGCCTGGCCCATGGCGAGATGGCCAAGCTGGTGGTGGCGAGCGACGGCAAGCCGGCCCCAGACGCGGCCTTCGTCGACGGCCAGGGCCGCGCCGTGCATGTGTCCGACTTCAAGGCGCCGGTGGTGATCGTCAACCTGTGGGCCACCTGGTGCGCCCCCTGCCGCCAGGAAATGCCGGCCCTGGCCAAGCTGCAGGCCGCCTATCCGGGCAAGGTGATCATCGTGCCGGTGGCCGAGGACAAGGCCGAGGACAAGGCCAAGGCGCAGGACTTCATCGGCCAGTACGCCCCCTTGCCCTTCTACCAGGACCCCAAGCTCGGCATGAGCTTCGCCCTGAACCCGCCGGCCGAGGGCCTGCCGACCACGGTGATCTACGACAAGACCGGCCGTGAGCGCGCGCGCCTCTCCGGCGGTGCCGACTGGAACAGCCCCGATGCCCGCGCCATCGTCGAAGCCCTGCTGAAGGGCGGCTGATCGGGCGCCGCTGTCGGCTCTGAACAAGCGGAAGTGAACGGAACCGACCCCCGCCTAGGGCCTGAATTGAGTTGACCTCGCCTGACACGGGAGGCACTTAAGGCTGGCAATCCGATCTCAAGGCTGCTGCCGGACGACCTCGTCTACCGAACTAGCCGACCCCAGATTTGCGATTGTCTCAGGGCCGACGCCTCCGCCGAAGCCCGCAACTGGAACGGTTGTTCGAGGAAAACGAGTATGGCTACTGGCACTGTCAAGTGGTTCAACACCACCAAAGGCTATGGCTTCATCCAGCCTGAAGGCGGCGGCAAAGACGTGTTTGTCCACATCTCCGCCGTTGAGCGCGCCGGCCTGCGCACCCTGAACGAAGGCCAGCACGTCAGCTTCGAGCTGAAGGACGAGCGCGGCAAGACTGCGGCGGTGGACCTCAAGGCGCTCTGAAGGGCGCTTTCGAGACCCACACGGCATTCCGACTTTTGGGCGGGCGCCGGCTTCTGACGAGGCCGACGCCCGTTTGTGTTTTTGCGGCGGGGCGCGGGCGTGAAAGAGGATCAGGCGGCCGAGCTGGAGGCGGTGTCGGCCAGGGGCTGGCCGCCCTTGGTCTGCGAACAGCTCGGCGACTGGCGGCTGCACGCCTCGCGCGGCTATTCCGGCCGCGGCAACGCCTGCTGGCCGATCGGCGCGCCGGACCGGCCGCTCGACGATGCCATAGAGGCGGTTGAGGCCTGGTATCGCGCGCGCAGCCTGCCGCCCCTGTTCCGCCCTGCCGACCTGCCGGCGACGGAGGCGCTGCGAGAGCGCCTGGCCGCCCGCGCCTATGGCCCACGCACAGAGACCCTGGTTATGACCGGTGGCTTGGTCGCCGACGAGGCGGGAGGCGTGATCCTGGCCGATGCGCCCGACTCCGCCTTCGCCGAAGTGTTCCTGAGCACCGCCGCCGACCCCGAGGACGCCGCCGAGCGCGTCGAGGCTGTGCGCAGGCTGGCCGCGCCCCGCGCCTTCGCCCGGCTGGAGATCGAGGGCGAGGCTGTGGCGATCGGCGCGGCCGCGGTCGACAGCGGCTGGGCCGGAATCTTCGGCATGCGCACCCTGGCCCAGCACCGGCGAAAGGGACTGGCCCGGCGGATCATCGCCGGCCTCTCCGCCTTCGCCGCCGAGGCCGGAGCACGGCGCATCTATCTACAGGTCGAGGCTTCGAACACCCCGGCGATCGCCCTCTACGAGGGCCTCGGCTTTGCGACCGGATATCGCTACCGCTATTGGACACGCGGTTAATACTTCCCTTTTTGCCTGGAAGGCCTTAGTCGTGAAGCAATGAGATCCGGAGCAACCGGATCGAACCTCATGGGGGCCGGCGGGTGAGTTCCAAGCCGCTTCGATTCTGGGACCTGGTGCTCTACGCGGTGCCCATGACCCTGTCCCTGCGCTGGCTGTCCGTGGCCGCCGCAGCCGGGCCCGCCTCCTTGCCCATGTGGATCGCCGCGGTGCTCAGCTTCATGGCTCCGTTGGTGATCGCCACCGCCGAAATGGCCGGCCGGTTCGAGGGCGAGGGCGGCATCTACACCTGGACGCGCGAGGCCTTCGGCCCCTTCGCCGGCTTCGTCTGCGGCTGGCTCTACTGGACCTGCAACATCCCGTTCTTCTCAGGCCTCCTGGTCTTCATCGTCAATGTGCTGGCCATCGCAGCCGGGCCGAAGGCGGTGGCGATGATGCAGAACCCGGCCCTGTTCCTGGCCTGCTCGCTTCTGCTCTCCATCGCCGTCGCCGCCATGCACCTGATGGGGCTGGAGATGGGCAAGTGGATCTCCAATTTCGGCGCCGCGGCCGCGGTCGGGGTCCTGCTGATCCTGATCGCCGCCGGCGCGATCCTGGCCCTGAAGCCCGCCGGCCCGGCCACCGACTTCGTCCACGCCTCCTACGCCCCGCCCCTGACAGCCGACGGCGCTATCCTGTGGGGCACCATGGTATTCGCCTTCGGCGGGCCAGAGGCCCTGGCCTTCCTGCGCAACGATGTCGAAGGCGGCATCCGCCAGATCCTGCGGGCCCTGGCCATGATCGGCGGGCTTCTGACCGTCAGCTACATCGCCGGCACCAGCGCCATCCTCTCGATCCTCACCCCCGCCCAGGCGACGCGCCTTTCGGGGGTGCCGGAAGCGGTCAGCCAGGCCCTGGGGCGCCTGGGCCTGGGCCGTCTGGCCCCGTTCTGCCTGGTGCTGATCGCCGTCGCGCTCCTGGGCGGCTACAGTTCCTGGTTCGGGGTCGCCGCGCGTCTGCCCTTCGCCGCCGGGGTGGACAATTTCCTGCCCGCCGCCTTCGGCCGGCGCCACCCCAAGACCGGCGCGCCGATCGCCGCCATCTTGACCCAGAGCATCGCCGTGATCGTGCTGGTGGTGTTCAGCGAGATCAGTCAGGCCGGCGCCAGCCTCAAGCTCGCCTACGATTTCCTCGTGGACATGACGGTGATCTCCTACACCCTGCCGTTCGTCTTCCTGTTCGCCGTCTATCTGAAGGTCCAGTCCCGGCCGGCGCCGGCAGGGGCCTGGACAGCGCCAGGCGGCGTGGCGGGCGGGCGCGCGATCGGCTGGACCGGCCTCGTGGTCGCCGTCAGCGCCATCCTCTGCACCCTCGTCCCGCCGGCCGACGCCGCCGACAAGGCGGCCGTTGTCTGGCGCCTCTTGATCGCCTCGGGCGTGCTGATCCTTGGCGGGGTCCTGATCTACGTCTGGGGCGCCCGGCGCGCCCTCGCCCTGCAAGGAGCCGAAGGATGAACGCGCCCATCCAGCCCGCCGTCGAGACCCTGCCGGCCACTGTCTACGCCGACGCCAGCCTGTGGCCGCACGAGCGCAGCCGCATCTTCGCCAAGAGTTGGCAATATGTCGGCCATGAGAGCGCGCTTACCGAGCCCGGTGCCTGGGTCGCCGATACGGTCGCCGGCTATCCGATGCTGGCCGTGCGCGGCCAGGACGGGGTGCTGCGCAGCTTCCACAATGTCTGCCGCCACCGCGCCGGCCCGCTGACGCAAGGATCGTCCGGCAAGTGCGAGGGCTTGCTGACCTGCCAGTACCATGGCTGGACCTACACGCTGGACGGCCGCCTGCGCGCCGCCCGCGACTTCGGCCCCAGCCCCGGCTTCGACCCGCGCGACTTCGGTCTCCATCCCGTCCGCGTCGAGACCTGGCGCGGCCTCGTCTTCGCCGCCGTGAGCGAAGACGCGCCGTCCCTCGCCGAGTGGCTCGCCCCGGTCGAGGCGCGGCTCAAGGGCGCCGACTGGAGCAGGCTGAAGATCGCGGCCACCCGCCAGCACCATCTGGCCTGCAACTGGAAGACCTATGTCGAGAACTATCTCGAGGGCTACCACATCCCGCTGATCCATCCTGGCCTCGAGGCGGACGTGGATTCCTCGCGCTATTCGGTCGAGGTGGACGGCCACGTCGCCATCCACCTGGCCCCGCCGCGCAAGCCGGATGCGGTCTATGACGGCCTGTGGGCCTGGGCCTGGCCCAACTCGGCCTTCAACGTCTACGGCCGCGGCCTGATGTTCGAGCGCATGTCGCCGCTGGGCCACGACAGGACCCGGCTCGACTACATCTACCTGACGCCCGAGGGCGAAGCGGTGTCCGACGAGACCATGGCCATGTCCGACGCCGTGCTTGCCGAGGACCTGTGGGTGGTCGAGCGGGTGCAGGAGAACCTCAACGCCGGGGTCTATCGCACCGGCCGGCTCTCCTCGCGCCACGAGGTTGGGGTGGCGGCGTTCCAGGCCTTCTATCGCGAGGCGATGGACGGCCTGCTCGGCTGACCCTTGCCCCGGGCGGCGCCACGGCCCTAAGTAACCTTCGATAACAAACAGGATCGGAGGACGACCATGGCCGAGGCGCTCATGTCCCTGGGCGAGGCGCTGCGCCGGCTGGCGGCCAGCCAGGGCGAGGCCCCGGCGGTCACCTGCGAGGGGCGCACCCTCACCTATGCCGAGTTCAACGCCCGCACCAACCGCATCGCCCGGGCCATGGCGGCCAAGGGGGTCAAGCTGGGCGACCTGGTCACCATCGGCCTGCCCAACTCGATCGGGTTCGTGGAGGCCTGTTTCGCCGCCTGGAAGCTGGGCGCCACCCCCCAGCCGATTTCGTTCCGCCTGCCCAAGGCCGAGGTCGAGGCCATCTGCGACCTGGCCGACCCGCCGCTGGTGGTGGCGCTGGACAGCCTGGAGACCGACCGCCCGCGGTTCGACATCGACGCCCTCCTGGCCCTGTCCGACGACGACAGCGAACTGCCCGACGCTGTCGCCCCGATCCTGAAGGCGCCCACCTCCGGCGGCTCCACCGGGCGGCCCAAGCTGATCCTGTCCGGTTCGCCGGGCGTCACCGCCAACACCCCGACCCTGGACGGCCAGCGCCCCTGGCGGCTGGAGCCCGACGACGCGGCGGTGATTCCGGCGCCGCTCTATCACAACGGCCCGTTCGGCTGCGCCCTGGCCATACTGACCCTGGGCGCGCACCTGGTGCTGATCCCGCGTTTCGACGCCGAGGGAACCCTGGCGGCGATCGACCAGCACCGGGGCAGCTGGATCTATCTGGTGCCGACCATGATGAGCCGGATCTGGAAGCTGCCGGACGAGGTCAAGGCCGGCTACGACATCTCCTCGTTGCGCGTCCTCTGGCATCTGGCCGCGCCTTGTCCGCCGGCGCTGAAGGAGGCCTGGATCGACTGGGTGGGGCCGGAGACGGTGCTGGAGCTCTATGCCGGCACCGAGGCCCAGGCCATCACCACCATCACCGGGACCGAGTGGCTGTCCCACCGAGGCTCGGTCGGCCAGGTCAAGGCGGGGGAAATGACAGCCATGAGCGAGGCGGGTGAGCCCCTGCCGCCCGGCCAGGTCGGCGAGATCTACATGCGCCGGCCCGAGGGCGCACCGGCCACCTACCAGTATCGCGGCGCCACGGCCCGCACCCTGCCTGGCGGCTGGGAGAGCCTGGGCGACATCGGCTGGTTCGACGAGGACGGCTATCTCTACCTGGCCGACCGCCGCACCGACATGATCCTGGTCGGCGGCTCCAACGTCTATCCGGCCGAGATCGAGGCGGCGCTGGACGAGCATCCGCTGGTCGCCTCCAGCGCGGTGATCGGCCTGCCGCACGAAGACCTGGGCTCGACCGTCCACGCCATCGTCCAGCCGCGCGAGGGCCTGGACGAGGCCCAGCTGCGCGCGCACCTTGCCGAGCGCCTGGTCACCTACAAACAGCCCCGCAGCTATGAGTTCGTGGAGGAGAACATCCGCGACGACGCCGGCAAGGTCCGCCGCACCGCCCTGCGCGACGAGCGGGTGGCGAGGATGAAGGGGGCCTAGCCCCCGCCCCGCCGCCGCGCCACCGCCTGGCCGAGCGGGGTGTGACCCAATAGCTTGCGCATGCCCGCGACCATGGCCTCGACCTGCTTCGGCGTCAGGCTGGCGGCGATCTTGCCGGTCAGTTCGTCGTCCAGCCCCTTGAGCTGGCGAACCAGGGCGCGGCCTTCCTGGCTGAGGGACAGGCAGGCGATGCGCGCGTCCTCGGCCGCCGCTTCGCGCGCCACCAGGCCCCGGGCGACCAGGCCCGCCACCAGCCGGCTGGGACTGCCGCTCTCGCAGACCAGCATGCCGCCCAGGGTCGACAGCGACACCGGCCCGGATTCGCTCAACACCTGCAACACCTCGGCCTGGGACGGCGTCAGCCCCAGATGCTTCAGCCCCGCGGCGAGCATCCGCCCGCCTGTCCGCTCGGCCGCCAGGATCAGGTAGCGCAGCTCCTGCGTGGGCGTCATCGTTCCTCCCGGACTCTCTCGGTCCATTTCGAATAGGAACGGTGATCGAAGTTCCCCGCCAGATCAAACTCTCTCTGGCGGCATACCCCTTGCGTGGCGGCCCGTTACAAAGGCCGATTTGAAACAAGCTCTGGTTTCGCGCGGCCGAGTTGGTTAACAAAGTCTGAAGTTCATAGGGGAAGCCCGAGTGCTCACTGTCCTGGCCCTGATCGCCGCCACCGCCGCCGCGCCGCAATCCTCCATGACCCAGATGGCCGCCGCCGCGCCCGCGCCGGTCGCCGCCCCTGCTGAAGACGTCACCGTGGTCTATCTCGGTTGCCAGATCCGCCAGACCGCCCTGGCCGAATGCCAGGTGGTCAACAACGACCCGGTCGAGCCGGGCGCCGCCGCCGAGGCCCTGAAGCTGGCCGCCGGCATGAGCGTGCCCCAGGGCCTGGGTGAGCGCCTGGGCGGCCACATCGTGGTCAAGCTGAACGTCAAGCAGTAGGGCTCGCCGCCCTAAAAGTCTTCCTCATGCTGAGGTGCTCGGCGCGTAGCGGCGAGCCTCGAAGCACGCAGCGGTGGCGCCAAAGCCGTCCTTCGAGGCCCGCTTCGCGGGCGCCTCAGGATGAGGAAAATTGTAGAGCTTCAACCCTTTCGGGCCGCGTCGTAAGCGGCCCACATCGGCGCGCACTCCACCATCCGCCGCTCGTCCATGGCCCGGTCGATGGCCATCACCGTCAAGCCGGCCTCCAGCGAATCGTGAGCGGTGACTGGGAAGGCCGCGCGGCCCTCCAGCGAGGCCAGAAGGTCCAGGGCCATGGCCTGGTCGGCGCCGTTGTGGTTGTCGCCGGTGCGGTTCCCGAAATCGATCCGCTCGGGCTTCACCCGGTCGAGCGGCGAGCGGATCATCAGCTTGTTGCGCACCAGGTCTGCCAGCAGGGTCGCCTCGGTTCCGGCGATGTACCAGCGCCGCTCCTGCAGGCCGGTCAGGGTGTTGGAGTGGAAGGCCAGCCGCACCCCGTTCTGATACTCGACCAGGGCCACCTGGTGATCGGTCACGTCCATGTCCGACTGGAAGGCGTCGTTGGAGCCGGCCCAGCCGGGATCACTCATCAGGAAGGCCTCGGAGCCGTCGTCATAGGTCCGCCGCGCTTCGGCCCGCTCGGGCGTGAATATCCGCCGCCCGCCGAAGCTCGCCACCCGCTCGGCCCTGGCCCCCGCCAGCCGGCCGAAGATGTCGAAGTCGTGGCAGACCTTGTCCAGCAGGTATGACCCGCCCCAGTCCTGCCGCCGGCGCCAGTTGCGGGCGAGATAGCCGCCATGTTCCGGCGGCAGGTGCTCGGTGGCGTCGATCGACACCACCTGGCCCAGTTGGCCGCCGTCGACCCGCGCGATCACCTCGCGCACGATCGGCATGGAGCGCATTACGAGGCCGATGTGCAGCGGCGGGACGCCGCCTCGGGCCAGGCGGCGGGCCAGTTCGCAACTTTCGGCCTCCGTACGCACGATCGGCTTCTCGGCGAAGATCGGCCAGCCGGCCTCGAAGGCGGCCAGGAGGTGCGTCAGGTGCAGATGGTTGGGCGAGCCGATCATGACCAGGTCGAACGGCCCTGCGGCCAGCAGCGCCTTCTCGTCGGCGAAGGCCCGTCCCGGCGCGATCCCCGCTTCATCAAGGATCGGCAGGCCGATCGGCATCGGGTCGGCATAGCCGGCCAGGTCCAGGCTCCAGCCGACCTCGGCCATGGCCGCCAGCACGTGGGCGATGCGCTGGCCCAGGCCGATGACGCCGATACGATAGGTCTTCACGCTCGCCCTCCCGCTTGTTTTGCCCCACTTTAGGAACAAGCCGCCTGCCGCGCCATGCATCCATCGGCGGCCTCCGGCGTTTACCACGCTGGCCGTCGAGGGTGGCGCCGCAGGTCGAGTGTATTGGCAGTGCAGATCGAATTCGTGGGCGCATCCGGCGCGACCTACCGGTATTTCCCGCGCAACGGACAAAGACTGTCGCCGAGCGGCGGCAATTTCATCTATGCGCGGGACACGGTCGAGGGGCTGGTGGTGGTCTATGCCGGCGAGGCCGAGAGCCTGGCCGCCACGGCTGACGACCGCTGGACCGAGGCCCAGGCCAAGTTCGGCGCGACCCACGCCTTCGTCCGCCTGAACGTCACCGCCGCGGTCCGCCGGCAGGAACTGGCCGACATCATCGGCGCCTATGCCCCGCCTATGAACGCTCTGGCCGAGCACTGAATCGAAGCCTCGCGCCCTGCGCGTGTTTGCAAAAGCTTTTCCTTCGCAAAATTGAGCCTAGGCTGGGATGGGGCTCTGGTCGCCCGCTACCGGATAGAGGGGCCGCATGAACGCGTTGTCGTCATATCTGAGCGCCCCGGGCTTCCTGCCGCACGGCTATTGCCTGCTTTGGCGGCCGGACCTGTTGGCGCTGCACGCCGGGTCCGACGTGATCATCGCCGCGGCCTATTTCAGCATTCCCCTGGCGATCCTGGCCTTCCTGCGCCGGCGCGTGGACCTGGTGGCCGAGCACCGGCTGATCGCTTTACTGTTCTCGACCTTCATCCTGGGCTGCGGCCTGACCCACGTCATGGGGGTGGTGGTGCTTTGGCGGCCGCTCTACCTGCTGGACGGCCAGATCAAGGCCTTCACGGCCCTGGTCTCGATCATCACCGCCTTCGCCCTGTGGCCGATGCTGCCGCGCCTTCTGGCCATCCCCTCGCCCGGTCAGCTTGCGGCCGCCAACGCCAAGCTGGTGGAGGAGGTTGCGGCCAAGAACCGGGCGGTGGAGGAACTGCGCGCCATCCGCGCCGGGCTAGAGAGCGAGGTGCGCCGTCGAGTGGCCCAGGCCGAGGCCTTGGCCAAGCGGCTGGAGATCGCCACCGAAGGCTCGCTGGTCACGGTGTTCGAGCAGGACGCCGACCTGCGCTACACCTGGATGCACAACCCGCGGCCGCCGCTGGGCGAGGCCGCGCTGGGCCAGACCGATTCCGAAGCCCTCGAGCCAGGAGCGGCCGAGGCCCTGGCCCCGATCAAGCGCCAGGTGCTGAGCTCCGGCGAGCGGCTGCGCACCGAGGTGGCCCTGCCGGTAGGCGGCCGCGAGCACCATTTCGCCATGACCCTGACCCCCGTTGGGGGCGAGGCCGAGCCCCGCGGCCTGTTGGTCGCCTCGATCGACATCACCGAGCAGAAGCGGCAGGAGGAGCGACAGGCGGTGATCGCGCGCGAGCTGGCGCACCGGGCCAAGAACGTCCTGGCCCTGGTCGAGGGCATAGCCCGCCAGACCGCCAAGTCCGAGAACCTGCCGCCATCGGTGGTCGCCAACTTCTCCAAGCGGCTCGCCGCCCTGGGACGGGCCCAGGACCTTCTGGTCCATACCGATTGGGAGGGGATCGAGCTGGGGGACCTGATCCGCGCCCAGCTCACACCGCTGCTGCCGCGTGACGGCCGCCAGGTGGTGATCGAGGGGCCGCCGGGGGTTCTGGTCAGCGCCGAGGTTGGCCAGTACCTGTCGCTGGCCTTGCACGAGCTGGCCACCAACGCCTTCAAGTACGGCGCCCTCGGCCAGGCCGACGGGCGGCTGGAGGTGCGCTGGCGAGCCGGCCGCGACGCCCCCGACGGCTACGAGATCGGCCTCGAATGGATCGAGCATGGCGGCGCGGCGCCTATGCCGGAACGGAAAGGCTTCGGCCGCCTGCTTCTGGAGACCATCCTGCCGCGGGCGCTGCAGGGCTGGGCGCGCCTGGAGTTCGGCCCCGAAGGGGTGATTTGGCGCTCAGGCTTCGATCGGCGGGTTGCGAAACCCGCGGCCGGCTAGTTCCATGAACCGATGCCCGGCGTGAGTCGTATCTACTTCAGTTGGTGAGCTTCCCATGGCCCAGGTTCTGATCGCCGAGGACGAAGCCTTCACCGCCATGGCCCTGGTCGATGCCCTGGCGGATCAGGGGCATACGGTCCGCGACGCCGCCGACGGGGCCATCGCCATCCGGATGCTGGACGATTTCGAGGCCGATCTCGTCATCACCGACCTGATGATGCCCAACCTGGACGGCGCCGGGCTGATCCGCTTTCTCGATTCCCGCCCCGGACCCCAGATGCCGGTGATCCTGATCAGCGGCGTGCCCGAGACCCGCCTGCCGGCCGATCTGCGCTACGACGCCTATGTGGGCAAGCCGATCGACCACGCGGCCCTGACCCGGGCGATCGACGCGCTGACTCAACCCGACTGATCAGGCGAAGGTCAGCCCGGTCGCTTTGGACAGATCCGCCAGCAGCTGGTCCTCGTCCCCGACCTTGATCGCGGCCATGCCCAGCTGGGCCGCCGGCTTGCAGTTGATCCCCAGGTCGTCGAGATAGACGCAGGCCTCCGGCGCGACCTCCAGCAGCTCGCACATCATCTGGTAGATGCGCGGGTCGGGCTTGCGGATGCCGGTCTTCGAGCTTTCGATCACCGCATCGAACAGCAGCATGATCTCGGCCACCTGGGCGGCCTTGTCGTGGGTTGCGGCCATGCCCGTCCCGTGGCCGGCCCCCTGCACGTTGTTGGTGATGCAGCCGACCTTGAAGCGGGCCTTGCAGGCCTTCAGCGCCTCGACCACCCGCGGGCGCACGTCGCCGGAAAGCAGCGGCAGGACCTCGGATCCCCGCAGGTCGAAGCCCAGGGCCTTGGCTTCGGCGGCAAAGGTCTCATCGAAGCCCTTGGCGTCGATCTCCGAGCGCTCGAACAGGGCCCAGGCGTTGTCATGCGGGTTGGTGGCGTTGATGGTGCGGATCAGGTCCTTGGGCAGCCCCCGCGCGGCCTCGTAGCGGTTGAACGCCTCGAAGGGCGAGGTGGTGAACACCCCACCGAAATCCCAGATCACCGCCTCGATCGCCATCGCCGCCCGTCCTTGTTCGCAACGGATCGAGACCTAGACCATTTTCCCAGAAAGGGGAGCACCGCCCGCGAAGAAATGCGCTTGGCGGGGCTCTTGCCGGCCCGAAGACCAAAGGTCCCGGAACGGGACAGGGAGGACCCGGCCATGCGCGCACAGAACCACTTCCTGGCCACCCACGCCGAAATCCTGGCCGCCATCGTCGCCCTGGCGGTGTTCATCGTCGCGGCGGGCGTGAGCCTGATCGGCTGACCTCACCCCATCGCATTCAGCCCGACCGAGATCAGGCCGAGGATGAGGACCAGGAAGCCGGCGGCGGAGCCCAGGAACAGCAGGGTCATGCGGATCAGGGTTCCGATCGCGCTCGACCCATAGGTCCCGCGCATGTGGCGGAATAGATGGACCGGGGCCAGCACCAGCAACAGGTTGGCGAGGCCGCCCGTGACTGGGTCCAGCAGGATCACCGCCGTCAAGAGCAGTCCCATGGCCGAAAGCGAGTGCAGTGAAAAGATCGCGTGGTCGAACACGTAGAAGCGCCGCTGGAACACGAAGATCAGGCTGAGCAGCAGGGTCGACATCGGCATCAGCAGGAAGGCGAAGCGCTCGCTCCACTGCTCGATGACGCCGAAGAAGCGTTCCGGGTCGTCGATGGCCGCTTTGATGCGGGCCTCCAGCCAGGCGGCGCCCGGCGACTTGGCGGGGTTCTTGGCCGCGGCGTCGATCTGGGCCAGGCCCTGCTTGATGTCGGTGCGGTCCTGGTCGGAGACGTCGGGGCTGTTCAGGACGATCCCCACGTCCGGGCGCTTGGCGGGGCGCGCAATGTGTTTGGGCGTGTCGATTGAGCCGGCCAGGAACACGAACAGCAGCATGACCAGGAACAGCCGCAGCGGCGGGATCTGCGGCGCGCGGTGGCCGTTCAGATAGTCGCGGGTCAGTTGGCCCGGTTTCAGGATCAGGGTCGGCAGGGTGCGCCAAAGGCGGCCGTCGAAATGGAACAGGCCCTCGAACACCTCGCCCACCAGATGGGTGACCGAGCGGTGGAAGTCCTCGCCCAGCTGGCCGCAGGCGTGACACCAGGGCCCCTGCAGCGGGGTCTCGCAATTGGCGCAGGGCGAGCCGATCGGCGCGGTGTGAGCCTTCCTGCGCAGGAACCGCGCCCATCCGCCGGCCGATGCGGCCGCCACGGTCTCCAGTTCCTGGGTCACGCGCTGCTCCCCGCCCTAATCACCCGCCCCGACTTATAGCCGAGGCGAGTGGAGGGCCAAGCTCAGGCGCTCACTCCGCCATGAAGCGGTAGCCGACCCCCGGCTCGGTGACGATGATCTTCGGCGCGGCGGGGTCGGCCTCCAGCTTCTGGCGCAGATGGCCTACGAAGACGCGCAAGTACTGCACGTCCTCCACATTGGCCGGCCCCCAGACCGCGGTCAGCAGCTGGCGGTGGGTCAAGACCTTGCCGCCGCCCTCGGCGAGGCGCGCCAGGACGTCATATTCCCGCGGCGACAGGCGCACCGGCTCGCCGCCGCGGCTCACCAGACGCTTGACCAGGTCGATCTCGACGTCGCCGGCGTGGATCACCGGCTGCGAGCCCGCCTGCTTCAGCTTGTGCCGCATCGCCACCCGAAGCCGCGCCAGAAGCTCGCCCACATGGAAGGGCTTTTGCACATAGTCGTCGGCGCCCTGATCCAGGGCCTCGATCTTCTCCATCTCCATGTCCCGCGCCGACAGGATCAGGATCGGCCCCTCGTAGAAGGCCCGCGCCCGCACCAGGGCCTGCTTGCCGTCCATATCCGGCAGGCCGAGGTCCAGGATCACCGCGTCCGGCGGGCGGTTGGCGATGGCGGCCAGCCCCTCGGCGCCGGTCTCGGCCCGGATTGGCTCATAGCCGGCGGCGTCCAGCGCCGGCCCCAGGAAGCGGTGCAGCTGGGGCTCGTCGTCGATGACCAGGATGCGGGGGCGGTGGGCGGACATCACAAGAGCAGCCTGTGCGTCGCCACCGACTTGGGCAGGCTGATCAGGATCCGCGTTCCCCGCCCCTCGGCCAGCGGACTGACCGCGGCGATGCGGCCGCCCATGGCTTCGGTGAAGCCCTTGGCGATGGAGAGGCCGAGGCCCGCGCCCTTGGAGCGCACCGCGCGCGGGACCCGGTCGGAGGGCTCCTCCACCCGGCGAAACTTTTCGAAGATGCGCTCGACCTCGGCCTGGGGGATGCCGGGGCCCTCGTCATCGATGGCGATCACCACATTGGCCCGGTCCTCATAGGCCGCGACATCGATCCCCGAGCCGTCCGGGCCATAGGCGATGGCGTTCTCCAGGATATTGACGATGGCCTGCTCCAGAAGGCCGGGATCGCATTCCACCGAGGTCAGGGCCGCGGGAAAATCGCGGGTGAGCTTGCGCGTCTCCAGCCGTCGATCGACGCGTTTGATGGCGGCGCTCAGCACTTCGCGCACGTCGACCAGCTCGGAACGAGTCTTCAGCGCTCCGCCCTCCAGCCGGGTCATGTCCAGGAGATCGCCCACATAGCGGTTCAGCCGCTCGGCCTCCTCGCGGATGCTGAGCAAGAGGTCGGCGCGCACCTCGGGCTTCAGCGACTTGCCGTAGTCGATCAGGGTGGTGGCCGAGCCCATCACCGTGGCCAGCGGCGTGCGCAGGTCGTGGCTGATGGAATTCAGCAGCGCCGCGCGCAGCTTGTCCGAACGGCGCAGGGCTGCGTTCTCCACCGTGGCGGCGGCCAGCTCGGCCCGCTCGATGGCCACGGCCCCCTGGTCCAGCATGGCCTCGACCATCCGTTCCTGGTCGGCCCCGCGGCTTTCGTGCACCTCCACCCCGGCCACCCCGGCCCGGCCGCGCACCCCCACCAGCGGCCAGAAGGTCCAGCCGACCTGCGGCAGGGTGCCAGTGCCGGCGCCGGCCGCCTCGCCCTTCTCCCAGGCCCAGCGCGCGGCGGCCATGGCCCCCGCGTTCAGGGTGACGATCCCCGGCGCGCCGGCGGCTGGGACCAACTCCTCGTCGTTGGGCAGGAGGACCAGGGTCCGCCCGCCGGCGGCGGCCGAGGCCTGCTCGGCCAGGACCTGGGCGGCATCTTCCTGGGTGTTGGCGCCGGAGAGCCTGCGGCTCGCGGCCAGGAGCGCGGTCACCGCCGCCGCCCGCTGCGAGGACAGCCTGGCCTGGTCGCGGACCCGGCCGGTCAGCCAGCCGGTCACCGCCGCCACCGCCAGGAAGATGGCGAAGGTGAAGACGTCGGCCGCGTGGCCGATCTGCAGGGAGAAACGCGGCTCGAGGAAGAAGAAGTTGTAGGTCAGGATGGCCAGGGCCGAGGCCGCCACCGCCGCTCGCAGGCCGAAGACGAGGCCGGTGATCAGGATGCTGGCCAGGAAGATCATGGCCAGGTCGGCGCCCGTGGAATAGCGATCCAGGAAGAAGGCCAGGCCGTTAGCCACGACCACCATGCCCAGACCCCAGGCGTAGCCTGGCCAGTCGCGCAGCAGGCTGAAGCGCGGCGGCGGCGGGGTCGCCATGCGATTGTCCGTATCCGGAGCGCCCCCGCCGACGAAGTGCAGCGCCGCGCCGCCCGATCGTTGCAGCAGCGCCCGGGCCAGGGACCGGCCCGCCACGATGCGCCACAGCTTGTCGGGCGACTTGCCCATGACGATCTGGGTGATGTTGTTGCGCCGGGCATAGGCCAGCACGGTCTCCGGCAGGTCGTCGCCGGTCAGCACCACGCTGGCGGCGCCCAGCTGTTCCGCCAGCTTCAGCGCCTCGGCCACCCGCCGACCCGTCGCCGGATCGCGCGAGGGGCGGTTGGGTCGCTCGACGTGGGCCACGGTCCAGCGGGCGTCCTGCATCAGGTCGGCCAGCCGCCGCCCGGCCCGCACCAGCGCGCTGGCGGTGGGATCGCCTGCGATCAGCACCAGGATCCGCTCCCCCGCCGCCCAGGGGCCTTCAATGCCGCCCCGGCGCATGGCCTGGGTCAGCTGGTCGTCTATGGTCTGGGCCGCGCGCCGCAGGGCCATTTCGCGCAGGGCGGTCAGGTTCTCGGGCTTGAAAAAGTTGACGGCCGCGGTCTGGGCCGTCTCGCCCATATAGACCTTGCCGGCCTTGAGCCGCTCACGCAGCTCCTCAGGCGTCAGGTCGACCACCTCGATCTCGTCGGCGGCCGACAGCACCGAATCCGGCACCGTCTCGCGGACCCGCACCCCGGTGATCTTCCAGACCACGTCGACGAGGCTTTCGAGGTGCTGGACGTTCAGCGTGGTCCAGACGTCAATGCCGGCGTCCAGCAGCTCCTCCACGTCGTGCCACCGCTTGGGATGGCGCGAGCCGGGGGCGTTGGAATGGGCGAACTCGTCGACCAGGAGCAGCTTGGGGCGCCGCTTCAGCGCCCCGTCGATGTCGAACTCCATCAGCTGGCGGCCGCGATATTCGATCGGGATCCGCGGCATCACCTCCAGCCCCTCGGTCAGGGCCTCGGTATCTTTGCGGCCGTGGGTCTCGACTACGCCCACGGCCACGTCGACGCCCTCGGCCAGGCGCCGCTTACCAGAGGTGAGCATCTCATAGGTCTTGCCCACCCCGGGCGCCATGCCGAGATAGACCTTGAGCCGGCCGCGCCCCTGCCGCTTGGCCTCGGCCAAGAGGGCGTCGGGATCGGGGCGGGCAGGCTCGTCCAGGGGCATCAAGTTTTAGCGTGTAGCACCGGAACGTGGGCGTCGAGAGCCCTGTTGACGGCCAGCACATTCACGCGCGCCTGGCCGATGAAGCCGAGGAACGGCTGCTGCGTGGCGCCGACGATGGCGGCCTGCACTTCCGACTCGCTGGCGCCGCGGGCCTTGGCGATGCGCGGAACCTGGAAGCGGGCGTATTCCGGCGAGATATCCGGATCGAGACCGCTGGCCGAGGTGGTCACCGCATCGATCGGCACCGCCATGTTCGGGTTTTCCTTGCGCAGGGTGGCGGTGTCGGCCTTGATCCGGTCGATCAGCTTCTGATCCATCGGGCCGAGATTGGTGCCGCCCGAGTTCATCGGGTCGTAGCCGTTGCCGGCCGCCGAAGGGCGCGGGTGCAGGTATTCGGGCTTGGCGAAGCCCTGGGCGATCAGTTCGGAGCCGATCACCTTGCCGCTGGCGTCTCTGACCAGGCTGCCGCCGGCCTGGTGCGGTAAGGCGACGGTGGCGATCCCGGTCATGGCCAGGGGATAGGCGAGGCCGAGAACCAGCGTGAACAGGACCACCGTCATCACGGCGGCGCGGAGTTGGGAAAGCATGAGCTTGCTCCTCAGGCCAGGTGCAGGGTGGTGACGATCAGGTCGACGACCTTGATGCCGACGAACGGCGCGACGATGCCGCCGACACCGTAGATCATCAGGTTGCGCGTCAAGAGCTTCGCGGCCCCGATCGCCCGGTACCTGACCCCTTTCAGGGCCAGCGGGATCAGCATGACGATGATCAGGGCGTTGAAGATCACCGCCGACAGGATCGCGCTGTGCGGATTGCCGAGGCGCATGACGTTGAGCACGCCCAGGGCCGGCAAGGCGACCACGAACATCGCCGGGATGATGGCGAAATACTTGGCCACGTCGTTGGCGATGGAGAAGGTGGTCAGGGCGCCGCGGGTGATCAGCATCTGTTTGCCCACCTCGACGATCTCGATCAGCTTGGTGGGGTCGCTGTCCAGGTCGACCATGTTGCCGGCCTCGCGGGCGGCCTGGGTGCCGGTCTGCATGGCCACGCCGACATCGGCCTGGGCGAGCGCGGGCGCGTCGTTGGAGCCGTCGCCGCACATGGCCACCAGGCGGCCCTTGGCCTGCTCCTCGCGGATCAGCCGCAGCTTGTCCTCCGGCGTGGCCTCGGCCAGGAAATCGTCGACCCCGGCCTCAGAGGCGATGGTGGCGGCGGTGATCGGGTTGTCGCCGGTGATCATCACCGTGCGAAGGCCCATGCGGCGCAGGTCGGCGAAGCGCTCCTTGACCCCCGGCTTGACCACGTCCTTCAGGTGGATGACCCCCATCAGCCTGCCGTTCTCGCTCACCGCCAACGGCGTGCCGCCGGAGCGGGCGATGCGGTCCACCGCGGCGACTACGTCGGCCGGAATCTGGGCCCGTTCGAGGCCGGCAAGCTTGTAGACGGCGTCCACCGCCCCCTTGCGCCAACTCATGGTCGAAGTGTCGAGGCCGGAGACGCGGGTCTGGGCGCTAAAGGCGATCGCGGTCGCCCCCTGAGGCACGTCCAGCACAAGGTTGTGCTTCTCGCGCGCCATCTCCAGGATCGATCGGCCTTCCGGCGTTTCGTCGGCCAGCGAGGCCATCAGGGCCGCGGTCAGGGCCGCCTGGGGCGTGACGCCGGGGGCCGGGATCACTTCGGTGGCCATGCGGTTGCCGAAGGTGATGGTGCCGGTCTTGTCCAGGAGCAGGGTGTCGACGTCCCCCGCCGCCTCGACCGCGCGGCCGGAGGTGGCCAGCACGTTGACCTTCAAGAGACGGTCCATGCCGGCGATGCCGACCGCGGAAAGCAGCCCGCCGATGGTGGTCGGGATCAGGCAGATGAAGAGGGCGCCCAGGATCAGCGGGTCCAGGGTCACGCCGGAATATTTGCCGAGGCCCAGGAGGGTCACCACCGCGATCATGAACACCAGGGTCAGGCCGGCCAGCAGTACGGCGAGCGCGATCTCGTTCGGGGTCTTGCGGCGGTTGGCGCCCTCGACCATGGCGATCATGCGGTCGAGGAAGCTGTCACCCTGGCCGGCGGTGACGCGGACCTTGATCCAGTCCGAGACCACCGTGGTGCCGCCGGTGACCGCCGAGCGGTCGCCGCCGCTTTCGCGGATGACTGGCGCGGATTCCCCGGTGATGGCCGACTCGTTGACCGAGGCCACCCCTTCGATGATCTCGCCGTCGGCGGGGATCACGTCGCCGGCCTCGACCAGCACCACGTCGCCGACCCCCAGCTTGTGCGAGGGCGTGGGGATGGTGGTCCCGGTATTGGGGTCGACGATCAGCTTGGCGTTGGTGGTCACCCGGGCGGCGCGCAGGCTGTCGGCCGCCGCCTTGCCGCGCCCTTCGGCGACGCTTTCGGCGAGGTTGGCGAACAGCACCGTGGCCCACAGCCAGATCGCCATCTGCAGAGCGAAGGCGGGCGAGGTGTGGCGGACGAAGGCGTCGACCGCCGAGGCCGAGGCCAGGAAGGCCACGACCTCGGTGGCGAGGATGACCGGGTTGCCGGTCAGCTTGCGCGGGTCGAGTTTGACGAAGGCGTCGAGTGCGGCGCGCCGGAGAATGGCGCCCTGCGAGCCCGAGGCGGCGATGGCGGAAGTCATCTAGATCACCGTTCTTTCGTGATGCGGCGTCAGTGCGTGGCGGTGACGGCGAGCATCTGGAAATGCTCGACGATCGGGCCGAGGGCGAGGGCCGGGAAATACTGCAGGCCGCCGAGGATCAGGATCACCCCGATCACGAGGCCGACGAACAGCGGGCCGTGGGTCGGCAGGGTGCCGGCGGTCGGCGCGAGCTTGGGCTTGGACACCACCCCGCCCGCCAGCGCCATGACCGGCACGATGAAGGCGAAGCGGCCGAGCCACATGGCGATGGCCAGGGTGGTGTTCCAGTAGGGCGTGTTGGCGCCGAGGCCGCCGAAAGCCGAGCCGTTGTTCCCGGTGGCCGAGGCATAGGCGTAGAGCACCTCGGTCAGGCCGTGCGGGCCGCTGGTGGACATGGCCTTGATGGCGAGCGGCAGGACCAGAGCCACGGCGGCGAAGCCAAGGATGGATATTCCCAGGATCAGGGCCGCCAGCATGGCCAGCTTGATCTCGCGCGCCTCGATCTTCTTGCCCAGGTATTCCGGCGTCCTGCCCACCATCAGCCCGGCGACGAACACCGCCAGCACGGCCATGACGATGATCCCGTAGACGCCGGAGCCGACGCCGCCCGGCAGGATCTCGCCGAGCTTGATCAGGAACAGGGCGATGCCGCCGCCAAGGGGCGTCAGGCTCTCATGCCAGTTGTTGATGGCGCCGCAGGAGGCGCCGGTGGTCATGGCGGTGAACACGGCCGAGGCCGCCTCGCCGAAGCGCAATTCCTTGCCCTCCATGTTCGGCGCGCCGGACAGGTGGGCGGCGACCACGGCCGGGGTCGGCTGGGTTTCGGCGACGTAGATGCCCGAGGCCGCAGCGCCCAGCATCACCACCATCACCGCCACCAGGGCGCGGGCTTCCTTGGCCACGCCGGCCACGCGGCCGAACGCGACCATGCCGCCGAAGGCCAGGGTGTTCATCAGGATTTCGAGGATCAGATTGCTGGCGGGGTTGGGGTTTTCAAACGGATGGGCGGCGTTTGCGTTGAAGAAGCCGCCGCCGTTGGTGCCCAGCTGCTTGATCACTTCCTGGCTGGCGATCGGTCCCATGGCGATCGACTGCTTGGCGCCTTCCATGGTGGTGGCGTCGACATGGGCCAGGAGGTTCTGCGGAAGGCCGAGGGCGACCAGCACCAGGCCCACAACGATCGAGATCGGCAGCAGCACATAGAGGGTCGTGCGCACGAGGTCGGTCCAGAAGTTGCCGACGCTCTCGCCTCTGTTGGCGGCGAAGGCGCGCGCCAGGGCGGCCGCGACGCACAGGCCCGCCGCGGCAGAGGCGAAGTTCTGCACCGCAAGGCCCGCCATCTGCGAGAAGTTGCTGGCCGCGCTCTCGCCCGAATAGGACTGCCAGTTGGTGTTGGTGACGAAGCTGATCGCGGTGTTGAAGGCCAGGTCCGGCGACATGCCGGCGAAGCCCTGCGGGTTCAGCGGCAGGATGTTCTGCAGGCGCAGGATGGCGTAGAGCGCGAAGAACGAGGCCGCGCTGAAGGCCAGGAGCGACATGGTGTAGGCCACCCAGCCCTGGCCCTTGGTCTTGTCGACCCCGCTCGGCCCATAGAACAGCGCCTCGACCGGGCGCAGCACCGGATCGAGCCAGGTCGGCTGGTTCTGCCAGACCCTGGACATATAGACGCCGAGCGGCCAACCCAGGCCGACGGCGAGGCCGATCGTCACGACGATCTCGGCCCACCCCTGAATGTTCATGGAGGTCCCTGCCTAGAACTTTTCGGGACGCAGCAGCGCCACGAGCATGTAGACGGCCACCCCGACGGCGGCGGCGATGTAGATGAGGTTCACGACCATCGTCAGACGCGCCTCAGTAGGACGGCATAGATGGCGAACAGGGCGAACATGCCCGCGCCAACGCCGAGATAAATCAGGTCCATCGGAGCCTCCGGTCCGCAGCGCACGGTCGGGTCAGGTTGCCCCCCAACGAGCCGAGCGCCTTGTTCCAAATCAAGAAAGCGAGCATCGCCATCCCAAGCTCAGCGGCCTGGGATGGCGAACCCTGGAGCCACCCCTTTAGGCCCGGGGGTCATCAAGGTTCGACGCCTATGGCCAAGCCCGGACATAAAGGACGCATAAAGGTCCGGCCGGTGCGGCGGGGTCTTTATGGGATGACTATGGATCGGCCCGACCTCAGGCGCCGAACCTTGAGGGCGCGGTGGACTAGAAGATCGGCTGCAGAGTTCGGAGCCGAATTCATGGGTCTTGTCGTTATCGCAGTGAGCGCCGCCACCCTGGCGCTCGTCGCGCTCAACACCGTGCTTCACGAGCCGCCGCGCGCATCGCCGAGCCGGGCGCGCAGAATTCGCGGCGTCCGGACGGTGCGCCGGTGACCTTGTCGGCCGTGACCTGGGCTTCGATCCCGGTCGGCCTGGCCGTCCTGGTCGGGACCGGCTGCCTTGCGGTCGCACTGTTGCTGTCGATCGAATGGGCGGTGGTGCGCGAGCGGCGGCCGCGCCGACGTCCAAACGCGAGCCCAAGCCCATCAAGGCGCATGGATCAGGCGGCCGTTAATCAGCGATCCATCCCTTTCCGTTGAAATGAAGGTCCGGCCCGAAGGGTCGTAGCCTGCGACGGAGCGCCCTTGCCCAGCTTCTACGATGCGCTGCGAAGCTCGGTGGAGCAGATCCCCGGCGTGATCGTCAGCCTTCTGATGTGCGCCGGCGCCTTCCTGGCCCTGGCGATCGCGGCGAAGGGCATGAAGCGCGCCTTCGCCGACGGCAAGGCTGCCGCCGAAGAGACCCGGATCAACGCCATCCTCTCGGCGATCGACCAGTTCACCGTCACCCCCGCCCTGACCCTGATGGCCGCCGCCGCGGGGCTGGCGGTGCGGCGCTTCGGCCTGCAGATGGCCGAGCCGGGCCTGTGGTCCGCGATCGGCCCGGTCCCGACCGCCCTCACCATCGTCTTCGTCGGCGACTTCCTGGGCTATTGGCGCCACCGCGCGCAGCACTCGCCCTGGCTGTGGCCCGCTCACGCCATCCATCACAGCGACACGCGCCTGACCTGGTTCAGCCTCGAGCGGATGCACCCGGTCGACCGGGCGGGATCGATGGTCGACACTATCATCCTGGCGACGCTCGGCTTTCCGCCATGGGCGTTGGGGGCCAATGTCGCTGTGCGCCACTACTACGGCTATTTCATCCATGCCGACGTTCCCTGGACGCTCGGCCGGCTGGGCTGGCTGATGAACAGCCCGGCCATGCACCGCTGGCACCACGCCCGCGACATCGAGGGCAGCGGCAGCAATTTCGCCACGGTGTTTTCGGTGTTCGACCGCCTGTTCGGCACTTACTACCAGCCGGGTCCGTGCGACCGGCCGCTGGGCGTGCGTGAGGATATGGGCCGCGGCGCGATCGGCCAGTATCTCTATCCGCTGAGGGTCTGGCTCAGGCTGGAGCCGGCGCCGCAAGCGACGCCGGCCACCGAAGTCCAGTCCGCTTAGACTGAGCCTGGCTCCGGATCGGTCTTACCAGGGCCGGTCGAGGTTGGTGGCGCGCAGCCAGTGAATGCGGTCGCCGATATAGTCCAGCCGCCCCTCCAGGGAGGCGTTCTCGCTGTCGGTCAGCTGCCCGCCGTCGTGGCGGCTGCGCAGGCTGTTCTCCTGCGCCTGCACGTCCGCCAGTTCGTCGCCGACATGGCGGTACTCGTTGCTGTCGATCGAGCCATCGTCCCGGGCCTGGTCGAGGCGATGGTAGAGCCAGTCCTCGCGCTCCTTCAGCGTCCAGTCGCGATGGTTCGACGATGCGGCCGTATCGGCCGGCTGGGTCTGGGCGATCGCCGCCGGCGCGGCCAGCGCCAGGGCGCTCATCGAGATCAAGATCAGTTTCAGAGGCTTCATCGGGCGCTCCTTGCTGTTGTCCAGCCGCCCCGGTGGCTTCACAAACGCGCGAGCGCGGCCAAGGATGCGCGGCGACCCGGTTTGCTGCGGACGATGATTCGCCTCTTGAGGAGCGGCGCCCATGGGCTTGGCCCGGCTGATCCCGATCCTGGCGGTGGTCGCGGCGGCGCCGGTCGCCTCCGCCCAGACCGCCACCGAACGCGAGGCGGCCGCCCGCAGGCTGCACGATTGGACCGGCCTTCCCGCGCGCTCGGTCCTTGCCGTCAGCCCGGAGATGGCGGTCGCCCTGATCGGCCGCGGCGCGCCCGGCAAGGCGGCCGGCCGGCTGGACGGGGTCGAACTGCAGGGCGAGGTGCTGGATGAAGCCTTCGCCCAGGCGCGCGGCTGGCGCTCCATGCGGCTGAAGGTGGACCTGGCCTGCCGCGACGGCGGCGCGACCTGGGCGCGCCGCATGACCGTCTATCCGGACCACGGCCGGGGCGGGGCCGGGCGCGAGATCGCTGTTCCGGCCGGCTGGGTCAGGCCCAAGGCCGAGGCCTATCTGGGCCAGGTGGTGTCGGCCCTGTGCGGCTCAGCTGTGGCCCTGAACGAAGAGACCGCGGAGCCGCTGCCAGCGCCCGCCCCCGAGCCTGCCCGGGCGGCCGAAAGGGCGCCGCCCGTGCTCCGCCCGGCCATGCCCTTGCCGGCAGCCCCGTCGGCGAAGCCACCTGTCTCGGCGCCAGCGGGCGGCGTCAGCGTGCAGATCGCCGCCTCGCCGGTCCAGGCCGAGGCCAATGCCGCCGACAAGGGCGCGGCCCAGCGCCTGCTCGCCGCCGATCCCGCCCTGCGCTTCCACGTCGAGCCGGCGCTATCCGGCGGTCGCCAAGTCTATCGCGCGCTTGTGTCGGGCTTCCCGGACCGAAACGCCGCCCAGCGCTGGTGCGCCAGCCTGCGCGCGGCAGGCGGCGCCTGCTTCGTCCGCTGAAGCGCGAAGGCGCTCAGGGCTGGGCGGGCGGCGGCCCCATCATCCCCGGCGGGGGCGGCAGGGGGCAATTGTCAGGGCAGCCCTCGTTGCGCGGATCGTAGGCGCGTGGCTGACCGGAATAGCGGTCTTCCACCGCATAGCCCTGGGTCTTGCCCGGCCAGGTCAGATAGCCGTTGGGGTCGGTGTCCCACGGATGCGGCGGCGAGGGCCGCACGGCGCCCCAGACCCTGCCGCCCGCACGCCAGCGCTGCTCGTCGGCCTCGGCGAAGCGATAGGCGCGGTCGTCGTACCGTTCGATCTTCTGGATGTGCACGACCTTTTCGATCACCCGCGTGCGCACGTGATGGCGGTGGTGGCGATAGACCACCGGCCGGCAGGGGGCGCAGGCCGGCCGCGGCCGGACGACATGGTGCGGGCGGCACTGGCAGGCCTGGGCAGCGCTGGCGGAAAAACCGAGGGCGATGGCCAGGGTCAGGATCAGGCGGACGAACATCGGCGCGCTCCAGGGGCTGATCAGCCTTGATAGTACCCCTAGCCGCCGCGCCCGACACGATTCACGCGGAGGGGGAGGCGCAAATCCCCTGAAGGTTGCCGACAAGAAGGACTGCGGCGGCGCCTGCGCCGCCGCAGCTTCCGGCGTCAGGCCGCAGGGGCCAGCACCATATGGGACGTCGGCTCGGCCCCACGGAAGGCGATCGGCCCGGTCTCCCCGGCATGGCTGCCCAGGCCCGCTGCCGCATACTGGCTGAACAGCGAGGTTTTCGAGCTCGTCGTCGTCGACTGACTGGCGGCGGCGGTCGGCGGCGGATCGCCGATGATCAGGGCTCCGTCAAAGCTCGATCCGGCGGTGTTCTCGGTGATGGTGAGCACCGCCTGGAAGGTCAGGGTGTTGCCGCTGAGCCCGCCGCTGGAAAGCGACCCCAGGTCCACCGCGTGGTTGGTGAAATAGGTCACCAGCGAGCCGACCGTGGTGAAGGTCTGGTGGATGATGTCCGTGCCGTCGGCATAGAGATCCAGGGTCGCGCTGGAGAAGCCCGAGCCCGTGGAGGTCCCGTTGTAGAAGCCGACGATCAGGTCGTGACGGCTGGCCAGCTGGGTCAGGTCGGCGGTGAAGGCGATCTGGCTGGTGATCCCCTGCCCGGTCGTGCCGGTGCTAGAGTGGGCGCCGCCCAGTTCGGCCAGGCCAAAGAACACCGGCGAGGCGCCGAAGGCGCTGCTGATGTTCGAGTTCGCCGCCAGCACGGCCGAGGTGGCCGAACCGCTGGGCGCCAGGGTCTCGACGGCCACCGATTGCGCCCCGGCCGTGAAGCTGGGCGCCCCGCCGCCAAAGGCGACCGAGGCCTGGGCTGTCGAGGCGCCGCCGACAACAGCGCTGGCTGCGGCCGTGCCGGCGGTCAGCAGGTGGCCGGCGGTGTCCGAGGTCGCGGCGTTGGCGTAGACATTGCCGCTGGTACCGGTGGCGGTCGTGTTGGCCACCGCCGCCCCGCCGGTCGAGCCGAAGCCGCCGGTGGCGCTGGAGCTGGCTGTGACGCTGGTGCCGGCGGTGGCGGTTGTGTTTGCCGTGGCCGAGCCGCCGGCCCCGACTGTGCCGGGCGAGTCCGCCGAGCCGCCGTTACCGCCGGTGACACCGGTGGCGACATAGACCGCCGCCGTGCCGGTGACAGCGACCGTGGCCGAGCCTGCGCCGCCAGCGCCGCCGTTGGAGCCGCTGTGGCCGGCGCCGCCGTTGCCGCCATAGGCGGTGACATAGGTGTCGACGTTGGCGCTCTTGTTGGTGTTGCTGCTGTCGTTGAAGGTCAGGTTCGAAGTGCCTGCGCCGCCCGCGCCGGCCGTCCCTCCGTAGCTCGCCCCGCCATCGCCCGCGTGAGAGTACTGGGTGAGGCTGAGCGTGCCGCCGTTGGTCGAGCCGGTGACGGCGTTGGTCACGAAGCTGTAGGCGCCGGCGCCGCCGTTGGCGCTGTTGGTGCCGGTCCCGCCCGCGCCGCCGTATCGATAGACCGCCGCCGAGCCGCCGCCCGAGCCGGACGAATTCGCGCTGGCGCTGACCGCAGACTGGCCGCCGGCGCCGGCGGTCTTGCCCGACCCGTCGCCGGAACCGCCATTGCCGCCGTAGCCATAGGCATTGGCGGTGGCGGTGACGCCGGTGGCCACGGCCGTGGCCGTACCCGTGCCGCCCGCACCGCCACTGGCGCCGGACCCGCCGGCGCCGCCGGCGCCGCCGGACGCGCTGACCGTCGAGGTGACCGTGGTGCCGCCGGTGATGGTGCTCTTGCCGGTGCCGGCGCCGCCCGCCGAGCCGGCCGCGCCCGATGGGCCAGCGCCGCCGCCGCCGCCGTTGGCGGTGACGCTGGAATTGACCGTCTGAGCGCCCTTGATCGTGCTGGTCGCCGAGGCGTTCCCGCCGGCCGTCGTCGTCGCGCCATAGGCGCCGGTTCCGCCATAGGCCTGGTTCGAGACGTTGACCGTCGCGCTCTTGGTCGTGTTGGCCGTGTCGTCGAAGGCCAGGTTCGAGGTCGCCGACCCGGCCGCCCCGCCCGTCGAGCCGTAGCTGTAGCCGCCCGCGCCGCCCGCGGCCCGCTGCGTCATGCTGAGCGTGCCGCCGTTGGTGTAGCCGGTGACCGTATTGCTCATCGCGATATTGGCGCCGGCGCCGCCCTTGGCGTTGTTGTAGCCGGTCCCGCCGGTCCCGCCCGTCTCATAGGAATAGAGCGTGGTCGAGCCAGAGCCGCTGGCCTTGGCGGTGGCGGAGGACGTGGCCAAGCCCCCGGCGCCACCGGTGAAGCCGGAGCCATTGGCTGAACCGCCGTTGCCGCCGGCCGCCTCGTCGTCGAGATAGAGGTTGGAGCCGGTTATGGTGTCGTTGGCGATCGCCGTGCCGCCTGCGCCGCCGCTGGCGGCGCTCTGGCCGGCCCCGCCCGTGCCGCCCGTGGCGTAGCTGTAGGTCGTCACCTGGCTGGCGCGGTAGAAGTTGGTGGTGTCGTCGAAGGTCAGGTTCGACACCGCTTGGCCGCCGGCGCCCGCCGTGCCGCCATAGGTCGCGCCGCCCGAACCAGCGATCGCATTCTGCGACAGGCCGAGCGTGCCGCCATTGCTGTAGCCGGTCACGGCGTTGGTCAGATAGCTGCCGCCCGCCGCGCCGCCGTTGGCGCCGTTATAGCCGACGCCGCCCGACCCGGCCTGGCGGAGGACGCTGGCCGAGGCGTTGCCGCCGGTGGAATAGGCCGCCGCATTGGCGCCGCCGCCGCCGCCGTAGCCGGCCACATGGCCGCTGCCATAGCCGGCTCCGCCGTTGCCGCCATAGCCCCAGGCCTGGACGGTGACGCTGCCCGTGCCCTTGCCTGTGGCGTGGCTGTAGCCATAGCCGCCATAGCCGCCATTGCCGCCGCTGGAGGCCCCGCTGCCGCCCGTGCCGCCGTTGCCGGTGGCCTGGCTGCTCACATTGGTCCCGCCCAGCACGAAGCTGCGGCCCTCGCCGCCGCCCGCGCCCGCGCCGGCGCCGGATGTGCCGCTGCCGCCACTACCGCCAGTGGCCGTCGAATAGCTATTGACCGCATTGGCGCCGGTGATGGTGTTGGTCGCCGTGGCGGTCGCGCCCAGCTTGCCGGTCGCGCCGCCGCCGCCGGCGCCGGCGCCGGCCTGGGTGCTGACCTGGACAAGCGCGCTCTTGGTGGCGCTTGCGGTGTCGTCGAAGGTCACGCCCGAATAGGCCGTGCCGCCTGCGCCGCCCACGCCGCTGTCGCTGCTGCCGCCGTTGCCGCCGTAGGTGTTCTGGGTCAGGTAGAGGTTGCCGTTATTGGTCACGCCGGTGACGCCGTTGGACAGCGAGACCGATGCGCCGGCGCCGCCCGTCGCGCCGGTGTAGCCGGCGCCGCCCGCGCCGCCGTATTCATAGGCCGCGGCTCCGGAACTGCCCGAACCGCTGGCGGTGATCTTGGACGAGGCCTGGGCGGCCCCGCCGGTCCCGCCGGTCTTGCCGGCGCCCTCGGCATAGCCCCCGGCCCCCCCATAGCCGTAGCTGGTCATCGACACGGTCACGCCCGTGGCGACGCCGGTGGAGTAGCCGTTGGCCCCTGCGCCGCCGTTGGCCGCGGTGGACGAGCCGCCGCCGCCGCCGGTAGCGTAGGAATAGCCCTGGATCGTGTGGGCTCCGGTCAAGGTGAGGTTGGAGAAGCCGTTGGCGCCGGCGCCGCCGTTGGAGCCGCTGTTGCCGCCGCCGCCGCCGCCGCCGGTCCCCGAGACGCTGGCCCAGAGCAGGTTGCTCTGGTTGGCGTTGGCGGTGTCGTCGAAGGTCAGGGTCGAATTGGCGCTGCCGGCCGTGCCTGTCGTCCCGCCGTAGGTCCCGCCGCCGGCGCCGCCATTGGCGTTCTGGGTCAGGTAGAGGCTACCGCCGTTGGTGGATCCGCCGACCGTGCTGCTCAGGTTGCTCCCGGCCCCGGCCCCGCCATTGGCGGAATCGTAGCCCGTGCCCCCTGAGCCGCCGTTGCGAGTCGCGGTGGCGCTGGCGCTGCCGGCGCTGCTCGTTGTCGCTGTAGCCGACGCGCTGGAAATCCCGCCGGCGCCGCCGACCTTGCCGACGCCGTCGCCGTAGCCGCCGGCGCCGCCGGAGCCCGTCGCCGTGGCGCTGACATTGCCGGTGCCCGTCGCCTTAGCGCTCGAGGTGCCATTGCCGCCTGCGCCGCCGCTTGCGTTGCTGCCGCTGGAGCCGCCAGAGCCGCCCTGAGCGCTGGCGCCCGAACTTTCACCGACACCGCCGAGGATCGTCGAGTTCGCCGTCGCGTTGCCGCCGACGCCGCCGACGCCGCCGGCATTGGCCGCGCCGCCGTAGCCCCCGCCGGCGGTCGCCCCGATCTGCACCGTGCCGACACCCTTGACGGTGTCGTTGGCGGTCGCGCCCCCGCCGCCCCCGCCGTTCGCGCCCGCGCCGCCCGCGCCGCCATAGGCGTTGGTGTTGGCGTTGACGAGGCCGCTCTTATTGGTGTTGGCCGTGTCGTCGAACGTCAGGTTGGACGTCGCCGTCCCGGCCACGCCAGCGGTGTTGGACTGGCTGCCGCCCGCGTTGCCGCCCTGGGCCTGCTGGGTGAAATAGAGGTTGCCGCCATTGGTCGAGCCGGAGACTGCGTTGGTCATGCTGCTGTTGGCGCCGGCGCCGCCATTGGCGCCGCTATAGCCGTAGCCGCCCGAGCCGCCCACCTGGTAGGCCGCGACGCTTGAAGTGCCCGAGCCGCTCGAAGTGCCCTTCGCCGTTGCTGCCGCGACGCCGCCGGCGCCGCCGGTCTTGCCGGATCCTTCAGCGTAACCGCCGTTGCCGCCGCCGACATTGTTCTGCACCGTGACGTTCAGGCCCGTCGCCGTGTCCGAACCCGTCGCCGCGCCGCCGGCCGAACCGGAGCCGCTGGTGGTGGCCGAACCGCCATTGCCGCCGCCCACCGAAACATAGGCGTTGACCTGGCCGGTTCCGGTCAGGTTGAGCGAGGAGGCGCCGGTCCCACCAACGGCGGGGTTTCCGCCGCCGTCGCCATTGCCGCCGCTACCGCCGGACGCGGACAGCGAACCGTAGACCAGAGCGCTCTGCGTGGCGTTGGCGGTGTCGTTGAAGGTCAGGTTGTCGGTCGCGTTGCCGCCCACGGCCGCGGCCCCTCCAGCGGAGCTGCCGCCGTTGCCCGCGTCGCTGGTCTGGTACAGATAGAGGTTGCCGGCGTTGGTCTTGCCAGTGACCGCATTGGTCATGGAGCTGTTGCCGCCCGCGCCGCCATTGGCGCCGCCGTAGCCATAGCCGCCGTTGCCGGAATACTGGTTCGCCGTGGCGGAGGAGGAACCGCTGGCGCTGGAATTGACGCTGGCTGTCGCGGTGGCCACGCCGCCCGCCGCACCCGATCCGCCCGATCCCTGGCCATAGCCGCCATTCCCGCCGTGGGCGTTCGCTGTCGCGGTCCCTGCGCCGCTGGCGTTGGTGACGGTCGCGCCGGCCGTGCCGGTGGCGCCGACCCCGCCGTTGGCCCCGGCCCCGTTGGGCGAACCCGTGCCAGGCGCGCCTGCGCCCCCGCCGCTGCCGCCGTAGGCGGTGGTCGTGGCGCTGGTCGCTGAGCCCGAACTGGTCGTGGTCGAGGCCGTCGCGGTCGCCGCGCCGCCAGAGGCGCCGGCTCCCGCATTGCCGCCCGCACCCGTATAGACGCCGCCGCTCTGCGGGCCGTTGGCGCCGCTGCCGCCGTAGCCGCCGGTGCCGCCCGTGGCTTCGGCGCTGTTTGTGGTGTCGGCCGAAGCCGTATTGGTCGCGGTCGCGCCGCTGGCTGGCCCGCCTGCCGTTCCGGACTGTCCTGGCGTAGAGCCGTTGGTCCCGTTGGTCCCGTTGGTCCCGGTGATGGACACGTCCGACATAGCAGCCTCCCGTTCCTGGCTGGCGAAAAGCACTCAGGCATTGACAATCGTCAGGTCGGCGCGATGCAACGAATACTCACAAGCGGATTCGCCTGGGACGAGAATCCAATTACACGCGCTTAACGCACCCATAACAGCCGGTTGAGTGACTATTATGTGACCTACGCCACACTTTACTGGTAGAGGCGAACATTGGCCTAAGACGATCTACTACTTCAATCTAGACCGCCGCTTTGCCAGCGACAACGCGCCCAGCCCCGATTGAGCGCAAAAACAACCTTGGCCTTTGGCGGGGTCAGAAGGTTAACAAACCCTGATATATCAATGTTATTCAGCGCAAGGCCGGCCCCGCCCGGGTCAGGCATCACGGCCTTGTGATTTCGCGCGCCGCGCGCGATCGCCGCCGACCACGCCTTCAGGCCGCGGCCGCCATGCTAGCAGAAGCTGACGATCCGATGGCCGATTTCGCAAAATCGCCGCCACCCTGGCGTGCAGAACAGCCAAGCTCGGGGCGTTTGAATTTTTCTTGAACGATGGCGCACTCGACAGGAGACGTACTATCTTCCGCCGTCCGCCGCTATCGGCCGACAGAAGCGACGGGTATATAAAGAGAAAATTCCGACCTCGATCGCTTTCGACCGCTATTCGCCGCGCTCATCCGGGTGTAATGTTGGGGTAATCGTTAGGGCAACAAATGCGGGAGGTTGCTGTTGGGGGCGCACACAACCCGGACGCTCAACCGGCTTGCGCCGGCCAAGATCAAGACGCTGAACACGCCGGGCCGACACAGTGACGGGGGCGGCCTCTATCTCGTGATCGAGCCGACCGGCTCCAAGCGCTGGGCCTTCATCTTCCGCTGGAAACCGCACAAGGGGGTGAAGGGGCCGGGCAAGCTTCGCGAGATGGGGCTGGGCTCGTTCAACGCTGTCAGCCTCGCTAGGGCTCGGGAGAAGGCCGCCGAAGCCCGTGGCCAGGTCGCGGACGGCATTGACCCGATCGCAGCCCGCAAAGCCGCTCAGGAGGTCCCGACCTTCGGTGAGGCGGCGGACGCCTTCATCAAGGCCAGGTCATCTGAGCTGCGCAGCGCGAAGTCCGTGGCTCGCTGGGAGCGCGCGCTGAAAACCTACGCCGCCGATCTGCGTCCGATCAGCATCGACGCCGTGACCACGGATGACGTGCTCGGGGTGCTGAACAAGATTTGGACTACGAAGCCGGAAAGCGCCCAAAAGGCGCGAGGCGTGATCGAGGCCGTGCTCGATGCCGCCAAAGCGAAGGGCCATCGCCAGGGCGAGAACCCCGCGCGCTGGAAAGGCCACCTGGACCACCTTCTGCCGCGCCGTCAGAAGCTCAGCCGAGGCCATCACGCGGCCATGCCGTATGCGGACGTGCCGGCATTCGTCGGCGAGCTGCGCCAACGCGAGGCCACGGCCGCTTTGGGGCTGGAGTTCCTGATCCTTACCGCAGCCAGGTCCGGCGAGGTGCTGGGCGCTCACTGGGGAGAAATCGACCTCAAGGCGAAGGTTTGGACGGTCCCGGCCGGCCGAACCAAGGGCGGCCGTGAACACCGTGTCCCGCTGTCGCCTCGCGCCGTCGAAATCCTGGAAGCCGTCGCCAAGATCAAGACCGGCGACCATGTGTTCCCCGGCCAGGTCAAAAAGCCGGCGAAGGAGGGCGAAGAGCCGCAGGACGCGCCGCTGTCGACCATGGCGTTCGAAATGCTGCTGCGCCGCATGAAGCGGGAGATCACCACGCACGGGTTCCGCAGTTCGTTCCGCGATTGGGCGGGCGAAGCGACCAGCTTCCCGCGCGAGCTGGCCGAGGCGGCGCTGGCCCACACGGTGGGCGACGAGACGGAACGTGCGTATCGGCGGGCCGACGCTCTGGAGCGCCGCCGCAAGATGATGGACGCCTGGGCTGGCTACTGCGAGCCCAAGGAGACGGGATCAAATGTGCGGCCGATGGCGCGGGGGGCGGCCAAAGCGTGACCGACCATTCGGAGGAGCTGCCGTTTTCGATCGTGGTCGAGCGGGCCCAGGCCTCACTTCGCCGCGCAACCGAACCTCGATATGAAGTGCCAGAGGGCAAGGGCATGGGGTCTGCCGTCCTTGTCGATCCGGGCCCCGATGAACTTCGCCAATGGTGGGCAGCCGCAGCGGCCCTGTTCCGGCAATATGCGCGGCGTCGCAGTGCTAACCCGCCCGAAGATGTGGCCATCCCAGCCAATATGGCCCTTTTAATTGCGACCCTGGCAGGGGACCTTTCGCTAGGCAGGCTGTCGGCTGCTTTGACCGACGTGACGGCCACGGGGCGACCGCCGATCGGAGAGCTTGAGGCTGCAGATATCGGGATGGCCGTTGCCTACAGGCGAGCGGCCAGTCCCATTGGCCTGGTGCTCGACGGGCGTCACGTGATTATCGAGGACCTCGCGCCCATCAAAACCCTGTCGCGATGGTTCCGCGTCGATCGACGGACGGTCCAGCAATGGCTGCAAGATTTCGAGCCGGCCTGCCCGCCTGGGCCGCTCACCCCAGAGATCCTGACCTCTCTCACTCGCAAAGCTGCCGCGCGATACAGCGCTGACCGGCCGGGGAAGATACGGGCCTCACGAGACGCCATAGGGGGTGGTGGCAACTAGTCGGTTTTCCTCATCTGCCAGCAATCCCCCTGGCCGCGCACGTTCGCTGGAGTTCGAAACCCTCCAGCCAAAAGGCGCGATGATATGCTCAATTCCTCCGATGCTCCCACCAAGGAGGCCTATCGCATCAGCGAGGCCTCCGCTGCCTACGGGCTGGGAAAGACCAAGCTCTATGAGCTGATCTCCAGCGGCCAGCTCCCTTCGATCAAGGTCGGCCGCCGCCGGCTCGTCCTGCGCAGCGGCCTGGACGCCCTCATGAAGGGGGCCGCGTAGAGCCATGGCCCATACGAAAGAGCCCGCCGACGGTGCGAACGTCGGCGGGCTCTCCAAATGCGTTCAGCTTGGCGGCGAACGCGGGAAAGCTACCGCCATTCAACCCGTCCCTCAAGCCCGGCTTCCCGGCTGGCAGGACCCGGCCCAGCTCCAGCTGGCGGCTCTGCGCAATGCGGCGGTCGCCGGACACATCGGGGGCCATGCCGGCGCGGCCCTGTTGCGCCTCGCGGCGGCCTACGCCAGCCGAGCGATCGGCGGGGAGGTTTCCCTTGGCTGACGCGCGCTATCCGGAGCACCCCGGACTCAAAGGGCCGTCCGACACTGGGCCGGCCGCTGCGGCCTCGTTCGCACCGAAGGCTAAGACCATCCGTGAACGGACCCTGCTTGAACTGGAGCGTGGACCTGCCACTGCGGAGCAGGTCGCCGAGCGCCTGGGGCTGCACTTCATGATCGTGCGGGCTCGCTGCTCTGAGCTGCGGGCGCTGGGCCTGGTCGCCGACAGCGGCGAGCGTGGCGCTGGAGCGCTTGGCGGCCGGGTCATCGTCTGGCGGGCCACGACGGCGGCCGAGCGCGAGGCCTTCAGCAGGGTGGAGGCGAAATGACCATCGCCCCCGCTCTGCGCCTGGTGGACGAGGAGCTGCCCGCGGCGGCTCCTCACAACCTCGACGCCGAACAGGCGTTGCTCGGTGTCCTGCTGTTCGACAATGCGCAGCTCGACGAACTGCCCGACCTCGACGCCGCCGCCTTCTATGAACCGACGCACGGCCGGATCTTCGCCAGCGCCCAGTACCTGATCGCGAGCGGGCTTCGCGCCGATCCGATCAGCGTTTCGGAGCGCCTGAAGGCCGACTCTGGCCTCGCCGAGCTGGGCGGCCAGGGCTACCTGGTCGATCTGGTGGACCACGCGCCCCCGGCCCTCACGGCGCGGCAGAACGCCGGCATCGTCGCCGACAATGCTCAGCGGCGCGAGCTGATCCGCATCGGCGAGGAAATGGCGGAAGCCGCCAGGACCGATCAGGAGCGCAGCGGGCGTGAGCACGTCGAAGCCGCCGAGCAGGCGTTGTTCGAACTGACCAAAGGTGCGTCTAGTCGCGGCGGGTTCCAGGGCGTCGGCGTGTTCGTTGATCGAGCGCTGGAGCTGGCGGACGAAGCCTTCGGCCGCGACGGTGGCCTCGCCGGGATCGCTACCGGCCTGATCGACCTGGACCAGGTTCTGGGCGGCCTGCACCGCTCCGACCTGATCATCCTGGCGGCCCGGCCGTCCATGGGAAAGACGGCCCTGGCCATGAACATCGCCCGCCACGCGGCGGCGGGCGGTGTGCCGACCGGCGTGTTCTCCTGCGAGATGTCGGGGGAACAGTTGGTGACCCGCCTTCTCGCCGAAATCTCGGCGATCTCCAGCGACCGCGTGCGGCGCGGCGACATCGACTTGTGCGAGCGCGGCCGGCTGCGCGACGCTGGGGCGGAAATGCGCTCGCTCCCGCTCCACATCGACGCCTCGGGCGGCCTCTCGCTGACCCAGCTCGTGACGCGAGCCCGCCGGCTCAAGCGACGCCATGGGCTCGGGCTGATCGTCGTCGACTACCTGCAACTCATGTCGGCCGGCGGTGGTCGCCGTGAGAACCGCGTCCAGGAGGTCTCCGAGATCACCATGGGCCTGAAGGCGCTGGCGAAGGACCTGGACGTGCCGATCCTCGCCCTGTCGCAGCTCTCGCGCCAGGTCGAAGCCCGTGAGGACAAGCGTCCCCAGCTCTCGGACCTGCGCGACAGCGGCTCGATCGAGCAGGACGCCGACGTGGTCATGTTCCTGTACCGCGAAGCCTACTACCTGGCTCGCCGTGAGCCGCGGGAAGGCACATCCGAGCACCTGGATTGGGAGGCGCGCCTGGATGAGGTCGCGCACCTGGCCGAGCTGATCATCGCCAAGCAGCGCCATGGCCCGATCCGCACTGTGAAGCTGCACTACAGCGACGAACTGACGAAATTCTCCAACCTGGCGCGGGCCGCCCTGCATTCGACGCGCGCGTTCGATTTCAGCGGGGGCGAATGATGACGGGCCTTCCCGATCCTCTCACCCCGCCCGGCTGCGACATGAGCGGCAACGACTGGTTTCCCCTGCACTTTCGCCGGCTGCGCCAGTCGAAATGGTGGCGTAGGGCCTCCGACGTGGCGCGGGCGCGCAGCGTGTTCCTGTGGGGTGAAGCTTACCTCTCTGTCCCTGCGGGGAGCCTTCCGAACGATGATGACGAGCTGGCCGAGGCGGCTGGCTTCGGCTTCGACGTAGCGGGGTTCCTCGCGGTCAAGGATGAGATCATGAGCGCCTGGGTGCTCTGCTCGGATGGCCGCTGGTATCACCCGACCGTCTGCGAGGTCGCGCTCGATGCGTGGAACAGGCTGAGCGAGAAGCGTCGCGCCGAACGTGAGCGAAAGGCCGCGCAGAGGGCTTCCGTCCGCTCGAAAGTCAAAGCTGTCCCGCCTCAAGCGAAGGCCGTCCCGCAGGACATCGCCATTGTCCCGCGGGACACCCCGGAAATAGCCCGGGACATCGCCACACATACAGGACAGACAGGACAACAGGATGCTGACGCATCCTTGTCGCCCAAGCGCGACGCGGCTCCGCAGTATCCCGAGCTGTTCGAGGGCGCTTGGAGAGCCTACCCGCATGTGAAGGGGCGCTCGTCCAAGCCGAAGGCCCTGGCCGCCTGGAGGCGACTGTCGCCCGATCAGCGCGATGGCCTGCCGGCCGCCGCCGGACGCTACGCTCGCGAGGGCCGAGAGCCGAATGCGGATTGTGGTGCGCCGGGAATGCACCTGTGGATCCGCGACCAGCGCTTCGCCGATTGGATGGCGGAGTCGGCTTTCCCGCCGCGGGTGGTGAAGCTGCCCGGCCGGTGGAGCGGGCCGGCGAACATCAGGGCCGCTGTGGTCGAGGCCCAAGGCGAGGAGTGGACGGTCAGCAACCTGGATCGCTGCGCCTGGCGCGACGTGCCGAGCCCGACCATCGTCTCGGAGAGCGAGACGCGCTTCCGCAAACTCCGCGACCACGTCGGCCCCCAACTGAAGGCGCTCGGCGTTCAGCTCATCCATGAAGGGGGCGCTGCGTGAACCGCGAGCCGGTCCTCTACGCGCGCGAGCTGATCGACCGTGCGCTCGCTTGGCCGCCGGAGGAACTGGCGGCCGCCAAGCGGAGGTGGTTCCAATGGCACCGACGCCGCTCGATCGTGTGGGAGGCCTACAGGCGAACCTGCGAGGAGGTTGAGCGGGCCAACGCCGATCTTCGCCGTTCGTTCATGGTCCGCGCACGCTCACCCTCGATCCCATATCCGAAACGGCCGCCGGAGCTGGAACAGTTCCCACCGGCCGAATTGAGCTGCCTGCCTTGTGGTGCTCGGACCCGCGCCGGAACGCGCTGCCGATTAACCACGATCTATGAAAATGGCCGTTGCAAGTTCCATGGCGGAGCGAGCACCGGGCAGCGTACGGACGCTGGCCGGGAGCGCGCTATCGCCAATTTGCAACTTCGATGGAAGGCGCGGTGCGAGGCCGACCCGAAACCCAAGAGGCCCTCCCGCGCCAAGCGCATTGAGATGCTTGAAGCCAAGCTCCGCGCGCAGCTCGACGCGATCGAGGCCCGATCGGAACCCCATGAAGGGGCGAGAAAAGTTGACCTATCGACGGTCGCGGCGATCGCGTCGCCAAAGGCTGCGGTGAAGGGAAATCACCAGTGAAGCTCAAGGGCCCCAATATTCGCCAGGCTCGCGCGAAATTCTCGCCCCTGCTTAGCTCCGCCGGTCTCGCGCCCGATCCTGGACCCATGCACGGCACGAGTGTAGCTTCGCAGAATGCCATCGATCCTTCTCGCGAGCGCGCTCGGCTACTTCCTTGTGACCTGGCTGCTGGGCGGCGACGCCCGTCGACGCGCCCGGTTCCAAAGGGAATGGACGGCGAGGCTGGCCGCGTCGAGGGAGGAAAACGCCCACCGCCGGATAGCCCGGCAACAGGAATGGGCTGCGGGGGAACCCGCCCGCAAAGCTGCACAAGCAGAAGCGCACGCCCGCAGCAAAGCGGCCATGGACGCCTATCTCAAGGCCCTGGCCGAACAGGTCGCCGCATCGCACGGGGCGGCCTCCCCATCGCCCGCACAACAACTGCGCGAGGTGTTTCCCGCGCTCCCATCGCCGACCACCGCCAATCGGCTTGTTTCGACTGGAGGGCCGGCCGATGAGCGGTCAAGTTTTGAGTTTCGACGACCTCATTCCGGCGCATCCGGCGAGGGCCAGGCCTAGCCATCCTGCCGGCCCGGCTCCGCTAAACCCGTTCGCCGGCCAGCATGACCCGACGCCCGATCAGTTCGCCGCCTGGATAAGCGGCGGGATGCACGACCCGCAGCTCGACGCGCAGGTCGCGCAGAACCGCGCGCAGGCGATCCAGGCCGCGACGCATGGCGGCCAGGCGCAGGGCGGTCATGGGCTCAATTTCGAGGACCTGGTTCCCGAGCCGAAGATGGGCGTCGGCGAGGATATCGCGCGCACCGTGCCTGGATCGCTGGGCCGGTCCTTCGCGAGTCTGGCTGGCCTGCCGGGCGATCTCTACAACCTCGGTTTCAACGCGCCGCTTTGGCTCGCGCATAAGCTTTCCGGGGAGCCCGGAGACTACCAGCCGCAGGACTTCGCGGCGAATATCTACGACGGGCCTCACATGGGAGGCTGGGCGACCAGCCAGCGCTTCAACGACGCGCTTCAGCAGTCCTTCGGCCAGTACCACACGCCGCAGCACTGGCAGGCGCGCACGGCCGACACCGCCATTCAACTGGCCCCCGCCGCCTTTGGTGGCGAGGATACCGTCCTGCCGCGCCTGCTGCGCGTGGGTGTGCCGACCGCGACCTCGGAAGGGTCGGGCGAGCTGGCGCGCGTCTATGCGCCGAACAATCCCACGGCCGAGGCCTGGGCACGTATCGGCGGCGGCCTCGCGGGTGGTGGCCTAGTGGGCGCAGGCGAGTATCTGAACCAAGCTCCGGAGCGGGTGCTCGGCAACGCTGCCCAAGGCCTGACGCAGGAACAAATTGACCTGGCCACGGCGCTTCGAGCGCGGGCGGCCGACCAGGGGCTCCAGCTCACCATACCCGAGGCCGTGCAACAGGTGACGGGCGGCGCGACCACGCTCGGCCGGGTGCAACGGCTCGTGGAGAGCACCAACCGCACCGCGCCGAGCATGGCCCAATACTTCGCGCAGCGGCCCGGCCAGGTTCGCCAGGCCGTGCAGGGGTTCGTTGATCAGGTCGCGCCGAACCTGCCGGCCCATCCGGGTGTGTTGGCGGGCAATGCGCAACGCGCGGCCACGGGCGCGATCGGCGACGCGAACGCCGCCATCAACGCGGCGGCGCAGCCGTTCTATGACCGCTTGCCGGGCCAGGCCCTCCCGGCGGGTGACTACGCCAAGCTGGAGCAAGATGCTGGCTATATGGCCGCGCTGGGCCAGCTCCGGGACGATTCGGTGTTGTCGCGCCTCCTGCGGGTCAATCCGCAACCCATGGACGGACCTATCTCGGCCTTTAAGCCGAAGCTGGCCACACTCGAGCCTGACGACGACGAGCGGGCCGCGATCCAGTGGGAAGGCTCGCTGCAGGACCCGGCCCATGATCCGCACGGGGCGGAGTTCGATCGACTGTCTGCGCCTGGTCCTGCGCCCTACAACGACTTGAGCAACGTCAACCGCGTCGTGCAGCAGCTCCGCATTGCTGCCGAGAACGCCAGGCCGAGCCCGGTCAAGCCGTTCTCGAACGCTACGCTGGCGACGCAATACGACAATTCCGCGGACCTTGCCGACGCCCTGGCGCGCGCCAGCTCGCCCGACTACGGCGCGGCCCGTGACCTTGTGGAGACGGGCCGGCGCACGATCCTGGATCCGATGAAGGCTGGGTCGGTCGGGACCATCGCCAGCTCGAATGACCTGGCGACGCACACGGGCGCGCTCTATCCGACCGATCCGTTCCCCGGCCAGGCCCACGCGACCGGCTGGTCCATGTCGCTGCTCAATGGCCAGGATCCCAACGTGGGCGCGAACCTGACCGGCGCGCACCTCGGCCAGCTCTTTGACCAGGTGGCGGTCGACGGCATGGGGCGGCCGAACCCCTACAGCGGCGCGGCCTTCGTCCGGAAAGCGGGCGCGGCTGGTGAGAAGGCGGCGACGCTGCAGGCCGGCTTGGACGGCATCGACCCCACGGGCGGCCTGACGAGCCGCTGGAGCGACCTGGCCGACGCTTTGGCGGCCACGGGCTGGCGCGAGCGTCCGGGCTCCATGACCGCCTTCAACGCCGACGATCTGAACACACTCAAGGCTGCGCCTGGCGTGGTGCGCTTCCTGGGCAGCGTCGGCGATCCGCTGGAGTGGACCAAGAACCTGTCCAATGCGACCGGCGGGGCGCTGTTCCGGCGCAATCTCGATCTGCTGGCGCAGATGATCACCGATCCCGACACGGCGGCCATCCTGCAACAGGCGCAGTCGCGGCGAGGGTCGGGGTCTGCCGTCGTCGCCCCACTGTTGGCCAGCTCGTCAAGTGCGACCACCGCGAGCGGCGGAGGCCAGGGCCAATGAGCGCAGCGGCGCCTGCTCCAGGTAGGTTATGAGCCGCTGGTGGCGGCTTGAGGACTACGTCATGCCGGGATTGCGCGCGCCCGATGAGATGGCGCGCTGGCGAATGCGACTAGGCGCGCTACTGCTGCCGACCTGGCTGATCGGTAGGCAGGCGGTCGCGCCAGAACTTCGCGCCACGTTCGTAAACCGCTTCGGGCGTTAGCTTGTTGAACGCAGCAAGCACACCCCTACCGACACACACATTGCCCGCATTGTCGAAATAGGCCAGCGCCTCATTGTGCAAGTGCAGGAGATGAGTGGCCGCCTCCTCCTGATACAGGAAGCGCTTTGCTTCGAATTGGTCGAGCATCCACTCGGCGGCCTCCTGCTCCGTCATTTCTTCGCGGGTGCCACGTAGGCTTGAAGGAGGTGTTCGCCATAAAAGCCGTTGGCCGCTGTTGCTCCTTTGAACCACTGGCAGCGGTACTCGTCATCGTGATAGGCGACCTCTCCCGGAACCGCGTCGACCGTCATCGGCGGCCCGCCCGACTTCAGAACTACCACATCACCCTTTTTGAATTTGTTCGCCATTGCCTCACAGTTCCCGAGTCGCACTTTGGGTGAACACCTTCGCAGGAGTCGGCAAACGGGAAAAGCGCCTTACTTCCCCCATCGCGTAAATCCTGCCTCAAGCGCTCGCCACCCATAGGTCCTCGGGTTCGGACAGCGCGCGATATCCGTTCTGCTCCAGCCACTGCCTGACTTCGTGTTGGGTCGCGAAATCCGGGAACATGCGCGGCGGCTGGCCGGAAGCCGGTTGCGCTGTGAACCGTCCGCGCCCCTTAGCGAAGTCCACCCGCCACACTGTGGAGTGCAGATGCGCGCCCGTGCCCGTGCCGTTCGTGATCTCGACGCCATGACGCGCGAACGCCGCGACGATCTTTGCTTCCGTCTCGGGCCGGACGGAGCCGCCGTCTTCAAGGGTTGTGACCGTGTTTGGGGAAACCGAGGCCGCTCTCATCAGATCGCGGACAGTCCACCCCAGGAGGCCGCGAGCTGCACGGCAGGCGGCGGCGGTAAGCTTTGCGGTCATGGGAGCCTCGATCGATAGCGGGCGTTACGATAACGCTTGATATCGATCATTGGAATAGATAACGTCCGTTATCGATTCCGTTGCAAGGTCGGACGAGATGAACGCCGCTACCGAAACCCGCCGCAAGGTCATGCTGACCGCGCATCTGCTGCGCCGCGAGGGCCGCCAGCTTGGCGACGGGCGGAACTGGTCGGACTGCCTGCGTTGGGCCTGGCGCGAGGTGAAGCATCAGGCGGCCAAGGCCGCCGCTGCCGCGCTGCGCATGGTCCGGCTTTCGCCCTCGTTGATCCGCTCGCCGATCGAGCGTGCCGTTTCGGCGCAGCGCTTTGGCCGGCGCGCCGATTTCCACGCCGCCCACATGACCGCCCGCCTCGGCGGCTGACCCTTGCAACCACGCGACCAAAGGAGCGCACGAACCATGACCACCTCCCTCGGCCTCACCCTTTTTGCGGACGTGCCCGTTGTAGAGCTGGCACAGCAGACTCGCCGCGGGCTGATCATCTGCGCTTCCCCCGCTGTAGGGGCCGCCGTTACCGCCGCCGCGATCCCGGCGACCTCGCACAGCGGCCTTGCCGACCTATGGGCGGAATGCGTGGCGGAGTGGGATCGCCTCGGGAGCGTTCCGGGCCGTGGGAATGTTGAACCCGAAGGCCTGGCCCGCTTTGAGGTTCTGGAGCTGGCGGTCCTGACCGGGCCGATCCGCTCGAAGGCTGACGCCATCGCCAAGTTGAAGGCGGCTGGGACAACCTTCGAAACCGGCCGGCGGGACGACGATCTCGACGCCGAGGCCTACAGCGAGGCACTCGCCTGGCTGGAGGCCAACGCCTGATCAGACTGGTCATATTGAAAGGCAAAGGGCGGCGCTACGGCGTCGCCCTTTTTCATTCAGTCGACGTCAGGGTCCCAGAAATCTGCCTTGAAGCCGTCCCAGGCGCTCGCCGGCTTCCGGCCCCGCTTGTGCGCGTCGTAGTCATCCCATGACCAAACCTCGCCGGGCTCCATTGGCTGCGTCTCGGCCGAGCCCAGGGACCTGATCGGCGTGACAACCAGGTCGCCCGTCAGCCTCTCGATCCGAACCTGCACGCTGACACCCGTCTCCCGGCTGGCCCTGAGGATCCGCTCCAGGTCACACTGCTTGAATTTGACCTTTGCCATTGGTCCGGCTCCCCGTTGGCTCGCCACCCTCTATGACCGTCATGCCAGCTTCCGCACCAGCTTGAACGCCATTGGGACCTTGTCCCAGGCTTCAATGTCCCAGGCCATGTCGCAGAAGAGATCGCCACCAAGCCCCACGGGCTCGCCACTTCGTCGATCGAGCTTGATGTTCGAGACGATGATAATGCCAGTTCTTCCCCGCTCCGACGTGTGGAGGTCCACCTCGTTTTTCGTCATGAAAATCGCGTCCGATCCCTCGCCAGTCGTGCCCTTGACCTCCACCTTCACCAAATCGCCGGATTTCAGGGCCTCGAAATCGAAGGATGCTGAGCCAGAAACATCGCGCGCCCGGTAGCCTGCGCTTTCGAGCCACCCTCGCGCAGCCTCCATCGCGCGAAGCTCAACTGCTTTCCGTTCAGCCGCGGAGAGCCGGAACCCTTGGCCTGCGATGGCGGCCCGTGAAGGCCGCGAAATCGCCTCAAGCTGAGCCTCTGCCAGCGTTGCGGCGTTCAGGTGGCTGCCCTGCCGTTGTGCATGATACAGCGCTCTAAGCATCCGGGTCGCTCGAATGAGGAGATAGCGGAATGCGTCGTCGTCTAGGTCTGAGACCTCAATCCGCTTTGCGACCGCCGTGGCCTTCTCAAAGGTCTTAGGCAGGGCCGCACGCGCGCCGAGACGGATTTCGTCAGTGAACGGGGCGATTGACCCAAAGCGCTCCTCAAGGACGCTTCGCGCCCAGGCACGGCGCTTGGTGAGCTCCTCATCGGATACCGCCCTGAGTTCACCGTTCGCCCAGATAGTCGATCCGCATCCGATAGTGACGAACACGGCCGATCCGTCAGCGGCGAAATGCACCACCACGTAGAAGCCATCCCTCGGCGTAGGCGACATGCTCGCCGCGCAGATACGGACCCACGGAGCCTCGGTTTTCCGACCGATCCCATCGGAAGCTCCAACAGTGAAGGTATCCGCGAACCCGCCCAAGGCGGCGCGCAGATCGTTCTCCAGGCCTCGGAATGCCGCTGGCAGAGCCTGTCGTATCAGCCGGCTGCGCTCCTGCATGGGAGGTGTGTTTTCCGGCGAATATTGCGGTTGAAGCGCGCAAACCTGCCGCAGCTCGTCGATCAATGAGTTCCCCATCGCTGAGACCGTCAAGTGAACCGCAATCGCCGCAACCGTCGTTATTGAGCAGGATTCGGCGCATACCGTCATCCGGAAGCGCGGGTCGGCGCTACCTCAAGGCCCTTGCCCTCGTTCAGAACATCTGCAGAACATCGCCGCCATGGGCGCAAAGAACCTAGACCGGATTCCCCTCTCCGAATGGCGACGCACGATCGAGTCCGTGTGGGACATGATGCAAGCGCGCTGGGAGGTGGCGACCAAGTGCAGGACTTGCGGGTTGATGATGTCCGTCGACCTCGACCTGATCACTTGGATATCAGGGTCGCGGACAAGCCTCTGGAACAAGCATCCGCGCTGCCGGCGGCTGGGCTGCGCCGGTTTCGTCGACTTCATGGCGAAGCCGCCTGGACGCTCGAACTTCGAGCCGCTGGTGGCCGAATGGCCGCGGGGCTCGATGGAGCGCAAGGCGTGGCGGCCGGAAACCATCGGCGAGATCGTGCTGGGGCCGCGTCGGCTGGCGGCGCGTTGTCGACGGTGCAATTGGAGCCGGGTTCTCGACCCTGGGGATTTGATCTCCCGCTACGGCGCGGACGCCCCCATCGACCAGATCGCAGAGTCCGAAAAGGGCCGTTGCACTCACAGGCCATGCGAGGCGGGGCTACGCCTAGTGCGCGCCCGCCGCAAAGGATAGCGCGAGAGCCCCTACCATGGACGAAATCGCCCCCTACTCCACTCTGAAGCGGCCGCCCGCCAAGCTGCTGCGGAGCTTCAACCTGCGCCAGATCGGCGACGATCGGGTCAGCACGTTTCTTCAAAACAACTGGTCCCTTGCGATCTGCTGTCGCGACTGCTCGCGCCTGATCGAATGGACACCGCCCATGCTTGCGGAGAAATTCCGAGGGAAGGAAACCGCACGCATAGCGGATATCGGATCGCGCCTGGCCTGCACTGGCGAGCGGGGATGCGGCTCGCACGAGATCGCCGTCTGGCCGCATCCGCACGATCGGGCCTGGACCTGGGACGGCCCGGCCGCTGGTTGATCAGATCAGCGGGGTATCGTCCTTGCGGTCGCCTTGGCCAACCACCTTCAGCGTTCCGGGCGGCAATGGCCGTTGGAGGTGCTTCACTTCCTCCCACGAGGCATCGCTCATCCACAGATCACGCTCCGCTTCTGTGAGCAGGATCACCGGCATTGCCTTGGCGTGATAGGTCTTTACCGGTTCGGCCGAGTCCGTGGTCAGAAAGCCGAAGGCTTCTATCTCCTCCCACCCCTTACTGATCATCCGCACGCACGCATGCGGCGTCCAGATGCCGGCGAAGAAGGCCAGCGGCCGGCTGTCATCCAGGGCGAACCAGATGTTCTTGCGCGTTCGCTCATAGTCCTGGTCGGGCTCGGCAAAGGAGGTGAAGGGCACTAGGCAACGGTTGGGCGGGCCAAGCCAGGGCCTCCAATGGGCATTGGTCTTTCCCTGGGCGTTGGTGGTGTTGCGCACGTTGGTCGAGCCCTTGTCGGGCTCCATTTTCAGGAGCTCGGTAAAGTCGACTTCCTTGCCCTTGACCCGCAGCTTGTCCGCACGATCGCTGGCGGCTTTGAACAGCGCCTGTTTTGAGCTCGGCATGCCCCAGCGCAGATCGCGCATCTCCCGCGATCCGTCCTCGGCCTTGAGAATGACCGGCGCCAGATAGTCCGGATAGACGCCGGGAATCGGCGGCTGGTTGTTGTTGCGGTCCGTCATCGCCCGGGCGAGCGCCGCCGCCTCGGCCCGCGCCCTCATGATTGCATAAAGGTTGCACACCGGCCTTCCTCCGCCTTAGGGTCAAGGGGCAGACGGACCTTGTTGGTAGCGCGGTCGAAGTGCAACCCATGACAGGCCCGCAACGACCAAGAGCTGCATGGCTCGTCAGGTAGAAGCCTTGCGGTTGATCTACTCGTGCCCTAGCTTTGCGTCAGCAGCAGCGAGGCGCGGATGTATCAGGCCCTGGATCCATATCTGAACACGTCAACGTGGCACACCAATCACGCCAACGACGATGCACGGTTCTATCAGTGCCTGCGGACAATCGTCTGCGACCCCAATTTCAACCCCGACACCATGGGCGACTACATGTACCAGCAGAAGGGGTTCACCAAGGGCGTGCATACCAATCCCCTTACCCGGGCTATTGATCACCGGGTAACCGAAGCATGGGCGATTAGGGATTTCGTCCGCCAGCACCACCTCTGCGACTGCTTGAACGATCCAGATCACGAGGCCGCCCATGCGGAATGATGAACGCGCCTCACTCCAGGTCATAAAGGACGCGTTGAAGCTCCAGCGCCTGGAGGGCAAGAAATTCGTGCTCCGCGCCTGGGCCCATTGGGGAACGTCGCAGGCCACCATCATCCACAAGCTGGATGTCACCCTGGCTCCAACGATCGAACCCGAGGTGATCCTGCGCCGCGCCCGCACGACCATTGAGGCGCAGATCGTCGAGCTTGGGTTTTCAGCCGAGGATGCGGCGCGGGCGTACCTTGAGCTCCAGGCCGAGGAGTCTCCGAGAACCCCGGCAGGCTGACGCCGGCCTACAGATGTTTGCCGTTGTCGGCGGCCACCTGGTCGATTGGATATAGATCGATTGCATGGTGCCGATGGGCGCAGGTCGGAGAAGGTCAGTCGCGTATGCTTGATCAATGTCAGCGTCGGGAAACGTACTTCGCCTAGACCGAACGCCCCGCAGTTGCGTTTAATGTGGGCTGGGCCTTATTGGTTGGTTTAGGCCAGTATGCAAATCTGGTTGCGCGTGGCGCGGCCATCGAATAGGCGACCATGAGTCCATATTGCGGTAGGAGCCTCGCGTGCCGTTTGAACCCATAAACGAGCGCCACGCAATTCGTGAAGTAGCGTTCGCGTTTCAGTTCGCTCGGCCGTTTAATGTCGAGGAGATCGATACGCTCGCGAAAGATCACGACGCAATTCGGTCAGAGTTGCCCAAACTCCAGCGCCCAATGTTTTTGCAATTCTTCGTCGGACCTGATGCATCCCAAACCCTAAACACTCCGCCGGGAGGCGCGAATTTTGAATCTTACAAGAGGGATGGGACTCTTGATTGGCGATTGAGCGTCACAAACAATCTTCTCACCGTAAATTGCCTTACATACACTCGATGGGTGGACGTCTGGGCGCGAGCAAAGCATTATATCTCCTTCGCAATGCCGCACTTAGTAAAAGAAGATAACGCAGTTTCCGATATTGGTCTCCAATATATAGATGAGTTTGCTTGGAGCGGCCCGATCGAAGAGTATGATAATCGCCTGATACTAAAGGCAGGTGGGGACAATATCCCCAATTCCATACTCGGTCGCGGCCCTCTTTGGCACATACATCAAGGATGGTTCGAACCAAGAGAGCGCCCACTCAATGGGCGCCTACTTAATAGGATGCACGTCGACGCGTTACTTGTCGACGATAAACATATTGTGCGATTTGACAGCACGCTTTCCCTCGATATCGACGAGGCTGATCGGCCCACCAAATGCGCAGCGCTGATCAACGAAGACGGCATCGCGGATCAGGTGCTTTCTGAGCTTCACGCGGTGAACAAAGCCGTCCTTGGCTCCTATATCACCGATGATCTAGCCAAGGAGATCGAGCTTGTTGGTTGACGCCCATCATGAACGCGTTCGGAGCGATATGCGTGGGCATTCGATTTCAAACCTCGGCAATGAGGCGAGAACCGCCCCGACCGATCGCCTCAAGATTCAGTGGAACGATGTAATCAGGAAGAATGAGAACCTGTTCTCAGTTGCAGGCGACCAGGTTATTATATTCTTTCAGGATTCTGGCTCGATAATCGGGGCTGTGAGCAGCTTTGAATCGCTAAAATCCGAAGTGGCCAGGTGGTTTACGGAATGCATGCAGGGATCGATTGGGGATAAATATGCGTTCACAACCAGCTCACACCTGAATCGACCAGAGTCAATTAACAAAATACTCGCTGATTCATTTGTCGATCGAGCGACCCACACAACGCACCGACCGTCTGGCGCAACGGGGACTGAGCGAGCGGGCCTTTGGGCGGCGACCTCCCCCGTCGCAGTGACTGGCCCCGAAGACGTTAACCCAAAGCCGGACGCGCGATCGTTGCTGATCGCCGAAATACTTTCGTACCGTGCCCTCTCCACCGGGTGGGATGGGTCCGACGGCGATCGCCCCACCGAAGTGGCGATCGATGAAGCAATAAAGTTTGTCGACTTTATACCGGCAAATTCAAAGGCAATGGCGACGGTCTCGGGCGACGGAGAAGTTGGCTTCTATTGGAGGCGGCCAGGCGCGTTCGTCGATGTCAGCTTTTATGGCGATGGAAAAATCTACTATTACGCTCGTATCGACTCACTCCAACTTTCGGTAAAGGGGACTGAGCCCTTCTCAGGCCGATCCATTCCGAAAGACTTGGCTGACGCGATTGAGCGGTTTTGAGAACTGATGCACGACACTGCCGATGACGATTGCACCTGTGAACGCGAGCGGCAGAGCGAGCATTCTCCGAGCGTAGTTGACTCAGGCGAAATGCTTGGGCGCCTTATTTACGCTGATGATCAGGTTGAAGACGCCACTGGCAATCTAAAGCCAGGAGCATTCCCACTCGCAGACGTTTTGGATGCAAAGCGCGGGGGCTGGTCCTTTGCACGATTGGCGCACAGCACACCCGCCTCCCTGCTGGCCAAGGGCAAAGAGTTCGAAGACAAAAAGCCAGATGGCAATCGCCGATTTCGTGGCGTCGGGAAAGGCCTAACGGGGGACGTCCGCGCGATCGCCGAATGCAGCCCTAATCGCGACCTGTGCCTCATTGACGACGGCCTGCCTGACGACCCAGCTCACGCCGCGGCCGTGCTTTCGCCTAGCGCGCCTCGATCTAAGTCGGACTTAAAAGCCGTTCGCGATAAAATGCTCGAGATCTTCTCGCCGGTTGCCTCACCGGACGACGCGTTCTGATTTTCGAGGTGCGACCTTGATGATTCCGGGGCGCGCGTTGCTCCAGATTTCGGCGCGGGTCGCGCCGGTAGCGTCGTCGAGAGATTGCTACGATGGGCGGGGCGAGCGCCACGGCCGACAAGCGGGCCTATTGCGTTGACAGGGGCCTTATGAGCTGGGTGGGCCGCAAGGGCGTCAAGCAGTCCCATGGCGGCGACCTTAAGCCTCAGGCGACGGAATAGCTCGGCTCGCAGCTCTCAGACGACCCGGCCTCGGTCGCCGGTCTGGGACTGCTCCCGCGCGTCCCAGATCAGCTCGATTGCGGCTCGGCGCACGTCGGCGGGGATCTCAGCGCCGTTCAGGTCGGCCAGTAGGTCGTCGGCGAGCGCCCTAATTTCGCAAAGGCCGCAATCCCGATAAACTGTCCGCTCCCGGCCGCCACAAATCGCCGATGATCGGCAATGCTGTTGGGGTAAATGATAGGGGGTAAACAAGCGCTACATTTAAAAGCGCCATAAAATCAACTACATAGCAAGGTAAGCTGGCGCACTCGACAGGATTCGAACCTGTGACCTCAGCCTTCGGAGGGCTGCGCTCTATCCAGCTGAGCTACGAGTGCGGACCTTGCATCGCGGCCGGGGCCGCGCGGGGTGGACTTCCTAGCCGAAAGGGGCCGCGGGCGCAACGCCGGCCTCAGTAGGCCGTAGGATCGACGCCCTCGGCCGCGTAGGTGAGGGACAGGAACACATCCTCCAGGTCCGGGTCCTCGGTGGCCAGGTCCTTGATCGCGACACCGGCCTCGCGCACCGCCGCCAGCACCGCCTCGACCCCGGCCTCGCCGGTCTTGAAGGTCACGGCCAGGTCGCCATTGCCGCGCAGCTTGCCTTCGAACCGGCCAAGGTCGGGAACCGCCGTCAGCGGCGCCCGGGGCGTGACGACCACGGTGCGGGTGTCGAGCCGCCGCAAGAGCTGGCTTGTGGGCTCGCAGGCCACCACCTCTCCGCGGTTGATGATGGCGATGGTGTCGCAGAGCTCCTGCGCCTCCTCCAGATAGTGGGTGGTGAGCACGATGGTCACCCCCTTCTGGTTCAGGGCGACCACATAGTTCCACAGCTGTCGGCGCAGCTCGACGTCGACCCCGGCGGTGGGCTCGTCCAGGATCAGCACCGGCGGGTTGTGCACCATGGCCTTGGCCACCATCAGCCGCCGCTTCATGCCGCCGGACAGCTGGCGCACATAGGCGTCGGCCTTGTCGCCCAGGCCGAGCGCGGTCAGGAGCTCCAGCGTATGCCGATCCTTGGCCTTGACACCGTAGAGGCCGGCCTGGGTCTCCATGGACTCGCGCGGGGTGAAGAAGACGTCAGCGGCGATCTCCTGGCCGACCACGCCGATCGCCGCGCGGGCGTCGCGGGCGCGATGGTCGATGTCGCGGTCCCATATCTTCACAGTCCCAGAGGTCTTGTTGACCGTGCCGGCCAGGATGTTGATGAAGGTCGACTTGCCGGCGCCGTTGGGGCCCAGGAGGCCGAAGATCGAGCCCCGGGGAATCTTCAGGTCGATGCCGTTGAGGGCGGTCTTGGCCGGCGTGGTCTTGGTGCCGGCGTAGGTCTTGACCAGGCCCTGGGCCTCGATCGCGAATTCGGGCAATTCCATCGAACGAAAAGCGCTTTCTTCAAAGAGACGGCCGCAAGGCGACCGCTGCGGCGCAGGGCCGAATTGACGCTGCCCGGACCATTGCCTAGGTATGCGCGAGCATCCGGCTTGCCAAGCCTTTCGCCGCCCAAGAGTCTATAGAGCATGAGCGCCAAGTCGCACCCCACCGCCGACGCCCTCGCCGCGCCCGAGGTGATCAAGGTCCGCTCGCACCGCGTAGCCTGCGACGGGGTGGGCGGCGCCCTGGGCCATCCGCGCGTCTGGCTGGAGATGGGCGACGCCGCCTTCGTCGAGTGTCCCTATTGCGACCGCCGCTTCGTCGCCGCCGACGCCGAAAGCCATGAAGACGAGCGCCTGGCCCCCGGGGTTTACGAAGGCGCGGGCGGGCACTGACCCCGCCATAGATATCTTCGCCCGAACGGGGCTGACCCCGCCGGCCTGAGCGCCTATCTTGCCGCTCATGACCGACACGCTCGCCGACGCGCCCCAGACCCTCGACGAAATCCCCCGCACCATGACCCAGGACGGGCCGGCTCGCCGGCTCTATCTGGTGGACGGTTCGGGCTACATCTTCCGCGCCTATCACGCCCTGCCACCCTTGACCCGCAAGTCCGACGGCCTGCCGGTGGGGGCGGTGGCCGGCTTCTGCAACATGCTGTGGAAGCTCCTGGTCGACATGAAGGCCGCGCCCGACGCCCCGACCCATCTGGCGGTGGTGTTCGACCATTCGGAAAAGACCTTCCGCACCCAGCTCTACCCGCAATACAAGGCCCATCGCCCGCCGCCGCCCGAGGACCTGATCCCCCAGTTCCCCCTGGTGCGCGAGGCCACCCGCGCCTTCGGCCTGCCGAGCCTGGAGCTGGCCGGCTACGAGGCCGACGACCTGATCGCCGCCTATGCCTGCGCCGTGCGCGACACCGGGGGCGAGGTGGTGATCGTCTCTTCCGACAAGGACCTGATGCAGCTGGTCGGGAACGGCGTTTCGATGTTCGACCCGATGAAGAGCGTACGCATCGGGCCCGAGCAGGTGGCCGAGAAGTTCGGCGTGACCCCGGACAAGGTGGTCGACGTCCAGGCTCTGTGCGGCGACAGCGTCGACAATGTGCCGGGAGCCCCCGGCATCGGGATCAAGACCGCCTCGGCCCTGATCAACGAATATGGCGACCTGGACACGCTGCTGGCCCGCGCCGGCGAGATCAAGCAGGACAAGCGCCGCCAGACCCTGATCGACTTCGCCGACCAGATCCGCCTGTCGCGCGAACTGGTCCGCCTGGACTGCAACACGCCCCTGCCGGAACCTGTCGAGCAGCTGGCGGTGGACGAGCCGGACCCTGCCTCGCTGGCGCAGTTCCTGGAGGTGATGGAGTTCCGCACCCTGGCCCGCCGGGTGGCCGAGGCCCGTGGCGGCGCGACGCCGACCCCGAAGCCCGCCTCGGCCCCGGCTGCGCCGGACATGGCTCCCGTCGACACCGGCGCCTATGCCTGCGTCCAGGACCTCGAGACCCTGCAGGCCTGGGTGGACAAGGCGCGCGCTGCGGGCGTCGTCGCCTTCGACACCGAGACCGACGCCCTGTCGTCCTCCAGCGCCAACCTGGTGGGCGCGTCCCTGGCGATCGCGCCGGGCGAGGCCTGCTACATCCCCCTGGGCCATGAGGAAGAGCAGACCGGCGGCCTGGCGCTGGAGGCGCCGGCCACCCTGAAGCAGATCCCCCTCGACCAGGCGATTGCGGCCCTGAAGGGCCTGCTGGAAGATCCGACCGTGCTGAAGGTCGCCCAAAACGCCAAGTACGACATGGGTGTTTTGGCGCGCTACGGGATCCAGGTGTCCCCGATCGAAGACACCATGCTGATCAGCTATGTGCTGGAGGCGGGCCTGCACAACCACGGCATGGATGAGCTGTCCAAGCTGTGGCTGGATCACGAGCCGATCGCCTTCAAGACGGTCACCGGCACGGGCAAGGCGCAAAAGAGCTTCAAGCACGTGGCCCTGGAGCCGGCCACCGCCTACGCGGCCGAGGACGCCGACGTCACCCTGCGCCTGTGGCGCCTGCTGCGGCCGCGCCTGTCGCGCGAGGGCCTGCTCACCGTCTACGAGACGCTGGAGCGTCCGATGCCGGCGGTGCTGTGCGAGATGGAGAACGCGGGGATCAAGATCGATCCCGAACAGCTGCGGCGGCTGTCCAACGACTTCTCCCTGCGCATGGCCGAACAGGAGGCCGAGGCGCAAAAGCTGGTCGGCCGCCCCTTCAACCTGGGCAGCCCAAAACAGATCGGCGACGTGCTTTTCGGCGAGATGGGCCTGCCCGGCGGCAAGAAGACCGCGACCGGCGCCTGGGGCACCGACGCCAGCGTGCTGGAGGACCTGGCCGCCCAGGGCCACGCCCTGCCCAAGCTCTTGCTGGACTGGCGCCAGCTCTCCAAGCTGAAAGGCACCTATACCGACGCCCTGGTGCCGGCGATCAATCCGGCCACCGGCCGGGTCCACACCTCCTACGCCCTGGCCTCGACCACCACCGGCCGGCTGTCATCGAACGACCCCAACCTGCAGAACATCCCTGTACGGACGGAAGAGGGCCGCAAGATCCGTAGAGCCTTCATCGCCGAGCCGGGCCATGTGCTGGTCAGCGCTGACTACAGCCAGATCGAGCTCAGGCTCCTGGCCCACATCGGCGACATCCCCCAACTGAAGAAGGCCTTCCAGGACGGCCTCGACATCCACGCCATGACCGCCTCGGAGATGTTCGGGGTGCCGATCGAGGGCATGCCCTCGGACGTGCGCCGTCGGGCCAAGGCGATCAATTTCGGCATCGTCTACGGCATCTCGGCCTTCGGCCTGGCCAACCAGCTGGCGATCCCGCGCGAGGAGGCCGGCGCCTATATCGCCACCTATTTCGAGCGTTTCCCCGGCATCAAGTCCTACATGGACCAGATGCGCGCCCTGGTGCGTGAGCAGGCCTTCGTCACCACCATCTTCGGCCGCAAGGTCAACATCCCCGCCATCCGCGGCAAGTCCCCGGCTGAGCGCAGCTTCGGCGAGCGCGCGGCGATCAACGCCCCGATCCAGGGCGCGGCCGCCGACATCATCCGCCGGGCGATGATCCGCATGCCCGGCGCCCTTAAGGCCGAGGGGCTCAAGGCCCGCATGCTGTTGCAGGTGCACGACGAACTGGTGTTCGAGGCCCCCGAGGCCGAGGCCGAAGCCGTCTGCGCCGTCGCCCGCCGGGTGATGGAACGCGCCGCCGATCCGGCGGTGGCGATCAGCGTGCCGCTGGTGGTGGAGGCGAGGGCGGCCAAGAGCTGGGACGAGGCGCACTAGACGGACTGCAGAATGGCCCTCCTGGCCACATGGTGCTCCCGCCAGGTGATCAGCAATGTCGCCCCGATCACCACCGCCGCTCCGACCAGGGTCCTCATCCCTGGGACTTCGTGGAACAGCACGAACCCCGTCCCCACTGCGAACACCAGGCGGGTGTAGTCGACCGGGGCTATGGCGGCGGCGTCGCCGATCTGCATGCCCTTGATGTAGGCGGCCTGGCTGCCGACGCCGAGAACGCCCATGGCGGCGAGCAGCATCAGATCCTTGATCCCTGGCCAGCGCCAGGAGAACAGGGCCGGGGGCAAAGAGAACGCCAGGCCCAGGAACGCCGCCCACACCAGGATGGTGAAGGGGCTGTGGTCACGGGTCACCACCTTCATCCCGGCTATGGCCAGGGCGAACAGGAACGCCGAGGCCAGGGCGGAAAATTCGGCCAGTCCCAGTCGCATGTGGCCGCTGGGCGCCAGCATCACCAGCACGCCCAGAAAGCCGACCAGCGTCGCGCCGATCCGCATCGGTCCCAGCTTTTCGCCCAGGGTGAAGAAGGCCAGCGGCGTGATCCACAGGGCCCGGGTGAAGGACAGGGCGTTGGCGTCGGCCAGCGGCAACTGCTGATAGGCGTAGAAGCTCAATATGGTCGCCGCGATCCCCGCCGCCGACCGGAACAGCAGGATGCCGGGCCGGGTGGCGTAGAAGGCCCGCCTCCAGTCCGGCGCGATCAGGGGCAGCAGCAGGATCACCCCGGCGAGCTGGCGATAGAAGGTCTGCAGCGCCGGGGAATAGCCGGCCCCCAGGTACTTGATCAGGGTGGTCATGGCGGTGAAGCACACCGCCGAGGCCAGCATCCAGCCCGCGCCGACCAGGTTGGGGGTCAGGGCAGACGGCTTGCCGCCAGCCTCCGCAGCCGCAGTCATCCCGCGCTGCGCCGCGCCGCTTCCTGGGCAGCCCGGAAGGCCTCGATCTGCTCGGGCGTGAAGCCCATCATGTCCAGCATGGGCGAGGCCTGGTTGGGATCCCAGGAATGGCGCCCGCCGACGGTCAGGCCGCCGTCGACCATCAGGTGGGTCCCGGTGACGAAGGCCGAGGCGTCGCTGGCGAGGTAGAGGCAGGCCTGGGCGATGTCCTCGGGCAGGCCTGCCTTTTTGACCGGCTGCATCTTGGGCGCGCCCTCGGCGATGCGGGCGGCCATCTGATCGGCCACTTCCCGCGGCAGGCCGATCGAGGCGCCGAAGATCGAGGTGGCGATCAGGCCGGGGCAGATGGCGTTGACCCGGATGTGCTCCTGGGCCAGCTGCGCCGCGGCCACGCGTGTCAGGTGGATCACCGCGCCCTTGGCGGTGGAATAGGCGAGGGGCCCCCAGCCGGCCTCGACCCCGGCCACCGAGGCGGTGTTGACGATGGCGCCGCCGCCTCGGGCGCGCATCAGCGGAACCGCGTGCTTCATGCCCAGCATCACCGAGCGCAGCAGCAGGTTCATGGTGAAGTCCCATTCCTCCGCCGGCATGTCGGCGACGCCCGCTCCGGTGCCGCCCGAGCCGGCGTTGTTGAACAGGATGTCGAGCCCGCCGAAGGCGTCCGCGGCCAGCTTGACCGCGGCCTCGATGTCGGCCTCGAGGGTCACGTCGCAATGGGCGTAGCGCACGGCGTCCGGAAAGCGCTGTTCCAGCACCGCGCCCTTCTCGTCCTGCACATCGGCGCAGACGACCTTGGCCCCCTCGGCGACAAACAGCTCGACCGTGCCCAGCCCGATCCCCGAGCACCCGCCGGTGATCACCGCCACCTTGCCGTCCAGCCGCCCCGCCATGTCGCGCTCCCTTTGGGTTATATGATCATTGTTAAGTAGCGGAGATGAGTCGCTCTGAACAAGAGCCGCTCCCCCTTGCGGGGAGGGGTTGGGGTGGGGGTGTCGGCTCTGTGCTTGCCGGTTCGGGTGTTTCACCCCCATCGCCTGCCCCTTCCCCACAAGGGGGAAGGGGTTCCCTTCACTCCATCGTCACCACCACCTTGCCCAGGGCCTTGCGGCTGGAAAGGTGCTTGATGGCCTCGCCCGCCTTGGCCAGGGGGAAGCGCTCGGACACATAGGGCTTGATCTTGCCGGCCGCGTGCAGGTCGAACAGGGCCTTCACATTGGCCTGGTGCGCCTTGGGATCGCGCGCCACCGCCGCGCCCCAGAACACGCCGACGATATCGCAGCCTTTCAGCAGGGCCAGGTTCAGCGGGATCTTGGGGATCCCGGCCGGGAAGCCGACCACCAGGAAGCGGCCTTCCCAGGCCATCGACCTCAGCGCCGCCTCGGCATAGTCGCCGCCGACCGCGTCATAGACCACGTCCGCGCCCTTCTCGCCGCAGGCCTCCTTGAACTGGCCCGCCAGCGCCTTGGCCCCATCCTTGTCGAACGGCCCGGGCCCATAGACCACGCCCGCGTCGGCGCCGTGCTTCAGGCACAGGTCGACCTTTTCCTGCGAGGACGCCGCCGCGATCACCCGCGCGCCCATGGCCTTGCCGAGTTCCACCGCCGCCAGGCCTACGCCCCCGGCCGCGCCCAGGACCAAAAGGGTCTGGCCGGGCTTCAGGAAGCCGCGGTCCTTGAGGCCGTAGTAGGAGGTGCCGTAGGTCATGATGAAGGCCGCGGCCTCGTCGAACGGCATGGTGTCGGGGATCGGGATCAGGCGGCTGGCGTCCAGGGCCAGCTCCTCGGCCATGCCGCCCCAGCCGGTGTTGCCCAGCACGCGCTGGCCGACCTTCACATTGGTCACGCCCTCGCCGACGGCCTTGACCACGCCGGAAATCTCGCCGCCGGGAGAGAACGGGCGCTCGGGCTTGAACTGGTACTTGTCCTCGATGATCAGCACGTCGGGATAGTTGACCCCGCAGGCCTTGACCGACACCACCGCCTGGCCCGGCTTCGGAGTCGGGCTCGGCTGCTCCTCCAGCACCAGACTGTCCGGACCGCCGACGCTCTTGCTGAGCAGGGCCTTCATCACAGCATCTCCCTCAAACAGATGTTTGAGAGCACGCTAGCCCATGGGGCGGTCCGGCGCCAAGGCATAGTGCGTGGTTCGAGACGCGCCTATCCCCGCACGGGCGCGCGGAACAGCCCGAGCCGCTGGAGGAAGCCGATCAGGCCGAAGAAGCGCGGCTCGCCGTAGGTCACGGCCAGGACATAGCAGGGCTCGCCCGGATCGGCCTTGGGCGCGTGGGTGAAGTCGCCCTGGGCCAGGGAGACGTCGCCGGGGCCGTAGTGGCCATGCCCGTCGGCATAGCCGCCCGACAGGACCAGGGTCAGTTCGTCGCCGCCATGGGCGTGGCTGGCGGCGCCGCAGCCGGGTTCGATGCGCATCAGCTCAAGGTGGGTCTCGCCCCGGCCGGCCAGGGGCAGGCGGCGGATGCCGATACCACCCACGCGCCAGTGCTCCGCCTTCAGCGCATCCAGCGCCGTCTCGCGCAGGGGCGAGGGCAGGCGGGCCAGCTCGGCCAGGATGGGATCGCCGCCCTCCGGCGCGGCGGCGCGATCACGCGCCTCGGCCGCCTCGATCTCGGCCAGGGTCGCCTCGAAGGCGGCGGGCGACAGCGCGACGGGCTCCTCCTCGGCCAGGAACAGGGCAGAGGCCGGGTCGTCTTCGCGCGCGAGCCAGGCGGGATCAGCGCGCATGGCGGCGGTGGTGGCGGCGAACAGGCGGATCGCCGGATCAGCCTGGCGCTCGGCCAGATAGGCGTTCAGCGAAGCGGCGCTCATGCGTCGGCTCCCGCGCCTTCCAACCTCAAACGAAGCTTGCCGAAGGCCAGGCGCAGCCGCGACTTGACCGTCCCTAAGGGCACCCCTGTGCGCTCGGCGATCTGGCTGTGGCTGAGGTCCTCGTAGAAATGGGCGCGCACTAGCTCTCGCTGGTCGGCCGGAAGCTCGGCCATGGCCAGGCGCACCTGGGTCTCACGGTCGGCCGCCTCGCTGGTCGCGTCGGGCGCGGCCTCGGCTTGCGGCTGGAATATCGGGTCGTTGGGATCCAGCGCCGCGCGCTGGTCGCGTCGGAACAGGTCGATGCGTCGGTTCCTGGCGATGCGGAAGATCCAGGTGGCGGCCGAGGCCTGGCGGCGGTCGAAGCTGGCCGCCTTGCGCCAGACCGTGACCATCACCTCCTGCGCCACCTCCTCCGCCTGGGCGGCCCCCAGGCCCAGGCGCAGCAGATAGGCCTTCAGCCGCGGGGCGAAATGGGCGAACAGGCGAGCGAAGGCGGCCTTGTCGGCGCGCGCGGCGATCGCCTCGACGCAATCGGCGAAGGCGGCCGGGTCCGCGGCCGCGCCCGGGCCGTCATACAGCGACACCACGCTCTCCCGTTCTGCCCGGTAATCCTGGCACGGCGCAGGCCGCGACGAAACGCCCATCTCGCCGCCGCCCGCCGCCATGGGCTTCGATTTGGGCGCAGGGTCGCCATCTGTTATGAGGATCGCCGCTTTCATGACGGACCTTACGCTTTGAGCGTCACACTGGATCTCTCCCGCGGCGCGCCGCCGAAGCTTGCGCCCAAGCCGAACCTGTCGGGCCTGACGCGCGCGGGCCTCGCCCAGGCTCTGGTCGAGGGCGACATCTGCGCGCCCGACAAGGCCAAGATGCGCGCCGAGCAGCTGTGGCGGTGGATGCACCATCGCGGCGTCACCAGCTTCGACCAGATGACCAACGTGGCCAAGGAAACCCGCGCCCTATTGGCCGACCGCTTCGTGGTCAGCCGCCCCGAGGTGGCCGAGCGCCAGGTCAGCGCCGACGGCACCCGCAAGTGGCTGCTGCGCTTCGCCCCCGGCATCGAGGCCGAGACCGTCTACATTCCCGATGTCGGCCGCGCCGGCGCCCTGTGCGTCTCCAGCCAGGTCGGCTGCACCCTGAACTGCACCTTCTGCCATACCGGCACCCAGGCCCTGGTGCGCAACCTGACAGCGGCCGAGATCGTGGCCCAGGTGCAGGTGGCGCGCGACGATCTGGCCGAATGGCCCTCGGACAAGGACGACCGGCGCCTGTCCAATGTCGTGTTCATGGGCATGGGCGAGCCGCTCTACAATCTGGACAGCGTCGCCGACGCCATCGACATCATTTCGGACAATGAGGGCCTGGCGCTTTCGCGCCGGCGCACCACGGTCTCGACCTCCGGGGTCGTGCCCGAACTGAAAGCCCTGGGGGAACGCACCGGGGCCATGCTGGCCATCTCGCTGCACGCCACCAACGACGAGCTTCGCAACGAACTGGTGCCGATCAACCGGCGCTATCCGCTGAAGGAGCTGATGGCGGCGATCCGCGACTATCCGGGCCTCTCCAACGCCCGCCGCGTCACCTTCGAATATGTGATGCTGAAGGGGGTCAACGACAGTCCGGCCGAGGCGCGCGAACTGGTGCGGCTGATCCGTGGGATTCCGGCCAAGATCAACCTGATCCCGTTCAATCCCTGGCCCGGCTCCCCCTACGAATGCTCCAGCTGGAGCACGATCGAGGCCTTCGCCGCCATCGTCAACAAGGCCGGCTACGCCTCGCCGATCCGCACGCCTCGCGGCCGCGACATCCTCGCCGCCTGCGGCCAGCTGAGGTCTGAAAGCGAGAAGCTGCGGGCCAGCGAGCGGCGCAAGCTCAATGCGGCTGGATAGTCAGTTCGTGGCTGGCGCCAGGGTCGCGCTTTCGCCCCGTGACATGACCACGCGCCGAACGACCAGGCTTCCGAGGCTCAGGGTGGCGAACAATCCCACCGGCAGCGGAACGACGAGGGCGAACCCCAGCGCCGACCAGGCGATCGCCAGCCCCAGGTAGTCCAGCAGGTCCAGGTCGGCTTCCCGCATCAGGAACGCCGTCGCTACGCCAAGAATCGGCAGGTCGTAGGCGAAAAGATAGGGGGTCGAGATCGCCGCCGCGACGATCAGGCCCGCGGATTTGAGCGCGGACGCAGCCTTGCTGCGCCAGAGTAGTGCAATCGCCACCGCGGCGCCGAGGCTTGTGACAACCTGGAGTCCCGTGGCAACGGCGTTCGAACCGCCGAGGCATCGGGCGAGGCCATAGATGCTCTCGAGCTTGTTCCAGCCGACGCCGCCCTCGACGACCAGCGTTTGTGCGGTCCGGGGAAGCGTCCAGAGGAATCCCGCCATCGCTTGCACGCCGAACACCGCAACGGACAGGCCGGTCAGTGCGACGGTCGTCGCCATCGCCCAGCCGATCGCCTTCCAACGCCCGCCGGCGGCCAGCGCGATGGGAATCAAAAGGCCAAACTGAGGCTTGTAGGTGAGGAGCCCGAAGAAAAGCCCGGACGCCATCGGGCTCGTATCGAGGCAAACCAGCGCCAGGGCCATGAGGCCGCCCGTCAGGAAGCCGTTCTGGCCGACCAGCGCGCAGGCCAGGGTCCACGGGGCGGCGAGCGCCGCTATCGCCGCGCTCCAGCGGCCGGACGCCTTGCCGACGGCGAAACCGTAAAATGTGGCCGTACCCGCGACCCAGGCTAGAAAGCTCAGCGCATAGGGGAGGAGCGCCAAGCCCGCCGCGACGAAGAAATAGCTTGGCGGATAGGGCCAGCCGTATTCGTGACGAAAGGGGTGGCCGAGGGTTACGACTTCGGCGGCGTGCTCGCTGGCGGCTGAGTAGGCCGATGCAGCATGGCCGGCCAGGGCGAGGCGTCCGGCCGACCAGATGGCTATGAAGTCGGTCAGCGCCGGACCGCCGTCGCCGTCCAAGATCCAGGTTCGACGGACGTACAGGATGACAAGCGTCACCGCATATCCGACCGCTACGCCGAGGCAGACCAGGAAGGCTCGCCGCTCGGCGGCGTTGAATTGAGACCACCCCACCATCGGCAAGGGCGCCTCGCCGGCTCGCCCATACCGCACATCACTGGAAAGGCCGGCTTTCGGCACCTTGATCGCTCTCTCGATCCCGACGGGTAGGCTCAGCGGAAAATGATGCGCGATTCTCGCGGGAAAGGCTTCAGCCTCTTCGCTTTCTTCCTTGTCCGCGCCGCAGCTGCGGATCCGGCCCGCTCTACACGGTCAGCCACAGGCGCAGCAGGTGCCGCTTGCGCTCCGGCTCGTCCCAATCCTCGTATTCGGTCCGGGCATGCAGGATCGAGGCGTTGTAGAGGAACTGAACGTCCCCCGGCTCGAAATCCATGTCGAGATACAGCGCCGGGTCGTTGGCGACGGCCTCCACCAGATCCAGCAACTCATGCTGGGCGGGGGTGAGCCGGGGCACGTCCGGGAAGCGCTGGGCGTTGCGGATGTACCAGCCGATGAAGAAGGTCCGCAGCCGCTCGCCGTCGTAGCGGCAGATCGGCATGGCCAGGGTGCGCGGCAGGCCGGGCGCGGCGTCGATCTCGAAGTCCCAATGGAAATCCTCGAACAGCAGCGGCGCGAGGTCCGGGCGGCGGCGCGCCACCTCGTTGAACACCGAAATCGAGCTGACGATGCGGCTGAGGCCGCCGCTCTTCGACCGCTTCAGGCAGAGCAGGCCGATGATGTCCGCCCCGTCGGTGTGAAAGTCCTGCTTGGCGTGGGTGCGGTAGAGGCGCACGCCGGGCGTGTTCGGATCGTCGCCGAGATCGCGGACATGGCCGAGAAGCTCGCCCTTGCTGTTCTGCGGCTTGGGCGCGCCGAGATGCAGGCCCATGAGCCAGTAAGCGATCGAGGCCTCCTCTTCCGACATCTGCTCGACAGGCACGCCGCGCACCAGGACGAAGCCGCGGCCATGCTCGAGCTCGGCCAGCCACGCCTTGAGCCTGGGCGCCAGGAGCGGCAGCGGCTGGTCGGCGGCGGCGATCCGATCGAGCGGCCGCTGCTGCTCGGCGAGGCGCTTTGCGGCGCGCTTCAATTCATCCGCTTCCTCGGCGCAAAGGCGGTAGATCCAGTCGCGCCGTTCGCGCATCTCCGGGCCGAGCCAGGCGGCGGGGGTGATGATCGGGATGGCGGGCAGAGTCATCGAACAGGCTCCTGAAGGCGTCATCGCCCTTGGGGACGGATCGGTCGAAGCAGGCGATGGCGGAACAGCGCCCATAGGATGATCGGCGCGCCGACGAGGCTCGGAACGGTCCAATTGGCGATCGGCGGCAAATCCCGCCAAAGCGGCAGGTTCGGGCCGTTGTCCACATAGAAGGCGGTCAGCATCAGCACATAGGATGCGCCCATGGCGGGCGCATGCACGCGCAGAGCCGTCCGCCGCGCCGCAAATCGTCCGCCCCAGGCGCATGCGGCGGCGCCGACGCCGAGCAGGAACAGGCGAGCGTCCTCGGCCCAGCGGACCGCGGCCAGCCCGGCGGCGGAGGCGGCCAGCGCCGTCAGGCACCAGACGTAGACGGCGCCGGCCCGCGTATGGCGGCCACGGCCCTTGGGGCTGAGCATGGCGACGGCGCCGCTCGCGACCGCAGTCAGTCCGAAAGCCACGTGAGCCGCGACGCCGCCGAGAAAAAGCGGATCGCTCGATGGGATCGGAATGCCGGCGACGATAGTCGCCATGAGCCTAGCTCCCCGCGATCACCACGACCTCGCCGTCCTCCTTGGTGAAGCTGGCCGGCTTGATCTCCAGCAGCTCCAGCACGGCTTCAGATGGCCGGCACAGCTTGACGCCCAAGGGCGTGACCACGATCGGACGATTGACCAGGATCGGATGGGCGACCATGGCGTCGAGAATGGAGTCGTCGCTGATGTTCGGGTCCAGCAGGCCGAGTTCGCCGGCGGGCGTGCCTTTCTCGCGCAGGGCGGCGCGAGCGGGCATGTCCATTCGCCGCAGCAGCTCTTCCAGTTGCGGACGTGTCCAGCCGGTCGTCAGGTATTCGACCACCGCGGGCGAATAGCCCGCCGCCTGGATCATGGCCAGGGCGTTGCGGGAGGTGCCGCAGGCCGGGTTGTGAAAGATGGTGATGGGAAACTCGCCGGTCATGCGGCGCGCCTTTCCTGCAGAAGCCAGCGGAACAGCAGGCTGGCGGCGACCGCGCCGGCCAGCTGGGCGAGGATGAACGCCGGGGCCGAGCTGGGCGCGATGCCGGCGAAGGTGTTCGACAGCGACCGGGCCAGGGTCACCGCCGGATTGGCGAACGAGGTCGAGGCGGTGAACCAGTAGGCCGAGGTGATGTAGAGGCCGACGATGTAGGGCGTCGCCTCCGGCCTGAAGCGGATAGAGCCCAGGATCGCCGCGACCAGGCCGAAGGTGGCGACGAACTCGGAAAAGGCCAGCGCCGGACCGTCGCGCAGCTTGTTGGATATCTGAAGGATCGGCTCGGCGAACATGGCGTGCGCCGCCCAGACGCCGAGCACCCCGCCCACGGCCTGGGCCGCGATGTAGGCCGCCGCCAGGCCCCAGCCGATTTCCCGCCGCAGGGCGAACACCAAGGTCACGGCCGGGTTGAAGTGGGCGCCCGACAGGGGGCCGAACACGGTGATCAGCACCGCCAGCGCCGCCCCGGTCGAAAGGGTGTTGCCCAGAAGGGCGATGGCGACATTGCCGCCGCTGAGGCGCTCGCCCATGATCCCCGAACCGATCACGACCGCAAGCAGCAGCGCCGTTCCCAGGGCTTCGCCCAGGACCCGCCGACCCGCCGAAAAGGCATGCAGCGGCGGCTCCAGGCTGGCCGCGGTGATGTCCCCCATATCGCGCATGATGGCGCCTTAGCCGCAGCACGCCGTCGCAGGGGTGGACGGGGCGGCAGCTTCCACTGGGGCGCAGCAGGCTTGGCGGGCCTGCCCAGCCTCGGTGGGGGGGGCATCTTCGCCGTAGGTCACGGCCTCGCCGGTGGTGTGGAACGTCTCCCAGCGCACCCCGCTGGGATCGCGCACCCAGGACTTGTCGCCCATCGCGTAGCAGCAGGTCGTCGCCTGCTGGTCGAAGGTGGTCTCGCCGGCGTCCTTCAGCCGCCCAGCCAGTTCGCCCAGTTCGGCGTCGCTCTCGACCTGGATGCCCAGGTGATCGAGCCCTGTCGCCGCGCCTCGGTTCGAGATGGCGAAATTCACCCGCGGATCATCGAGCATCCACTTGGCGTAGTCGCCCTTCAATACGGTCGGCTCTGAACCGAACAGGGTCGAATAGAAGCCGATCGATTTCGCCAGGTCCTCGACGGCGACATGGACGTGCAGGCGCTTCATGGCAGGTCTCCTTCAGGCGTTGACGTTGTTGGGCAGGCCGCAGCACGCCGCCTGCGTTGCGGCGTCGGCCAGAGGCGCGCAGACCTCGGGTCGTCCCTGGCAGCAGTCCTGCATCAGGTAGAGCAGCAGTTCGGCCATCCGGTCGTAGGCCGCGGCATAGATGATCGAGCGCCCATCCCGCCGGCTGACGACAAGGCCGGCGTTCGACAGCACATTGAGCTGGGCAGAGAGGGTGTTGGGCGTGATCTCGAGCGCGCGGGCGATCTCGCCGGCGGCCACGCCTTCCTGGCCGGCCTGAACCAGCAGGCGGAAGACCGCCAGCCGGGAGTCCTGGGCCAGCGCTGACAGACGTTTGACGGCGTCATTAGATTCCATACTTCAACAAATATAGAATTAATATCGGCGAGTCAACAGGCGTCAGCTCCAGGATCGCGACGGCCGTCGGAGCTATGTTCGTTCGCTGATTGGGAATGATGGTGCCGCCAGGGTGACTCGAACACCCGACCTACGCATTACGAATGCGCCGCTCTACCGGCTGAGCTATGGCGGCCCTCAGAGTCGGAAGGGCTCCGGAGGGGGCTATTTAGCTGTGCGCGGCGAGCTTGCCAAGCGGCGGCGCGGCGCGGGCTTGGCCGGAGGGCGCGGGCGGGGCGGCTCGGGTGGGAGCGGTTCGAGGTCGGGGCCGCCGTCGTCGAACAGGCCGGCGTCGCCGGCGTCCAGGGCCAGGTAGTCCTCGGGCGCCAAAAGCGGGGTGGCGGGTTCGTAGGCAGGCGGCAGCTCGGGCAGTTCGCTCAGCATGCGTTCGCGCCGCTCCAGCCGCGGATGAATCAGCTCTCCGGTCTCGGAAAAGGCCGAAACCAGCCGCGCCCAGTCGGTCGGGGTGTAGGCGAAGGCCCGCCCTTGTGGATCGAGATCGGACCAGTCGGCCTCGGCGGGGGCCGCGGCGCCGCGCGCCATCCAGGCGCGGGCCTCGTCGGCCTGGCCTGCGGCGAAGGCGATGCGGGCCATCAGGCCGCAGACCCGGGCGCTGGGCTGGGCCTCGGCCAGGGGCGCGGCGAAGGCGGCGGCCTCGGCCGGCTCATGCAGCAGAAGGGCGCGCTCGGCCCTGAGGAGGCGGCTCTCGCGATGCTCGGGATTGAGCTGGGCCAGGGCTTCGAAGCGGGCGGCGCGGGCCTTGGGCGTCTCGCCGCCGTTGAGGTCGCGCCAGGCGAGGGCCAGGGCGGGATGGGGGGCGAGCTTCCAGGCCTGCTCGATCAAAAGCGCCGCGCGGCCGGTCTTGCCGCTGGCGGCCAGGATGCGAGCGGCCAGCACCACGCCGGGGGCGAAGCCGGGGTTGAGCTTGGCCGACTGCAGGGCGAAGCCCTCGGCCTCGGACCGGCGGCGCGGGTCGGGGTCGGTCTCAAGCCCGGCGGCGGAGGCGGCGAGGAGGGCGGTGCGGGCGCGCTCGGCGCTGATCGGCGAGACGATCTTGCGGGTCAGGGCCGACTGCACCAGCTCGAGCGCCGCGGGCCAGTCGCCGTTTTCCAGCCGGTCCTCGATCAGGGCGCGCCAGGCCCAGCGGCCGGTCTTGGCCTCGGCATAGGCCGCCTTGGCGTGGGCCAGGGCGTCGGCACGGTCGCCCTGAGCCAGGGCGGTCTGCATCAGGCCCCGATGGGCGGCGAGGCGCATCTCGGGAAAACCCAGCATGGCGTTGTAGGCGGCCTTGGCGGCGGGGCGGTCGCCGGCGATCTCGGCCGCCTGGGCGGCCAGGAGGCGCACCAGGGCGGGGGTTTCCTCCACCAGATCCGAGGCGACCTGGGCCAGGCGGCGGGCCTCGGAACCATCGGCGGCGGCTGCGGCGAGGAAGCCCCGGGTCAGGGCGTCGGCGCCCTGGCGGCGGCGGGCCTCGGCCTTGCGGCGGGCGGCGCGACGCGGGGCCTCGGCCAGCCATAGGCCAAGCCGCCACAGGGTCACGGCGAAGAAGGCCAGTACAAGTATGGCGCAGACACCCGCTGCGGCGGTGGTGTCGGCGCGCCAGCCCAGCCACTCCACACTGGCCCGGCCCGGCTCGCCGGCCAGGGCGAAGGCGACCGCCACCGCCCCTACCAGCAACACGAACAGCAGGAAGGTGCGGATCATGGCGTGGCCCAGGCCTCGGACATCGGGGTCAGGTCGCGCAGGGCGCCGGCTCTGAGGGCGGCGATGCGGCGGTCGATGGCCACCCGCCGCTGGGCCTGGGCGCGCCAGTCGGCCAGCACCGCCTGGCCGCCCTTGGGCAGGCCGTCCAGGGCCTTCAGCGCGCCCTCGATGTCGCCATCATTGGCGTGAGCCTGGGCGCGGGCCAGGACGGCGTCGGGACTGGCGCCATTGACCTTGTCCACCCGGCGGACGGTGAAGACCGAGGCCAGGGCGTGGGCGATCTGGGTCAGGACGCCGGCGTCGGGGGCAGGGGCCCGGGCGGCCACCGCGGCGCGGTCGGCGAGGCCCGAGAGCTCGGACGCCAGGGCCGCGCGGCTGGGCGCGCCGACGGCGGCCAGGGGGCGCAGGGCGCGCAAATCGGCCGAATCGGGCAGCAGGCGATCGACCGCGGCCAGCTGGCCCTCGAAGGGCAGGGAGCCTTGCGAGACCTCGGACAGGTCGGCGGCGGCCAGGGCTTCGGCGGCGGCGTGGGCGGCGCGGTGCTGATCGGCCTCCAGCCGGTCGAGTCGGCCGGAGATGGCGCGGACCTCGGCCGAGGGGGCGGCCTCGGGCGCCGCGGCCAGGGTCGCCTGGGGCGGCGCCGTCTGCAGGTCGCCGGGCGGGGCGATGGGCGGCGCGACGACGGCCGATGGGGCGCTGCTGGCCGGCGGCGCGGGCGTCACCTTGGGCGGAAACAGGGTCGGGCCATAGCGGCTCACGGCGAAGCCCGCCGCGACACATAGCAGGCCGAACACGATCATGGCCCAGAAGGCGAGGCCGAAGCCGTGGCGGCGAAGGCTGTATTCGGCCGGGTCGCGCGGCAGGGCCATGTCAATATGGTCGGCAGGATCAGGCGCGCTGGTCATGGGTCTCCAGGCTTCCGCGGGCGGGTCCGGTCACGCTCGATCAGCTCCAGCAGCGAGGCCTCCTCCGGGCGCTCAGCCAGCAGAATCCGCCCAAAGCCCCGCTGGCGCAAGCCGGCCGCGGCGGCCTCGGAAATGACATAGGCGGTGAGGCGCCCGGCCGCCTCCGGCAGGACCACGTCGGCGACGGCTGCGGCGGCCTTGGCCGAGTGAATCAGGAAGCCGTCGATCGGCTCGGGCGGGGCGGCGAGATGGGTGCGGACGGTGCGATAGACCGGGGTCGAGCGGACCTCGATTCCGGAGTCCGCCAGCAGGGCGCCGAGGTCGGCGGCGGGCTCCTCGGCGGTCGGATTGAACACCAGGCGCGGCCGCGAATCAGCCGTTGCGATCGATTTGGCCAGGCCATGGACGTCGCCTTGCGGGGGCGGCGCCTCGACCCTGGGAAAGCCCGCCGCGCGAAGGGCCGCAGCGGTGGCCGTCCCCACGGGAAAGGCTCGCAAGGCGCGCGCCTCCGACTGCGCTGCAAACGCCGCGACCGCCGCCTGGCTGGTGAAGGCCAGGGCGTCGGCGCCGGACAGGTCGAGGTCGGCCTCGATCGGAACCACAGCCAGGACCGGCTGCACCACGGCCATAAGCCCCAGCGCCTCGATCCGCCGGGCGGTGGCCGCGGCCTGGGGCTGGGCGCGGGTGACCCACAGCCTGGCCGGCTCGGCGGTCAAATCGAGAGCAGCAGCCGCTCGCCGCCCTCTTGCCGGATCTCGGCGCCCAGCCGCTCACCTAGGGCACGCGCCGCCGCTTCGCCGTCGGCGGCATAGGCGATGCGGCCCTCGCGGCGGAAGCGCTCGCGCCCGTCCGGGGTCAGGGCTTCGACCGTCAGGGCCAGCTCGCTCCCCTCCAGCCTGGCATGGGCGCCGATGGCGGTGCGGCAGGAACCTTCCAGGGCCTCCAGGGCGCCGCGCTCGGCGGCGACGGCGATGGCGGTCGGGGCATGGCGCAGGGCCCTGACCCAATCGGCTTCGGACAGGCGTTCGGGGGTCTCGATAGCCAGCGCGCCCTGGCCCGGCGCCGGCGGATCAGCCTGGGGATCAAGCGCGGAGCGGACCACGCCGTCCAGGCCCAGGCGCTTCAGCCCCGCCAAGGCCAGCAGCATGCCGTCGGCCTCGCCGCGCTCCAGCTTGGCCAGGCGCGTGTCGACATTGCCACGCACCATCACGATCTCCAGGTCCGGCCGGGCGTTCAGCGCCTGGGCCTGGCGGCGCAGCGAGGCGGTGCCCAGGCGCGCGCCCTGGGGCAGGTCGGCCAGCCGGGCGTAGTTCGGGCTGACGAAGGCGTCGCGCGGGTCCTCGCGCTCGGGAATGGCGGCCAGCACCAGGCCGGGACGACGCTCGACCGGCACGTCCTTCATCGAGTGCACCGCGCAGTCGACCCGCCCATCCAGCATGGCCTCCTCGATCTCCTTGGTGAACAGGGCCTTGCCGCCGATTTCCAGCAGGCGCCGGTCCTGCACGTGATCGCCGGTGGTGACGATGCGCACCAGGGGCGCCACCGCCTCCGCGTCCTCCGGCCCATAGCCCAGGGCGGCGGCGATGCGGCGCTGCATGTGGCCGGCCTGCGTCAGGGCCAGCTTGGAGCCGCGGGTCCCGATGCGGACGATGGGCTGGGGCACGGGCGAGGCCTCCCTGGTGAAAATCCTGCGGGCGTGGAGCCAGCGCATCTGGCCTGCTACAGGAGGCGCGATGCGCCCGCAACCGACCCTGACCGTCCTCGGCGTCGAGACCAGCTGCGACGAGACCGCCGCCGCTGTGGTCCGGCGTTCGGCCGACGGCTCGACCGAGGTCCTGTCCTCGATCGTCGCCAGCCAGATCGCCGCCCACGCCCCCTTCGGCGGGGTGGTGCCGGAGATCGCCGCCCGCGCCCATGTGGAGATCATCGACCAGGTGATCCTTGAGGCCATGCGCGCCGCCGGCCTGGGATTTTCCGGGTTGGACGGGGTGGCGGCCACCGCAGGGCCGGGCCTGGTGGGCGGGGTGATGGTGGGGCTGTCGGCCGGCAAGGCCATCGCGCTGGCCCGCGGCCTGCCGCTGGTGGCGGTGAACCATCTCGAGGGCCATGCCGTCTCGGCGCGGCTGGGCGCGGAGATCGCCTATCCGTTCCTCTTGCTGCTGGTCTCTGGCGGGCATTGCCAGCTCCTGGAAGTGGCCGGGGTCGGCCGCTGCCGGCGGGTCGGCTCGACCATCGACGATGCGGCGGGCGAGGCCTTTGACAAGATCGCCAAGGCCATGGGCCTGCCCTATCCTGGCGGCCCGGCGCTGGAAACGCTGGCCGAGGGCGGCGATGCAGGCCGCTTCGCCCTGCCTCGCGCCCTTTTGGGCCGCGAGGGCTGCGACTTCTCCTTCTCGGGCCTGAAGACCGCCGCCGCGCGGATGGCGGATGGCGTCACCGATCCGACCGATCGGCGCGACCTCGCCGCCGCCGTGCAGCAGGCCATCGCCCGCCAGTTGGCCGACCGCACCGCCAAGGCCATGGTCGGCTACGCCCGGCAGCACGGCCCGGGCGAGCGGCGGCTGGTTGTCGCCGGCGGGGTCGCCGCCAACCGCGAGGTTCGCCGCGCCTTGACCGCGCTGGCCCAGGCTCAGGGGTTCTTGTTCCACGCCCCGCCCCTCGCCTACTGCACCGACAATGCGGCCATGATCGCGCTCGCGGGCGCCGAGCGGTTGGCCGAGGGCCTCAGCGACGGGCTGGACGCAGTCGCCCGGCCGCGCTGGCCGCTGGACGAGGCGGCCGCCTCGTCCAATCCTACCCACAAGCCCGGACGCAAGGGAGCCAAGGCGTGAGCGGATTTCAGCGGGTTGGGGTGGTCGGCGCCGGCGCCTGGGGCACAGCCCTGGCCCAGGTCTGCGCCCGGGCCGGCCGCTCCCCGCTGCTCTGGGCCCGCGAGCCCGAGGTGGCCGAGGCGATTTCGCGCGAGCACACGAACCCCCTGTTCCTGCCGGGTGTCGATCTGGACCCGGCCGTGGAAGCGACTTCGAACCTGGCCGACCTGACCGGCCTCGACATGATTCTGGCCGTGGCCCCCGCCCAGCACTTGCGCGCGACCTTCACCGCCCTCTCGCCCCAGATCCCGAAGGGCCTGCCGGTGGTGCTGTGCGCCAAGGGGGTGGAGCAGGGCTCGCTGAAGCTGATGGCCGAGGTGTTGGCCGACGTGGCGCCCCAGGCGCGGGCGGCGGTGCTGTCGGGTCCCAGCTTCGCCGGCGAGGTCGCTCGCGGCCTGCCGACCGCCGTCACCCTAGCCTGCGCCGACGAGGCTCTGGGCGAGGCCCTGGCCCAGGCCCTGGCCACCCCGAGCTTCCGCCCCTACTGGACCGATGACCTCGTCGGCGCCGAGGCGGGCGGGGCGGTCAAGAACGTCCTGGCCATAGCCTGCGGCATTGTCGAGGGGCGCGGCCTTGGCCGCAGCGCCCACGCCGCCCTGGTCACCCGCGGGTTCGCCGAGTTGACCCGGCTGGCTGTGGCCCTGGGCGCCGAGGCCCGCACACTGGCCGGGCTATGCGGCCTGGGCGACTTGGTCCTGACCTGCTCCAGCGCCCAGTCGCGCAACATGAGCGTCGGCCTGGCGCTGGGCCGCGGCGAGACGCTCGACCAGGCCCTGGCCGGCAAGCTGTCGGTAGCCGAGGGCGTGGCTTCGGCGCCGGCAGTTAGAGCCCTGGCAAACAAGGTCGGAGTGGAAACGCCAATCTGCGAGGCGGTGGCGGCGGTGCTGGCCGGTGAAAAGGGCCTGGACCAAGCGATCGGCGAGCTTCTGGCCCGCCCGCTGAAAGCGGAACACCAGGATTGACTTTCGCTCTCGCCGACGGCCCTTTCCGGCGGCCCACCAAGACCCTTTAGGAGTTCCGCCATGGCCCTGTTCGTCCTCACCTGCCTCGACAAGGCCGGCGCCCTCGACCTGCGCATGGCGACGCGTGAGGCGCACCTGGCCTATGTCCGCGAGAACCTCCGCCGCATCAAGGTCGCCGGCCCCCTGCTGGACGCGGCCGAGCAGATGAAGGGCTCCATGTTCGTCATCGAGGCCGAAAATGCGGCCGAGGTGGAGGCCTTCTCCGCCGCCGATCCCTATCGCACCGCCGGCCTGTTCGAGAGCGTGACCGTGCAGCCCTGGCGGGTGACCGTGGGCGGCTTTGCGTGAATCCGGCCCAGCCGCCGGCCGGAACGCGGCTCTGCGGCCTGGACGAGATCGCCGAGCCCGGGTCCAGGGGCTTCGTGTTCCGCAGCGGCGACCGTCTGTTCGCCGGCTTCGTCGTTCGGCGGGACGGGCGCATCCATGGCTATGTCGACCGCTGCCCCCACGCCGGCATGCCCCTGGCGCTGATGCCGGACCGCTTCCTGACCCGTGACGGCGACCTGATCCTGTGCTCGGCCCACGGAGCCATGTTCCGCATCGAGGACGGCCTCTGCCTGGGCGGCCCCTGCGCCGGCCGTGCGCTTGAGCCATGGCCCGTGCGGGTCGAGGGCGATCAGGTGGTGGCGGGCTGAGAAGCGCCGATTTCGGTTGAATGCGGCGCGGGGAAAGGCCAGCACCTAGGCCATGAGCCTTTCGCTGTTCGACTTGGCCGCGATCTTCCTCAGCCTCGCCGCAGCGATCGGCTGGCTGAACCTCAAGCTCGTGCGCCTGCCAGCGGGCGTGGCCATGCTGGTCGTGGGCCTGGTCGGCACGCTGGCGCTGGTCGGGATCGATCGGATCGCGCCAGGCCTCGGTGTCGGCGCGGTGATCGAGCAGGTGGTGCGCCAGGTGGATTTCTCCGCCGCCGTCCTGCAGTTCATGCTGGCCTACCTGCTGTTCGCCGGCGCCATGCACGTGGATTTCGAAGCCCTGCGCCGACGGGGCTGGACCGCAGCCGTGCTGGCGACCCTGGGCGTGGTGGTGTCGGCGGCGGTGGTCGGCGGCGGCTTCTGGCTGATCGGCGGCTGGGGCGGCATACGCCTCTCCTTCGCCTGGGCGCTGGTGTTCGGCGTTCTGATCAGTCCTACTGATCCGGTCGGCGTGCTCGCGGCGCTGAAGCGCACCAGCCTCGTGCCCGACATCCGCGCCCTGATCGAGGGCGAGGCCCTGTTCAACGACGGGGTGGGGGTGGTGCTGTTCGGCGCGGCTGTGGCCCTGGCGACCGGCGGCGGCGCGGCGACGCCCCTGAGCCTCGCCGGGCGGGTGTTGGTCGAGGCGGGGGGCGGGGGCGCGCTGGGCCTGCTGGCCGGGCTCGTGGCGATCCGGGCCATGCGCGCCATCGACGACTATGCGGTCGAGGTCGGCATCACCCTGGCGCTCTCCACCGGAACCTACGCCCTGTCCCAGGCCCTGGGCCTGTCGGGCCCAATCGCAGTGGTGGTGGCTGGCCTGATGCTCGGCCGCCATAGCGCGCGGGAGACCATGAGCGCGGAGACGCGCCGCTATACCCGCGCCTTCTGGACCATCGTCGATGAGAACCTGAACGGGCTGTTGTTCCTGCTGCTGGGCCTGGAAGTGTTCGGCTTGCGCTACGACCGCCAGACCGACAGTTTGGCCGCGGCGGCCATCCCCCTGGTGTTCCTGGCCCGCTGGGCCTCGCTGGCGGGACCCGCGGCCCTGCTGGCGGCCGTGGACGGCGGGGTCAAGCCGGGCCTGGTGGCCGTGCTGACCTGGGCCGGGGTGCGAGGGGGGCTATCGGTGGCCATGGCCCTGTCCCTGGCGCCCTCGCCCGAGCGCGCGATCATCCTGGCGGCGACCTATGTGGTGGTGGTGTTCTCGGTCATCTTCCAGAGCCTGACCCTGGAGCGCATCATCGTCCGCCTGGGCTACGGCCGCCCGCTGGAGAGCTCATGAGCGGAAAGGCCAGGATCAGCCTGATCGAAGCGGTGGAGCGCCTGGCGGCCCTCTATCCGCCCGGCGAGCCGCTGACCGATCCGCTGCAGCAGATCCTCTGGGAAAACATCGGCTATCTGATCGACGACGACCGCCGCGCCGTCCTGTTCGAGACCTTCAGGGCCGAGATCGGCCTGGACCCGCAGGCGATCCTGAAGGCCGACCCAAAGCGCCTGATGCCGATCGCCCAGCGCGGCGGCATGCGGCCCGAGATCCGTGTCGAGCGCTGGCGGACCATCGCCGAGATCACCCTGGCCCAGGCCGGTGGGGACCTGCTGGCGACGCTGCAACGCCTGCCCCTGACAAGGGCTCGCGCCCTCTTGAAGCATTACCCGACCATCGCCGATCCTGGCGCCGACAAGGTGCTGCTGTTCGCTGGCGTGGCGCCCCGGCCGGCGCTGGAGTCCAACGGCGTGCGCACCCTGGCCCGGCAGGGTTTCTTCGCCGAGCAGAAATCCTACTCGGCCTCCTATCGGGCAGCGGTCGAGGTGCTGGCGACCTTCGGCCAGCCCGACCGCGACTGGCTGATGCGGGCCTATCTCGCCCTGCGCGACCACGGCCGGGCGCTGTGCAAGCGCAGCAAGCCGCAATGCCTGGCCTGCCCGCTCGATCCCGACTGCGCCCACGCGCCCGTGGCGGGGCTGTAGGCGGACAGCGCCGGCGTCGGCGGCCGGCCTAGTTCTCGCGGCGCATCCGCTCTCGGCGTGCAAGTTCAGCCTCCGACGGCTCCGCCAGCTGGAACGATCCGGTGCGGACCTCGCCGGCGGGGCGATAGACGCTGAGGACCACGCCGGTCGAGGAGGTCGTGGCCGTCTCTAGCTTCAGTCCTGACGGCTTCACTCCCGAACCAAACACCCGCTTGCCGCGGCCCAGGATCACCGGAAAGGTCATCAATCGCAGCTCGTCGATCAGGTCACCGGCGAACAGGGCTTGCAACAAAACGCTGCTGCCCTGGGTCAGAAGGTCGGGGCCGTCCGTCTGCTTCAGCCGCGCAACCTCCGCCGCTGCATTCGCCCCCAGGGAGACCGAATTGGCCCAGGCCAGAGGTTCGGGTGAAGATGTGGCCACATACTTGGTCACCGCGTTGAAGCGCTCAGTCACCGGATCGGCGGGATCGGCGTATGGCCAGTGCGCCGCGAAGATCTCATAGGTCTTGCGCCCGAGCAGCAGGTCGAACGGGCGCGAAAAGGTCTCGCCCATGAACTGGCCCATCGCATCGTCCCAATAGCCGAAGGTCCAGCCGCCCTGGGCGAACCCTCCCGTGGGATCCTCCTCAGGCCCGCCGGGGGCCTGCATGACCCCGTCCAGGCTCACGAACGCGGCCGCTATAACTTTTCTCATGACGCATCTCCGGGCATGCCCCCACCTAGGACGCCCTGCGCCACGAGGTTCCGACACCGGCCCGGATATTTTTCCGGACCGCCCGTCGCGCGGGGCGGCGAACCGCCCCGCGCCCTAAGGTTCAGGCGAAATCAAACGCTGCCGCTTTCCAGCTTCAGGCGATGGCCCGGCTGGCGACGCGACAGATCCCGGTCAGAGGACCGCCGTCAGCGCATCCAGGTGGGCGTTCCAGAGCCGGTGCTCGTCAGGGCGTAGAACAGGCCCGCGAGCAACACGATCACGCCGATCGCGATCGCGGCTCCCAGATACTTTTCGAAGAGTTCCGCGACCTTCCAGGACTTGGCGTGGTGATCGCTATGGGCGTGAGTGTCGGGGTGATGCAACGCAGGCTTCATCTTCTTCCCTTTTGACTGACTCTGTTAGCGCCGCCTTTTATTTCGGGTGCAGGACAGGTTTCCGGTACAGGACATGGGGCGGCCGCGCCTCTACTTCAATCGCCGCCGGCAGATCCGCCGCTCAACGCCACAGCTACGGATCTCTTAAAGACGCGGTCGCGAACGACGCGGCGCGTCGAATCTGCACGGGTCACTAAATGAATTGTGGCGCGATTTGGCGGGTTTGTCGCGTGAATCTATCAAGGCGTGATGCAAGGGGGCTAATGCTCACCCCGGCCGGGTCTCCGCTGCGAACGCGGCCACGTCTGCGATCAGGCCCTTGGCGGCCAGCTCGACCAGTTCGCCGCCCTTTTCCGGGGTCGCCAGGCCCGGGTCCGAGCCCATGCGGCCATCGGGGAAGCGGGCGCGGAAGTCGGCGGCTTCGCGGATCGGGCCGGTGGGAGCGATCTGGGGCGCGTAGTTGGCCGCCTTGATGTGCTCGGGATAGGCCCACTGGGTGATGGCGATCTCGGAAGGGGTCGCATGACTGCCGTGGCCGACCGGGAATTGCCGCATGGCCAGGGCGTTCACGCCAGCCAGGTCCCACCAGTTCTTAAGTTTCAGCACCACGCGCGACTTGCGTTTCTCGAAGCTCGCGGCGGCGTAAAGCTCGGAGAAAGCCGCCTCGATGGTGGCGACGTTGCCGCCGTGGCCATTGAGGAAATAGATCTTCTCGAAGCCATGCGCGCCCAGGGATCGCACCCAGTCGCCGATAGCGGCGATGAAGGTCGAGGGGCGCAGCGAGATGGTGCCCGGAAAGCCCAGGTGATGCTGGGCCATGCCGATGTTGAAGGTCGGGGCCACCAGGATGTCTCCGCTCTTCTGGGCATGGTGGGCGATGATCTCCGGGCACAGCCAGTCGGTCCCCAAGAGCCCCGTGGGCCCATGCTGCTCGTTGGAGCCGATCGGCACCACCACGGTCTTGGATCGCTCCAGAAAGGCTTCGATCTCGGACCAGGTGGACAGGTGCAGCAGCATGTTGGGAACCTCGAATGAAGGCCGCCACCTAATCCGTATCCCTGCCCCGCTGTCTACGACGATGGCGCCCTTGCGTCGGGCGCCCGCCTGCGGCTACTCGTGCCGCAAACCAAATCCAGGGAGCATCCGATGAGCCAGCCCGAGGTCTTTCCTGTCCCCGAGGCCTGGGCCAAACGCGCCAGGATCGATGCGGCCGGCTACGAGGCCGCCCTGAAACGGGTCGAAGAGGACCCGGAGGGCTATTGGCGCGAGATCGCCGGGCGGCTCGACTGGATCAAGCCGTTCACCGTGGTCAAGGACGTTTCCTACAATCGCGAGGACTTCCGCATCCGCTGGTTCGCCGACGGCGTCCTGAACGCATCGGCCAATTGCCTCGACCGGCACCTTCCCGCCCGCGCCAACGACATCGCCTTCATCTGGGAGGGCGACGATCCGGCCGACAGCCGCAAGATCACCTACGCCGAGGCCCATGCCGAGACCTGCCGCATGGCCAATGTGCTCAAAAGCCACGGGGTCAGGAAGGGCGACCGGGTCACCATCTACCTGCCGATGATCCCCGAGGCGGCCTTCGCCATGCTGGCCTGCGCCCGCATCGGGGCGGTGCATTCGGTGGTGTTCGGCGGCTTCTCGCCCGACTCCATCGCCGGCCGGGTGCAGGACTGCCAGTCCACGGTGATCATCACCGCCGACGAGGGCCTGCGCGGCGGCAAGATAGTACCCCTGAAGCAGAACGTCGACCTGGCCCTGACCCAGTGCCCGGACGTGCGCACCGTGCTCGTGGTCAAGCGCACCGGGGCCAAGGTGTTCATGAAGCCAGGCCGCGACTTCGCCTATGACGAGGAAAAGGCCAAGGTCTCCGCCGACTGCCCGCCCGAGCCGATGGGCGCGGAGGATCCACTGTTCATCCTTTACACCTCCGGCTCGACCGGTAAGCCCAAGGGCGTCTTGCATACCACCGGCGGCTATCTGACCTGGGCCGCCTATACCCACGAGGCGGTGTTCGACTATCGCCCGGGCGAGATCTTCTGGTGCACCGCCGACGTCGGCTGGGTCACCGGTCACAGCTACATCGTCTATGGCCCCCTGGCCAACGGCGCGACCAGCCTGATCTTCGAAGGCGTGCCCAACTATCCGACCACCTCCAGGTTCTGGGAGGTGATCGACAAGCACCAGGTCGAGATCTTCTACACCGCCCCCACCGCCTTGCGCGCCCTGATGCGGGAAGGCGAGGAGCCGGTGAAGAAGACCAGCCGCAAGTCGCTGCGCCTGCTGGGCACCGTCGGCGAGCCGATCAATCCCGAGGCCTGGCTGTGGTACCACCGCGTGGTCGGCGAGGGCCGCTGCCCGATCGTCGACACCTGGTGGCAGACCGAGACCGGCGCCGCCCTGGTGGCTCCCCTGCCGGGCGCCACGGCGCTGAAGCCCGGCTCCGCGACCAAGCCCCTGCCGGGGGTCAAGCTGCAGCTGGTGGACGCTGACGGGAAGGTGCTGGAGGGCGCCACGGACGGCAACCTCTGCATCACCGACAGCTGGCCGGGGCAGATGCGCACGGTCTATGGCGACCACGAGCGGTTCATCACCACCTATTTCACCACCTATCCCGGCAAGTACTTCACCGGCGACGGCTGCCGCCGCGACGCCGACGGCTACTACTGGATCACCGGCCGCGTGGACGACGTGATCAACGTCTCCGGCCACCGCCTGGGCACAGCCGAGATCGAGAGCGCGCTGGTGGCCCACCACACGGTGGCCGAGGCGGCGGTGGTCGGCTATCCGCACGACATCAAGGGCCAGGGCATCTACGCCTATGTCACCCTGACGGTCGAGGCCAAGCCCAGCGACGAGCTCAGAGCCGCGCTGATCAAATGGGTGCGCCAGGAGATCGGCCCCTTCGCGGCGCCGGACGTGATCCAGTGGGCGCCGGGCCTGCCCAAGACCCGCTCGGGCAAGATCATGCGCCGCATCCTGCGCAAGGTGGCCGAGAACGATGTGACCAACCTCGGTGACACCACCACCCTGGCCGATCCGTCCGTGGTCGAGGACCTGGTGAAGAACCGCGCGGGGGCCTGAGGACGGCTCGCCAAATCCGGCGCCGATGAGCCGACGTATAGAGGCTCGTGGGGCGCGGGAGTGAGGCCATGGTCCGATTGCGGCGGCTTTGCGCGCCGGCCCTGCTGTTCGTCGCCGCTTGCGTCAGCGGCGCGGCTGGAGCCACTGAGCCCGCCCCGGCTGTCGAGGTGACCGCCGATCCCCACGGCGCTTCGGGCCTCATCCGGGGCGCGGTCGACATAGACGCCCCGCCGGCCACGGTCTGGCGCGTGCTGGTGGATTGCGCCGGGGCGCCGCGACTGATGGTCAACCTGAAGAGCTGCCGCATCCTGCGCCGCGACCCCGGCGGCCGCTGGGACGAGCGCGAGCAGATCAGCCGCGGCGGCCTTCTGCCCGGTGTCCGCACCGTGGTCCATGCCGACTACGAACCGACCGGCCGGATCGACTTCCACAGCATCGCCGGCGACCTGAAGCTGCTGCAAGGCGAATGGCGGCTGCAGTCCCTGGCCGGCGGCGCGCGCACGCGCGTGCTCTACGAGAGCCGGGTCACCGCCTCCTTCATCGCCCCCGGCCCGTTGGTGCGGACCGTGCTCCGGCGGGACATGCCGAAGACGCTCGCGAACTTGCGGGATGCGTGCGAGGCGCGGGCGGGGTCTTTGGCGGAGGATGGGTCGGGAGTCCGGATGGGGGCAGGCGGGCGCTAACGGCCCTCAGCGGCGGTGGGACCGCCGGCAACGGCGCGGCTTCGCGGGGACATGCGCCAAAGGTGCGTGTCCCCAGGGTGGCTTCTCGGCCCGTGCCGAACCCGCAAAGCTCCGCACGATCTCCTCGTCCCGGCTGATCGGTGTGTCAGCGCCGCCAGGCCGCCCCCTTACGCCATCCCCATCGCCAACCGCCCGAAGGCGTCGTTCATCCGCTGGCGCAGGGCCGGGTCGACGCCGCAGTCCTCCAGCGCCCGCGCCATGGCCTCGGTCCATTGCCGCGCCGTCTCGGGGGTCACGCCGGCGCGGGCATGCAGCGACATGATGCAGGCGCCGGGTCGGGCGGCGAACCAGTCGCGCGGGCCGCCCAGCCAGCCGGCCAGAAAGCCGGTCAGGGACTGGCGCATGGGCGCGAGATCGGCGCCGTGCAGCGCGCGCAGGGCGGCATAGGCCGGCTCCTGGTCCATCAGGTCGTAGAACCGGTCGACCACCGCCTGGACACCCTGCCGCTCGCCGATGATCTCGAACGGCGTCGTCGCCGCAACTTCACTCATGCTCCGCCTTTCCGGATGGGCGCCACAACCGATCAGATGGCCCGGCTGCGCGCCGACAGGCGCTGATCCAGATCAGCCCTCCCGGCCGACGAAAACTGGGCCCAGCCCCTTTCACCGACTCCTGCGAGCGCCTATCAAGCTGCAGCATCGCCGCCCAGGGTTGAGCGCAACGAGGGGAGGCCGGGGTTTGCACAAGCATGGTCTCTGGGCAGGCCTGGCGTTCTGCGCCGCCGCCCTGGTCGCGCGCCCGGCCGCGTCGGCGGTGGAGCGCATCGAGGTCACCGAGCGCACGGCCTTCGCCCCGGGCGTTAGATTCGGCGCCGCGGGGCCTTACGAGAAGATCAAGGGCGTCGCCTGGTTCGCGCTGAACCCGGAGGATCCGCGCAACGCCGCCGTCGTCGACCTGAAGCTGGCGCCGCGCGACGCCAGGGGTCGGGTGGTGTTCTCCAGCCCGTTCATCCTGCTCCGGCCGGTCAAGGCCCTGCCGACCACCCTGATCTACGACGTCAACAACCGCGGCAACATCGCCATCCTCGGCCAGATCGACGGCCGGGGAGCGGCGAACAATGACCCCGCCACCGCCGCCGACGCCGGCGACGGATTTCTGATGCGGCACGGCTTTTCCCTCTTGTTCTCGGCCTGGACCTGGGACGTGGCGCCCCCGCCGCCGGGTGTGAAACCGCTGGTGTTCGATCCTCCGGTCGCCAAAGGCGTCACCGGGCCCGTGGAGAATGAGTTCACCGTTTCAGCCCCGACAGACGTCGCGACCTATGCCGGGATGCGCGGCCTGACCTATGAGCCGGCGACGCCGGACGATCCGGCGGCGGTGCTGACGATGCGCGCGCGTCCCGATGATCCGCGTCGGCCCATCGACCGCGCCCTGTGGAAGTTCCTGCCGGCCGAGCAGGCGGGCGGCCCGGGCCGGGTGACCCTGCAGGGCGGCTTCAAGCCGGGTGTGATCTACGAGCTGACCTATCAGGCCAAGGACCCCAGGGTCACCGCCGCGGGCCTGGCCGGCATCCGCGACCTCCTGAGCTGGATGCGCGACCATCCTCTGGAGGGCGCGCCGCCGCCCCGGCGG